>JBKPSD010000024.1:0-3439 GCA_046734935.1 Nitrospirota bacterium
GGCGACGAGCGCATTGAAGTTCGTGACCTCAGCCAGTTTATCCAGGGGCAGCATCAAATGTTGCCGGCGCTTGAGCAGGCCGTATCGGGAATGCGGAGGGGGGAGAAAGCGGAAGTGAAGCTGACGCAGGATCAGGCGTTCGGCGCATACGATTCGAACAAGAAAACCGTCGTTCCAACGAAGGATTTGCCCGCGGGAGTGAAGACCGGTGACGTCCTCGAAGATCGCAAAACCGGAAAGCAGGCTACGATCACTCAAATCTCGGAGACCGACGCGGTGATGGATTATAACCACCCGCTGGCAGGCAAGCCGCTCCTTGTGACCCTCACGATCCTTGACGTGGACAACCCGAACTGACGTCATCGGCGCCTGCGGCGGTCATCGATCGCCGCGGGCCGGCCGGACCACCGTTAGTGCGTCCAGATTTTCTCCCGTGAAGTTTCGAACGGGTACACATGGATCATCCATCCACCCGCTTGCGGAACGAAATGACCGCCCGCCTGCCGGCACTCCGATTCGTCGGCGATGGTGCCCTTGAAGCCGAACTGCCGGCGGGTCAGGCGGCGCCCGCTGCCGTCAGGTGCGAGACAAATATTCACGTGCGCATGCCATTGCGCGATGCTCAGAGGAATGCGCTCGTTCAGTTGGTCCTCCGACAGTCCTCGCGGCGCGGTATACATCGCGCCTTCAAGCTCATACTCATCGCCGGTCTTCTTATACAGTAATGAGGTGGGTTGAGCCGCATCGAATTGCGTCCGAGCCAGGGCTCGCCGTTCCTTGTTCGCAAAATGGTAATGACGCGGCTTTCTGTCGGGATGCATCGGAATGAACCCGTCGTCCAAGGCTCGATGATAGTCCTTGTACTTGTTCAAGGCTTGCTGCAACGTTTGCACGATGTGGTCGGCACGTTCAAGATCACCTGGGACCGCGGGACGCAGTGCGGTCCACTTCATGTGCGGCCCCATATGGCGTTGATGAGGCGTCATGGCTTCTACCGCACCCGGCATATGTTCATGGTCTTCGCCTTCAGCCGCCGACCGCGCGGTCCCGCCTGCTGACAACACGAGTGCCAGGCACGCGACCGATATGCCCAGGCTACGGCCGTATACGAGTGGGCGCACAAGCTTGCATTGACCGGGCATTGCCGATCCTTTCGTTCAGGGGACCTGCTCTTCAAGCGGCCGCATCGGCGCATCGACCGCTCGCTTCGCCAACTCCGGCTGAGATCCGGCGATTTTCATCAACGTCGCCTCGCGAGCATTTTCCACCGCGTATCTGTACTCCTTCCCGCGCGACACACGCTGGGGCACCTCAACAAGGAGGCGGCCGACGTACCGGACTTCACCGGCCATGCACTCGAATACCAAACCGAGATCACCGCCTTTCCCGGCAAGCCGGTCTTGGGCAAAGCTCCTGATCATGTACCTCCCCGTGCGTAAACGAGAAATGAACAGCCGCTCCTCTCCGCCCTTCGACTCCAAACGATAGCGTTCGGCGTAGGGACTTTCGCCTTCAGGATCCCCAGGCTGACTTTGGACGACGTCGAATTCATACGTCACGTCGGCGGCATCCCGGGACTTTCCGCTTTCGTCTGCACGCTTCGCAGGCTTGACCAGGACCGAACCGACCACGATGCCCCATTCAGGGCCAAGGGGCGTCAGGCGTTCATCGGACATGTCGAAGGACTTCGCGCAGGCCACGACCGACATTCCGAGAGCCACCGCCATCGAGATAAATCCAGGCCTCAATTGGAAATCACCCTCGGCGCCTGCAGACGAGCGACGCTCTCCGGCCACATGGCAGCCGGATCCTTATCGAACATTTCGTTGTCGGGAGACAGGACCGCCCAGGCACCCTCACGCATTTCCGCTCCGAGTTGTCCGGGGGCCCATCCCGCATAGCCGGCGAACGCCCGGAACCGGTCGGCAGGCGCGGCCCGCGAGATCATGCGTTCCAAGACCTCCGGAGTGCCTCCTACATAGACGTGGTCAAACACCGATCGCATGTCCGGGTAGGGCTCTTTGGAGCGGGACAGCAACATCATGGCGCGCGGCTGCACGGGACCACCGGCAAACAGGCGGTGACTCGTGCCCTTGAGGGCGCGAACTTCCGGCAAGGCCTCGGACAGCAGCATGTTCGTGGGGCGATTGAGAATGACGCCGAGTGTTCCCTTGGAGCCATGCTCGACCACCAACACGACAGTTTGGCTGAAGTTCGGATCGTTCAAGGTCGGACTCGCAACGAGGAAGACGCCGTTGGCAACGGACATCTGGCCGGATTCTGCGCCGCAGATGGCGGAGACGTTCAGCAAGAGCATCATGAGGATGAACACGAGCCTTGTCATGTGTCGTCTCCGACGACGAGCATCAGCCGACGAGCTGAGTGAGACTCCAAACGAGGAACAGCACGTAGACGGTTCCAAAAAACAGAGGGAAACTGACTTCACGTCGAGCCCACCACTGACGGTGCTGGCGAACCGCCCAGTTCGGCGCGACCACGGGCGGATCGTTGCCTGTCTCCGTGAGAGGTTCATGACGGTCTCGATAGTGGTAGAGATCGACGAAGAGTCTTGGCTGCTTCCAGTGGCCGCCGGTTTCGATGCCGCGGAGATGCCATTCCCATAAGGCTGTCTGGGCCGAAAACCGGCCCAGCACGATCGCCATTTGCAGCGTCATCAAGACGCCAAAGAGACACAGCACGATCACCAGCAGCATGAAAATCAGCGTCATAGGTTGTCGCGCGAGCAAAAAACCGATCGCCGCCACGAAAATCGAATTCGCGGTCAGGTAATCGGACAGCAGGCTGTGATAGTCCCGGACACCTGAGGTCCAAAGATCGAGCAGATGTCGATACGTGGTTTCGGAATCGGCATCGTTCATGCTGCCTCGGCGGATTGGGGCCGACCGCTCTTGTCATGCGGAGCCGCCGGTTATATAACGAGCCCAGGTAGCCAAGTCAACGTTCGCCATTCACGTCACCGGACGTGGTATGGTGATGGGGGGCCGCCATGCGCTCACCTCTTCGGCTCATCGCCTTCCTGCTCCTGATCCCGGCCGTTCAGGCCCTCGCGGCCAGCCAGATCTACCGGTATAAAGATGAGTCCGGGACGGTGAACTTCACCAACGAGCTGTACTCGATACCGGAGAAATACCGTGGCGAGGCGGTGCCTCTCATGCCGGAAACATCTCCGCCCAAGAAAGAACCGGCGCTTCGTGTCGTGACGGCGAGCGCGGAGTATCGGATGGGAGACCATGACACACGCCTGGACGCTGCTCGGATGGCAATCGAGGCCGCCAAACGGCAGGCCCTCGAGCAAGTGGCCACGTATCTGGAGAGCGTAACCGAAGTAAAAGAGCTGGACGTGACTCGCGACGAGATCCGGACCTATACCGCAGGCATGGTTACCGTGCTCAATCAGCAGACGAGCACCCGCCTCGAG
>JBKPSD010000025.1:0-10837 GCA_046734935.1 Nitrospirota bacterium
CGCGCACTCGTACGGGACATCGAACGCAGCTACGCGAAGCAGGCGCTGCGCGTGCTCGCCGTCGCACGCCGGACTTTGCCACCGCGCCAGGGACGGATTCAGCCTGAGATCGAGCGCCATCTCGTCTTTCTCGGTCTCATCGCCATGCGCGACCCGATCCGTGCGGAGGCCCGGCCCGCGGTGGACTTGCTGCATGGCGCAGGAATCCGGACGGTGATGATCACGGGCGATCAACGCGAGACGGCCGATGCCATCGCAAGCGACTTGGGACTACGGCTCGGTGGCGACACGTTGACCGGCGCCGAATTGGACGCAATGTCCAACGATGAGCTCTATCGCCGGGTCTCACAAATTGCCGTGTACGCGCGGACGACTGCCGAGCATAAATTTCGGATCGTGCAGGCCTGGCAGGCGCAGGGCGCGGTCGTCGCCATGACGGGCGACGGTGTCAACGATGCCCCCGCCTTGAAGCGGGCGGACGTCGGCATCGCCATGGGGCTCAGCGGAACCGAGGTGGCAAAGGATGCCGCCGACATGGTGGTGACCGACGACAACATCGCCTCCATCGCCGCGGCGGTCGAGGAAGGCCGTGTCATTTATGCGAACATTCAGAAAGCGGTCTCGTATCTCCTCTCGCACAACTTCGGAGAAGTCATGGTCATGCTGGGAGCCTCCGTCATTGGCCTTCCGCTGCCATTGCTACCCGTCCAGATTCTCTGGATCAATTTGGTGACGGACAGCCTGCCGGCATTGGCGCTCGCCGTCGATCCCAGGGAACCTGACGTTATGCGACGACCGCCTCGTCGGCGCAACGACGGATATTTTTCGCCCGGCCGTATCCGAGTCATTGCCGCGCGCGGCATGCTCATGGGGGCGCTCTCTCTGGCATCATTCGCCTATGCCTTATATGGGAGCGACATGGGGCTCGAGGGAGCCCGGACACTGGTATTTACGATACTCGTGTGGACTCAACTGCTTCAGGCCGGCATCTGGCGCAGCGATGTGAAGACGCAGATGGAGCTCGGTCTCTTCACCAATAGACCGCTGAACGCCGCAATTGTCATTTCGCTGATATTGCAGAGCGCGATTCTGATCTTCGAGCCGCTCCATTCGGTCTTTTCAGTGGTGGCTCTAAGGCCTCAGGAATGGTTCGCCGCACTGGTGGTCGCATGCCTTCCCGTGCCGGTGCTCGAATGGCTCAAGAAAAGATAGCCCGGCGGCGGCCCTTCACAGCCTTGCGCGTATTGTGCAGCGGTTCTGGTGTCGCTTGGCATCATGCTTCGGGTCGAGATGCTCGAGATCCACCGGTTCCACTCTGACGGCGGAGACCTTGTACTCAGGACACTTGGAGCTCTCATCGGCGCTTGAAGACAGGAGGCTGTTCACATCGCTGTCGGGAAAATGGAAACTGGTGAACAGTTCGCCCGGACGCATGCGATCGCTCGCCATCGCCGGCAGGATGGCCTCACTCCGCGCGCTGACAAGCCTGACGAGCTGGCTTTGATGAAGATCAAGCCGGGCCATGTCGTCCGGATGCATCTCCAGCATGTCTCCGTTCACCAGCTCAATGAGATCCGTTCTCCTCGTTTGAGCCCCGCAGTTGTAATGTTCCAGCAGACGGCCGGTGACCAATAGAAACGGATACTCCGCGCTCGGCTCTTCTCCCGGCGCCAGGTAATCGACGCCGATGAATCTGCCTTTGCCTCGTGCACACGCGTCCCGATGCATCAACGAGGTGCCCGGGTGCGTCTTGTCGGGCACGGGCCATTGCAAGGCGTCGGGCGCCTCCAATCGCTCGTAAGACACACCGGCCAGCAGAGGACTCAGGGCCGCCATTTCATCCATGATTTCCGATGGGTGCGCGTACTGCATGGGGAATCCCATTCGCCGCGAGACTTCAGAGATGACCTGCCAGTCCGGCAGAATGCCGTCCGGCAGGTCGACCGCCTTACGGATGCGTTGGATGCGCCGCTCGAGGTTGGTAAACGTCCCGTCCTTCTCCAAAAAGGACGCGCCCGACAGCAGCAGATGAGCGAACTTCGCGGTCTGGCTGATGAACAAGTCCTGCACGACCAAAAACTCGAGCCGAGACAACGCCTCGCGCACCTTCTTCAAATTCGGATCCGTCTGCGCGACGTCGTAGCCGATGATCCAGAGCGCCTTCAGACGATGGTCGAGGGCGGCGTCCCACATCTCCGGGATTTTCATGCCTCGCCCAACCGGCAGCGGCCGCCCCGTGATGGCTTCGTGCCGCGCGGCCACAACGGGATCATCGAGCCGCTGGTAGCCGACAAAGTGTGTGGGCAGGCAGCCGGAATCGGAGGCGCCCTGCACATTGTTCTGGCCGCGAAGCGGATTGATGCCGGTGCCGGGGCGCCCAATCTGTCCGGTCGCCAGTGCGAGATCGCAGAGCGCGATGACGCCATGACTGCCCCACCGGTGTTCCGTGACTCCCAACCCATGCAAGCACAGGGAGGCGCCGCTTGTAGCGTACATCCGGGCCGCGCGGCGAATGTCTTCTGCCGGGACGCCGGTCACGCGCTCTGTGATCTCCGGCGCATACTCCTTCACGGTTCTGAGCCAGTGCTCCGCGCCTTCCGTCCGTTGCTCTATAAACGTCTTGTCGAGCAGCCCTTCACCGGCGATGACGTGGCCGAAGCTGTTCAACAAAGCCACGTTGGTCCCTGGCCGCAGCTGCAGGTGAATGGTGGCCGCACGCGCACTCTCGGTTCGCCGAGGGTCAATCACGATAAGCGGGACCCCGCGGCGCGCGCGTTGCAAGATTCTAGCGCCGATGACCGGATGCGATTCGGTCGGGTTGGCGCCCACGACAAGGATGAGCCTGGCTTCGTTCAAATCCTGGATTGAATTCGTCGCGGCAGACGCGCCGAGTGTTTCCATCATCCCCGTCACGGTCGCGCTATGGCACACCCGGGCACAATTATCGATGTGGTTCGTACCCATGACGCAACGGATAAACTTGCCGAGCAAATAATTTTCCTCGTTCGTTCCGCGGCTGGAGGAGATCGCGCCGACGGCGTCGGGGCCGCACGCTTCCTTGATGCGGCCAAAGGAGCGCGCCATAAGATCCAGCGCCTGCTCCCACCCGATCGCCTTCCAACCGGTGCCGTCGCGCAGGAGCGGCGTCCGCACCCGATCGCCGGCGTAGTTGTATGTCCATCCGAAGCGGCCCTTGAGACAGGCATGCCCGTGGTTCGACGGTCCATCGTCGGCGGGGACCATCGACACCACGCGCCCGTCGCGGAGACCTGCCATCAGCGTGCAGCCGACACCGCAGTACCCGCAGGTCGTCCGCACGTGACTCGTCGGAGACCCGCGCAGCAAGACCGTTTTCTCGGTCAAGGCGCCGGTCGGGCATTCTTTGACGCAGGCGCCGCACGAGACGCAGCTGGACGACGCCACTCCGTCCGGGCTCATCAGTCCTGCCGAGCCCCACGCGGGACGCATGGAGAACCCTGCCTTCACCATCGAAACCGCGAAGGCCGGCTGTATTTCATCACAGGCTCTCACGCACCGCGCACACGAGATGCATCGCTGATTATCGAAGGCAAAAAATGGACTGGACTCGTCTTGCATCGCTGCTCGCTGAACGCCGCTCGGATAGCGGACCCGCGTCACGCCATACTTCTGTGCCAGTTCGCTGAGCATGCCGAGCGGTAGTCCCTCGGGACGTTCGGACAGGTACAGCTCAATGAGATTTCGGCGATGCTTCGTCAACGACTCGCTCTCCGTGTTGACGATCATCCCGTCCCGTGCCGGCATCGAACAGGTCGCGTGGAGACCTTTCATCCCTTCGATATGGCTCAGACACAACCGGCAGGACCCATAGGCCGATAGATGCGCGGACGCGCACAAACTCGGGACGGCGATACCCGATCTTATCGCCGCGGCGTACACAGTTTCGCCCGTCTCCGCCTGCACCTGTTGTCCATTGATGGTCAGCTTCATGGAGATGAATTCCGCATCAGCGATCAAGAACCCCTCTTTGCATTCTTGCCTGAGAGCCGCCGGTCGAAGTCATCGCCGAAATGTTCGATCGCAGTGAGGACGGGATAGGGCGCACGACCTCCATGGGCGCAGAGACTGGTGGCCTTCATCGTTGACCCGAGATCGGCGAGCAGCGCCAAATCGTCCCTCGTACCATTCAGTCGTTCGATCCGTTCAAGCAACTCGCGCGCACGCACGGAACCGATGCGGCAGGGCGTGCACTTCCCACAGGACTCGTCGGCCGTAAAGGTCATGTAATGACGGGCAAGTTCGACCATATCCGTCTCATGATCAAAGACGACGATTCCGCCATGGCCCAACACAGCTCCCGCCTCGCTGAACCTGTCGAAGCAAAGCGGAATGTTCAATTGCGACTCAGGGAAGAGACTCCCCAGAGGGCCGCCGACCTGAACCGCCTTGAAGCGAGACCCTTCGGCCATGCCGCCTCCAAACCGCTCGAGCACTTCCCCCAAGGTCGCGCCGAAGGGAATCTCGACCAATCCCGGTTGCCTGATGCGGCCCCCCAGCTGGAGCGCGATCAGGCCCTTCGAGCCCTCAGTCCCAAGCGCCGCATGCCACTCCGAGCCGCGAGCCATGATTTCCGGCACGGTGGCAAACGTGAGGACATTGCTGACGACGGTCGGCTTCCCGTAAAGGCCGGCCTCGGCAGGATACGGCGGTCGCACCTTGACCATGCCTCTGCCGCCTTCGAGCGAGGACAGCAGCGCGGTCTCTTCCCCGCACACGTACGAGCCGGCTCCCCTGAATACTTCCAAGTGGAATGGGCGTTGATCGATAGTCAGCCATCCCGCGTGTTCGGCTTCGGCAATGGCGGCTTGCATCGTTGCCGCCGCGGCCGGGTATTCCCAGCGACAATACACATATCCGCGGTCTGCACCGATCGCCTTGGCGCAGATCAGCATCCCTTCGATGAGCCGGAAGGGTTCTCCCTCCATGATCATTCGGTCGCAATATGTCCCCGCATCGCCTTCGTCGGCGTTGGCTATGACGTACTTTTGATCGGCCCGGTGCTGTCGTGCGGCGTCCCATTTGTACCAGACGGGAAATGCGGCACCGCCCCGTCCTCGCAGGCCAGAAGTCCGTATCTCTGCGATGATCAGCTCGGGCGGCAAGCCGTTCGCCCGTTCCCACCCGCGACAGCCGCCCTGTGTCCTGAATTCCTCCAGCGACAAAGGTTGGGCCGTACCGAAACGCGCAAAGACCGCCCGCTGCTGCTGCGCTAGAAACGGAACGTCGGCCACTGCGATTCCGCCCGCTCCGGTGCGGATGCGCCTGAGATCATCGGGCTTGGCTTGGGGCCAGAGCAGGCGGCCGCGGGGCCCATCCCGCTCGACCAACGGCTCCAGAAAAAACGCCCCCCGCGAGGAGGTTCTGACGATGCGAACATCGGGAGCTTCGGCCCATGCGGCGGCAAGGCGATCGGCTCCCGTCGCCTTGGCGGACGTATCGTTCGAGAGGTAGATTGTGACCGTCATACGCGCCTGTCGTCAGCTTTGCGTAACATTTTCTCCATGTCCGACGGACACACTCGGCCATAGATGGTCTCGTCGATCATCACCGTCGGCCCTACCCCGCAGTTGCCGAGACAATACACGCGTTCGAGCGTCGTTCCGCCGTCCTTCGTCGTCTCGCCGATGCCAATACCGAGGAAGGCCTGACATTCAGCCAGAACATCGCATGACCGGTTGGCCACACAAGCCTCTCCGACGCATACCCTGACGATCCGCCGGCCGCGCGGCGCTGCATGCAAGTCTGGATAGTAGGAGAGCACGCCGGCGACGTACGCTTCAGGCACCTTCAAGGCATCGGCCACCGGACCAATGGCGTACGCCGGCACATATCCGATCATCTGCTGAACCGCCATCAGCGTGCGGAGAATGTTTGCCGGGTGGCCGGGCTCGGGCCGATGCTGCTCGAGCACTCTTTCGAGTGCCTGGAGGTCGCTGGCGGACATCTTCTTAGGTTGCCTCTATCTGTCTTCACGAAGTCAGCAATTAATGTACCATCGCCGTCCCCCGTACATCCTCGACGAGGCTCTAACATAGCCAAGGGGGAGGACCTCCTGGTCGTCCGAAAGGGATCACTGTTGCAAGCTGCCCCAGGCGAGGAACGAGACTGTTGCATTTTACGCCAGGGGCCGATCACAGTACGCTGTGCGTCCGATGATTTACGCGGCTTGGAGCAGGAATTCTGGGCATAGGACTCGCACCCTGAACAATCCCATGGCGTCGAAAATCTTGCTGGCGACCGACTTTTCGGACAGCGCACAGCTCGCGCAGGCGTACACCGAATATCTGGCGGTCGCTCTCAAGGCTTCCGTGATCCTGCTTCACGTCAGCGAACACCCGTCTTCAGCCGGGACTGGGCTCACGGACGAGGAGATTCAGACAAGGCTTCGTACGTTGCGCCAACAGATCGGAGACCGCGCCGTCCCGGTAACCATCGAACGTTCCATGGGAAACGCGGGAGAGGAAATTCTCTCTGCTGCGCATCGACTCGATGCAGATATCATCGCGATGGGCATGCAGGGCCGCACGCATGTCCCCTATGGGCTGATCGGGACCACGGCGCAGAGCGTCACAACCAGTGGTCCCTGCCCTGTCTTGACGGTGCCGTTGCCCGTCAAAGAAGCAAGCCCCTGCCTTTTCACGTCCCCAGAGGCTCTCCGCATCCAACGAATATTGGCGCCGGTGGACTTTTCGGATCCTTCCTTAGATTCGCTGGAATGCGCCATTCACTTCGCGCGTCGGCTACAAGCCGATCTCGTCTTGCTGCATGTGTTGGAGTCTGCACACGCCGATTGGGACCTTCGTCGAATGCAAGGTGCGGCGGCGACCAAGGATCAGTGGGACGCGCGCTTGGAGACTTTGGCGCGCGCCGTGAATTCTTTGGGCTTGTCAGCCACCCCGGAAACCCGGACGGGGTTTTCTCCCGATTCGATTCTCGCAGCTGCGCTTCAGCACCGATGCGATCTCATTGTCATGGGAACTCATGGACGAGGGCGTCGAGACCGGGTGAACGTCGGAAGCGTCGCAGAAGCGGTGCTCAGGCAAGCCGCCTGCCCCGTTTTGACCGTGAAGAATCCGAAGTTCGTTCAGCGTTCTGCGCTTCAACGCCTACTCTCGAAGAATAGCGGCGCGGGGGTGGAGAAGGGCGGGTTCGATAGTCATCCTCTCAGGGAAAGCAAGGAGGCCGAAGATGTCTCATAGAACGACCATGATTGCGGCAATGGCCCTCCCCCTTCTTTGCACGGGACAGGCCTCCTTTCTTCACGCAGCCGGTGATGACGTGGCGGCAGGCAAGCGCATCTATTTGGAGGTATGCAAGTCTTGTCATGGGCTGGATGGCAAGGGACCGGGCGGCATGAAATTCACGCCGCCGGCCGCCGACCTGACCAGCGCAGCCGTGCAATCGAAGCTGAACTCGGGGCTCTACAAGTCAATCCACGATGGGCGATCCAATACGGCGATGGGCGCATGGAAGTATGCGTTGTCCGATGACGAGATCCGCGAGGTCATTTCCTACGTCAGAACCTTTGGCAGCAGTCCGTCGTCACCATAACTGAGCAGAACCGAATGGCGTGACTTTTCGACCCTGCGCATGGTATTCGGACCGCACTATGAAGAAGCTGCCTAGGTAGTACCGGATGCGGATCTTCGTCCTGGGCGTCGGGGCAACCGGTTCATTGATTGCCAAATTGCTTACGCGCCAGGGACATCGCGTCGCCTGCGGCGATCGAGATCCAACCCGCGCTCGTAGCTTTCTTGGCGAACGACCCTTCGCCGTGATCCAGCGGGTCAAAGCACGCAATGTGCGTGAGGTGGCAAAAGCGGCAAACGGATGCCACTTGCTGATCAACGCCTGCCCGGCGGTCCTGAATAAAATCATCCTGCGTGCGGCTCTGCGAATACGTGCGCACTATCTCGACACCACCTCACATCTTCGGCAAAACCCATTTCGAGCTGAGCAATTCGGTTTCGACGAGCGGCTTCGAAAAGCAGGCCTTGTCGCGCTCATCCAGGCCGGCGCTGCCCCCGGATTGACGAACGTGCTAGCCGCCCAGGCAGCAGAATCACTTCATGAGATCGACAGCATCAAGATCAGGTTGTTTGAGGGGACTGAAAGCCAGGACCCGATCTCGCAATGGTCTGCGGATGGCTCATTCGACGAAGCCACGGCCAAGCCACGCATTTATCGGGCCGGACGCTTTTTGCTCGGCAAACGCTTCGGAGAACGTGAACTGTTTCGTTTCCCATCACCCATCGGACCAGCCGCCGTCGTCTTGGCCGCTCAGGATGAGGTCGCGACACTTCCGCATCATTTTCGGCTGCGCGACATGGATGCAAAGATCGGCGGACCGGATATGGACCGTCTTCGGCGGTGGTTTCGACAGGGCAAGTTGAATCGGTCTCGGGGGCTTGTGTCCTCGCGCTTCCCCGCCACTCCGGCGCCGCACGTGATTGCGAGTTTAGTTCGAAAACGGATCCTGCATAATGCCCGTTTCGGGATTTCGGTCCTGGTGTACGGGCGACTTCATCGGCGGCCTCTTCTGATCCGATGGGATGCCACGTTCCCATCACTGGTGGAGTTGCGTCGGAGGAACTGCTTCTGGTCTCCAATCGCCTGGGCGACGGCACAATCGACCGCCGCATTCGTCAAGCATTTCCCGCGTCAGGCGTCCGGCGTCTTGTCCCCCGAAGCGTTACCTCTCCCTGCTCGAAGGAAGATCCTGGCAACCATCCGGTCGCGGGGGATCGGTTTGTCGAAGCGCGTGATCCGTCTGAAAACCCTTAAAGAGCATTGAGGCCTGGGCCGTGAAGGAAATCCTGACGACCGCTCATGGACGCTGCTGGAGAAGACGCCGAATATAGGCGACGACGTCCGTCATCTCATCGTCGCTCAGTTGTCCTCGCCAGGAATGCATTGGGCTGAAGACGACGCCGTGCTCGATCGTTCTGAGAAACTCCTCGTCCGATTTCAGCAACGACCGGAAACGGTGAAAATCCGCCGGCCTGACGGTCAGCGATTCTCCGGCAGGCCGTCTCCATAGCCTTCAGGCCCATGGCAGCCCTGGCAATGACGTTCATAGACCGCTTTCCCGCGCACCAGATCCGGCGGATAGTCTTGCGCCGCTGCCTCGAGAGGCGTTGCGAGCGCTGGGAGCACAAGACAGCCGGCCAGTCCTATGGCAATAAGGCGCGTACTCATGTGCTTCCTGTCGCCGCAGGGTCATTGCTCTCATCAATGGACGATC
The DNA here is from genome assembly GCA_046734935.1 of Nitrospirota bacterium. Lineage (GTDB taxonomy): Bacteria > Nitrospirota > Nitrospiria > Nitrospirales > Nitrospiraceae > Nitrospira_C. The sequence goes on from JBKPSD010000025.1 coordinate 9,284, forward strand.
AATACGGGCCCCGAGGTCCGATGCACGATCGAATGCGAGACGCTGCCCATGAGGAAGCGGTCCAGGCCATGACGTCCGTGAGAGGATGCGACGATCAGATCCATCCCTTCGGCCTCGGCGGCAAAGACTGCAGCCGCATTGCCTGTAGCCACGCGAGTCCGGACCGTGTAGGCGGGAATGAGCAGGGAGGCAGCGACGCCCTTGACGAGATCCTCGGCGTTGGTCTTGGCGATTGCCGACCATGTTTCCCATTGGGCGGCCAGATACGGGTCATCAACTCCGAGCGGCACGACCACACTGAGGATACAGAGCTCCACCGCATCCTTGAACGGATGGTCTTTCAGCCATTGGACGATGCGACCGGCATCTTCCTTGCCCTCGACGGCAACCAACACCCGTTTGATCGGACGAGACCCTCCACGTGCGACCAAGGTCGTGCAGGGACTGTTCATCAAGACACGATGCGACACGCTGCCCAGCACCGCCTCGGCGAGCCGACTGCGGCCTCGGGCACCGACCACGACGACATCGGCCTTGGTTTCGTGCGCCGCATCGAGGATCAGTCTCGCGGGATTCCCGGTTTCGTTTACTTGCTTCACCGAAGGACAAGCGGCGTACACGGTCATCGCCGTTCGCTCCAACAGCGCTTCTCCTGCAGCCGTCACTGCATAGCGGAATCCCTCATAGCCTTGAAGACCGCCGACTTGGGCGAGCGCAGGATACTCGAAAATGCCGAGATCGATTCCATGGACGAGCGTCACTTCCGTCGGCCGGTATAGCAGCAACGCCTGCTGCACCGCAGCAAAGGCTTCATCGGACCAATCGACCCCGATCACCATTCGCATGTGAACATCCTCATATGAGCATCTCTCGGGTCCCGAACGTCATGCAGACGGGATCACCGTCCTTAAATACAGTGTTGGGATCCTTTCGAACAGCGTTGGCTTGGTGTCGCGAAGACGCGTCTATGCCTATCCGGCATGACTGCCTTCGCCGAATGCAGGTAGTTGACGACCTCTTCATCGCTGACCTGCCTAAAGTCTGCGTAGTGCCCACCCACCGACCAAAACTGCTCGGGAGTATCGAGCACCGCCAACTCGTCCACCACGGATCTCGCCCGGTCGATGGTTTCCGCCGGTCCGACCGGGATCGCAGCCACGAGGAGTCGAGGCTGCTCCCGTCGAATCGCCGTAACGGAGGCAAAGAACGTCGCGCCCGTGGCGATGCCGTCGTCGACGACGATCACGAGTCGGCCCTTCAACGACTCCGGAACCCTGCCTCGGCGATAGAGACGCTGTCTGCGGACAATTTCTTCACGTTGGACATTGGCGAGCCTTTCAAGCTCTTGGTCGGACAACTGAAAGGCATCGACCGCTTCCTGATTGAGGTGAATGTTTCCTGTTTCACTGATCGCTCCGAGCGCATATTCTGGATTGCCGGGGGCACCGATTTTCCGGGTAATGAAGACATCCAACGGGAGATTGAGGTCCAGGCTCATGGCATATCCGACGGCAACGCCGCCGCGTGGCAGCGCGAGGACCACGCCGTCTGGGC
>JBKPSD010000026.1:0-4428 GCA_046734935.1 Nitrospirota bacterium
TGGGGTCGGCCATCCTCCTGGCGTGGACCGACAAGATCATGCAGAAGGACAAGAAGCATTAAGCGGATGGCCCGGCAGGGACTCTGACCGTCGTTCTCCAACGAGGTGCTGCCGACGCTTTGGACGCCTTCGCCCGCCTGACGCGTGACGCGTTCAGAGCGGAGGCCGAGGTCACGTCCGAGCTGGGGAAGGCGGTCCGTGGCAGCCTCCTCAGCACCCAGAACGAAACCCTCCCCGCCGGCATGGAAACCGGCGCACTGTGATCGCGAAAAAGCTCGTCGAACATGTAGAGTTTTGCTATTTTCAAATCATCCAACAGACCCGACGGAAGGAGGGCCTTCACGAGTGATCAGACATCTTGCTGCGGCGGTAGGCGCCACTCTTCTCCTGAACGGATGCTTTGCCAAAATACATGAACTCCCTTCCCAACCTCCCGATGCCGAGGCCCTGTTTGCGCCTCTGCCCGATCAGGATTTCATGGTCGGCTTGGCCGTGTCGGGCGGCGGAAGCCGCGCCGCGACCTTCGCGGCCGGAGCCCTGGAAGCCCTGGCCGAGATTCCGGTGCGTCTCGGCGACGAAACACGCAGCGTCCTCGAAACCGTCAGCTACATGTCGAGCGTCTCCGGCGGGAGTCTCGCCACAGCCTATTACGTGACGAAAAAACCGCCGAAATCCGAACCGGTGCTCAGCGGCAACGGGCTTTCCCCGCGGTACCAAGCATTCTTCTCCGCCTACAAAACGGCGATGCAGTCCGATTTTCAGCGGAGCGCCGTGTTGCGCCAATTCGCCTTCTTCCGGGCTCTGAATCCGACAAAGCTCGCCTATTCGCTCTCCGAGGTCTGGGACAACGAATTTCTCGGCGACATGACCTTCGCCCATCTTTATGAACGCGAGCAGCGGGGCGACATCCCTCGGGTGATCTTGAACGGCACGGTGTACAACTCCGGCCGGCGCTTTGCGTTCACGACGTTGCCGGCTTCCGACTTTGATTACGACTTCATCGGTCTGCTGACCAAAGAACTGAAAAAGCCCGACCGTCCGGTGCCCGTCACGCCCGAGGGCTTGGCGATCATTCAGAAAGGGCTGGAAAAAGCCGGCCGGCAATTTTTGCCGCTGACGTTTGAGCGGGTCGGGGCCGACTATCGGAAGCTGCCGCTCTCGCTCGCTGTCGCCACGTCGGCGTCGTTTCCACCGGTCGTCGGCCCGGTCACGTATCAAGTGGCCGGCAGACCGACCTATCTGCATATCGGCGACGGCGGACTGTTCGACAACCTCGGCACCGAATCCCTCACGACCTTATTCTTGAAAAAGATCCCTCAGGGCTCCTCGAAGAGCGGCCTGATCATCGTCATCGATACGTCCTTTCCGTTCGATGCGGGCGGACCCGAACTCGACAAGAGCGAAAAAGGATTCGAGGTCTTCCGCGACGACCCTTCGCGCATCGTCGGCATCATGGAGGAGCGCGCGAACACCTACCAGACGCTGCTCTGGCACAGCCTCAGGACGGAGGGTGTCGTGCTCCCGGATTTTGCGCATCTCCGGATCGAGGTCCTCAAGCACGTCGACGCCGAGTGGACCGGCTATGACGACCTTCCGGAGGCGTGCCGCGATGATTTCCCCGCGACTGTCACTCCTGCGCAGATCAAGCAGGCCGTCAGTGAAATTCCAACGCTGTTCAAGATCAAAACTCCCTGTCATGGGGCGTTACTGCAGAAGGCGGCACGCAAGGTCGTCGAACAGCACCGGCCACGGATCGTGAGTTTTATCGAGGCGCACCTTCGGAAACCATAGCATGACCGATCCGGTTGAGAATGGTCCGTTTCAACTCCCCTCAGTCCTGGAAGCAGAATATGTGGCGCTTCACGGCCGCCTCCCTCACACGACGGCGTCCGCCGAGATTGACCCGCTCCCCGCGCTGTATCGACACATCCATAATCTGCCGAAAAAGCGATCCGCCCTGTGTCTCTCCGGCGGCGGGATCAGAAGCGCGACCTTTGCCTTGGGTGTCCTCCAAGGGTTGGCCCGCCTCTCCCTGCTCAAGCAATTCGACTATCTTTCGACCGTGTCGGGCGGCGGCTACATCGGCAGCTGGCTGACCGCTTGGATCCACCGACACCCGGACGGCCTCGCAGGTGTCGCGGAGGAACTGCGGCGTCCGCCGTCCAAAGCCCTGGATCCCGAGCCAGAACCGGTGCAGTGGTTGCGCCGGTACAGTAACTATCTCACTCCGAGGCTCGGATTGATGTCCGTGGACAGCTGGACCCTCTTCGGCACCTACCTGCGAAACCTGACCCTGAACTGGCTCGTCTTCGTACCGATGCTTGCGCTGGTTCTGGCGGCTCCCCGGCTGATGGTCTCAATGTTTCACTGGGCGCCCGCTAATCCGCGTGCGGCCGCTCATGGCCTTCTGGCCGCTGGCCTGCTCTTCGGGCTCGCGACGTTGACGCATCTGCACATCTTTCGGCCGAGCCTCAGTTGGCTGCGTTCGCACCGCATTTGGAAACGATTTGAGCGGCAACAGGGATTTCTCATCGGCGGCCTGACCCCCTTGCTGCTGACGGCACTGCTGTTGACCACCGCCTACGCCTGGTATCGCAATGACGGCGGTCGTCTCGATGAGCTCACCGTCTTGGGCCTCGATAGCCGCGGCACGTTTGTACTGGGCGGGGCGGTGATGCATGGCATCGGCTGGGTGATGGCTGCCGTGCTGTTGAGGCGTTGGCAACGTGTGACCCGATGGACGGCGGTCGAATTGCTCGTCATCCTCTGGTCCGGCGCCCTGGGCGGTCTTCTCCTGTGGTCCGTACTGTCAGAGACGCCTTCAGACATTCCTGTCAGTGCATTTCCCGAATGGTACACCGTCTTTTCGCTCTCGGGCTTCCTCACCATGTTCTTGCTCACGGCCACTATCTTCGTCGGTGTCGCGAGCCGATACACGGACGACCATGACCGTGAATGGTGGGGTCGAGCCGGGGCTTGGGTCCTCATCGCGAGCGTCTCCTGGACGGGGCTCAGTGCACTGGTCGTCTTCGGTCCGGGCCTCCTATCCTATACGCCCGGGCTCATTGCTTCCCTGGGCGGATTGTCGGGAATCATCTCTCTATTGCTCGGGTTCAGCTCGAAAACGACGGCGACAGGCAAGGCCAAGCGAACCATGATGGATGTCATTCTCGACCGCGCCGTCCGATTGGCCGCTCCTGTGTTCATTGTCTGCCTGCTCGTCCTGATCACGCTGATCACAAGCCTGCTCATGAATGCGGTAGGCAATCTCTACGGCGGCGTCTGGCAGGGTTCCGCGGTGGGGCTGAGAATGCCCCCCGATGAGTGGGGACATGCCATCGTGCTTCACAACAGTCCCCCCTGGCTGGTGCTTGAATTGGCGGTCATCTTGGTCGCCCTGGCAGGAGCCATGTCACTGGTCATTAACATCAACAAGTTTTCGCTGCACTCCATCTATCGAAATCGTCTGATCCGGGCCTATTTGGGAGCCTCCCACCAGGACCGCAAACCGAACCAGTTCACGGACTTCGATCCCGATGACAACATTGAGTTGCATGAGCTCGCGACGAACGGTCAGGCGATCCGAAAGCCCTTCCACATCCTCAACATCGCCATCAATCTGGTGCGAACGGAAAATTTGGCCTGGCAGCAGAGAAAGGCCCAGTCCTTCACGGCGTCGCCGTTGTTTTGCGGCAGTTGGAATCTGGGATATCGGCGCTCTGATAACTATGGCGTCGCCGGACAACTCGCCAAGGCAAAGGCCATCTCGCTCGGCACCGCGTTGGCGATCTCCGGGGCGGCGGCCAGCCCCAACATGGGATATCACTCCGCGCCTCCGGTCACCTTTCTCTTGGCGTTCTTTAACGTCCGGCTTGGCTGGTGGCTGGGGAATCCCGGCGAGGCAGGGCGCAATACGTTCGACCGGTCCTGCCCGCGAATCGCCGTCCGTCCGATGCTCGCGGAAGCGTTTGGCTTGACGGATGCTGCAAATCCCTATGTCTATCTCTCAGATGGAGGCCACTTCGAGAATCTGGGCCTCTATGAGATGGTGCTGCGGCGTTGCCATTACATCGTCGTGAGCGACGGCAGCTGCGACAGCGACCGCTCGTTTACGGATTTGGGGAACGCCATCCGTAAGATCCGGATCGACCTGGGCATCGACATTGAGATCGAGACGGAACTCCTGGAACTCCAGGGCGGGGACCGGATCAGCCGCGCGCATTTCGCATTAGGCTTGATCCGCTACGACCGGGTCGATCATGGAGCGCCGGCCGGGCTGTTGATCTACTTGAAGCCCTCGTTGACCGGAAATGAACCGGCCGACGTGACCGAATATGCCAGCTGTCATGAAGAATTCCCGCATGAACCGACCGCCGATCAGTTTTTCGACGAATCGCAGTTCGAATCGTACCGCGCTCTCGGCTTTCA
>JBKPSD010000027.1:0-8215 GCA_046734935.1 Nitrospirota bacterium
AGCTGCACCCATCGAATCCCCACCTCGCATCCGTCGGACAGTCAAACCACGGCCGTGCGGACGCGATTACACCGGCTGCGCAGGTTCCGTCGGCGGGCAACCAACTGGGCGGACCCTTTCTGCCGCAATCCTCTCAGTCTCCTTTGGCCACAGCCCTGCCGCAATCGCCGTTGGCCGCCCCTCTGCCGCAATCTCCCCTGGCTACCCGCTTACCGCAATCTCCCCTGGCCACCCCCTTACCGCAATCCCCGCTAGGGACCCCCCTGCTCCAATCTCCTTTGGCCACGCCATTACCGCAATCTCCCCTCGCTACGCCGTTGCCGCAATCTCCGCTCAGCAAGTCGCTTGGGCCATCGCCTCTTGCGGCTCCGCTGGCTCCATCGCCGCTCGCCGCCCCCTTGCGCTGAGCGGCTCCTCCTCTACGGCTGCTCGCCGGGTCCTTTCCTAGTCCTCTACAGGACAGGAGTTTGCTACCTACAGAGGGTCACTCGGAGAGGAGGTCTGTGATGGCGTCTGTACAATTACAAGGCATGCGCGTGGCGATTGTGGCCACTGATGATTTCGAACAGTCTGAATTGACCGAGCCCAAGAAGGCGTTGGAAGAGGCCGGCGCTCGGGTGTGGATCGTGGCTCCTCGACCGGGCACGATCCAAGGCATGAAGCATGATGAAAAGGGCGATCGCTTACCGGTGGATCAATCACTCGCGGAGGCCGACCCTCAACAATTCGATGCCGCAATACTGCCGGGCGGAGCACTGAATGCCGACGCCCTCCGGGTCGTGCCGGAGGCGAAGACGTTTATTTCCGCCATCGACGGGGCCGGAAAGCCGATTGCCGTCATCTGCCATGGGCCCTGGCTGCTTGCCTCTGCAGGCCTTGTTTCAGGCCGTAAGATGACCAGCTATCATACGATTCAAGACGACCTCAGGAATGCAGGAGCCGACTGGCGGGATGCCGAAGTGGTTCGCGACCGTAATTGGGTCAGCAGCCGCAGGCCGGCCGATCTTCCAGCCTTCAATCGAGAGATGCTGGCGCTCTTCGCGGAACATCAAGCGGGCCGAACGGCGAAAGCCGCGTAGCCTTCAATCCCTGTCAGGGCATGCCACCGCTCACTTGGCGGGGGTCTTTCCGGCCGCGCAGGACATCTGCAACGACTCTTCCGACAGTAGTTTGTTGTCGTCCACTTGCTTCATCAGCAGCTTGGCGGCCTGAAAGAGATCGTTTTGTTCGTCTTCGCCGATCCAAAACTTCGTTTTGATCTGCGTCACTCGTTCGGCCAATCCTTCAGATTCCTCACCGGCGTACATCAGTTGGCGAAGGGCGATATGCCGGACCTCGCAGCCGCATTGTTCAAGGTCGTTGACCGGCAGCCGTCCACGCATTTCCTGATCCTGCCTCCTCGGGGGAATACCCATGCCGGCGAGCAGCGAACGCCTGGACTCGAGCAACATCGCGTCCAGGGCGTCCAACGCGTTGGTATCGACGAAGTAGTCGACGAATGAACGGCTGGACTCCTTGGTGTTGAGAGCCGGATGCTCACTGGCCGGCGTCGCGTCGATGATGATGATCAGACAGCCTTTTGGAAACAGCCGCTTCAAGGACGTGCCGAGAATATTGCGGTTAATGTATTCGGTGATCGCCTGGACGCCGAGATTGTCAATGGGGCCACCGTCGTACAGATGCACGTACTGCGGCGGGTTCATGTACCACTCAAGGGTCACGTCCTGGAATGCGCCGGGGAAGGCGGAAGACGCGTTGACCGCATTGGCGACGGGATACGAGGCCAGCACGGAATGGAGCCGCGCGAAGCGCTCGTCCGTGAACGTGAAACGCGTGTGATCGTTGTGGATCGTCGAATTCAGCAGAATTTTCGGATGCGGCTCCAGCTGGGCGAAGGTCGCGTCGTGGTACAACTCGTTGTTGAACACCTGGACCATGATGTCTGAACGCGTGAAATCGGAGAGCCAATATCGAAAGATGTTCTGAGGAAGAAACCAGCGCCGGATCCAGCTCCCCTGGAAGTCATAGCCGAGCGCCTTCCGGAGCGCGGGCTCCGTGAAGGCCCCCGCTTTCTCGCCGAGACCGTAATAGACGGCAGGAAGCGTTCCCCCGGAGACGCCGGAAATGACGTCGACGAGGGCCAGCCATTGCCGTTGCTGCAGTTCGAGCATGACCGCTGCGCCGAAGTTCGCGGCACGGCTTCCACCTCCCGAGATCGAGAGCGCCAGGAAGCGACGATCTGCTGTTTCGAGCTCGGTCAGATTCCATGAGGCAGCCGTCTCGGGCACCGGCTCCTTCGAGCGCCACGCCTCGTTCCAACCGGGGCGCCAGTGTCCTGGCAGAATGGCACAGCCTCCGATCGCCAGCAGGCATACAATAGCGACTCTTACCCGAGCTCTTTTGGGAAGACGTTTCAATGGATGCCCCCCGGCCGCGCCGATTGTAAAAGGCATGAGTCGGGCGCGCAAGAGAGCGCCCGAAAGAATACGTGCGAATCAGAACTAGCGGAGCCGGGGGGGTGATATCTGTGGGAGGTTTTTGCGTTTAACGCGCTCAGAGCCACCGTCTATGACGACGGTGGCTTGATGGTCCGTTATTGCTTGGCAGCCCTGCGCCGAGGCTGGCTGCCAGTGACGTTTGACTTGTGTCTTTTTGCTTCCCCAGGCGAGGCCGCGGATGGCGTTCTTTCAGTGAGGCCCTGAGTCGCCATCAGCGAAACCTCACTTCTGATCGCCTCCATGGAGAGCGCCGACTCCATTTGATCCGGTCGGGACAATCCTAATACCTCCCAGCGGATTTTGTATGTCGGTTTCGTTTTCTTTTTTCTGCTGCTGGACTTCCAGACATGGGACATCTTCATCAGGACTCCTTTCATCGCTTCGGCTGATCTCTGCGGTATCGGGACGGAGAGCACGGGCCGTAAGAGCAAGGTCGTGGGAGTCGCGCGATTAACGGAAAGGCGGGGCGCGAAGAAGCCGGTGCAGCTCGTACGATCAGACAGTGTAACAGGCCACGCTCATTGGGGTCAAAGGGGGCTCTGACCATACCCGGCGGGCCCAAAACTAGGGACATCCCTAGTTTTACAAAGTGCCGCTTAGGGCTAGTTAGAGCGAATCAGACCCGCTGCAGGACACGAGGAGGCGCATCATGCAAACCAGACTACCAGGCGTTGCCGCAAGTTCACCGGAGCGGCATCCATCATCAGCTTTGGTTCATGCCCCTGCTGAAACCGGCTCGCGATGGCGGGTGCTGATCGTTCATCCACATTCCTCCATCCGTGAAAAAATGCGGGCGATTCTCGATGAATATGCTGACCTGATCGAAGTGGTCGGAGAAGCCTCAGATGGAGCGGAGGGCCTCGAACTGGCGAAGACGATTCCGGTCGACCTGGTGCTCATGGACACCCATCTGCCCAACAGTGCCGACGCGACTCGCCAGATCCGACGAACCATGCCGCAGGTAGTCGTCCTGGGTACATCGGCGGAGTACACGCCCTATCTTTACAACGCGATGATTGCAGCCGGCGCCGTGGCCTTCATCCGCATGGAGGATGCGGCGAATCTCCTCTTCCGGAGCATCGTCTTTGCCATGTGCACGTACGGTCCGAAGCACATGCAGATGGCGCCGGCGCAGGCGTCCGCCCGACGAAGCAGCTTTGCTGTGTCCAACGCCGGCTGAACGCCGCAGCAGCAATGCCCTGTTGATCGCCGGTTCGCGCCCCGTCGCCAGAAACAAGCGACGTCCTGCTTGCACGTGAATACCATGCAATCGCTATGAGGGTGCGGTGGTCTTCCGAGATCGGGAAGAAGCGGGCCGTCTGTTGGCTGCCAGGCTCGAATCGTATCGGAACGATCCCAACGCACTGATTCTTGCCCTGCCTCGCGGCGGCGTGGCCGTTGCCTACGAACTCAGCCGCAGCCTGCACCTGCCCCTCGATGTTTTCATCACCAGAAAGCTCAGCACGCCGGACAACCCGGAGTACGCGATCGGCGCGCTGAGCGAGACCGGCGCTGTCTACCTGAATCCGGACGCGGTTGAGGCGTTCCAACTCTCCCATGCGGATCTCAACGCCTTGCTCGGAAATGCGCGCGAAGAAATTTCCCGGCGCCGGCAGCGTTACAGAAACGGGACGGCGCTTCCCTCGATAACCGGCAAAACCGTCATCCTTGTCGATGACGGCATGGCAACCGGCGCGACGTTTTTCGCGACAATCGAAGCGATTACGGAGTTGTCTCCGCGGCGTCTCATCGCGGCCGTCCCGGTCGCCCCCGAGGACAACGCTGCCCGCGCTCGAGGCCGGGTCGACGAATTCATCGTGTTGGCTACCCCTGAACCTTTCATCGCGGTCGGTCATCATTATCAGTGCTTCACGCAGGTCAACGACGACGAAGTGCTTGAATACCTGACTGCGGCCAAACACGCGCGGCCCGCGCACGTTTCGCATTGAGCCGCGCCGCCGGGAGGAACAACGGATGAGAGTAGTTGCCGGAGTGGACTGGTCGGACGCGGCCTTTGCCGCAGTCGAACAGCTCGGCCTGCTCTACCGGCCGGCGGAGGTCACGCTCGTTCACGGTGTCGACCTTGGACTGTTCGAATATCCCATCGTCGCGGAAGCGGCAAATCTACAGGGGTATGACATCTTCCGAAAGTCGATGTTCGACGCCGGCTGCGAATCCCTCGAGCGGGCGGCCACGATGCTGCCCGAGGACATACCGAAGCCTCGCCGCCTCTGCGAATTCGGCAAGCCGGCCCGTTTTCTGTTGGATACGGCCTCATCGCTGTCGGCGGATCTGATCGTCGTCGGCACCCATGACCACTCGCGGGTCGCTGAACTCGTTCTGACGAGCGTATCGCACCGGGTGTTGTTGCATGCCTCTCAGCCGACGTTGCTCGTCAAGGGCCAAGCAAAGCCGATCCGCCGGGTGCTGATCGCCATCGAAGGCCGCACTGATGCAAGAAAGATCTGTGACTGGCTGATCCGCTATCCGTTCCGGGCCGCGGTCGATGCGATGCTCTTGACGGCAATACCGATCTTGCCGCTGCTCGAGGAATCGCCCGTGGCTCAGTTCTCCAGCTGGTCGGAAGAAGTCGTTCGTCAGACCGAAGAGCAGGCCCGAGCCTTTGCGCAAGAGCTCCCGGCCGAGCGCTTCACCGCGTCAAGCCGCGTGACGAAGGGTGATCCGGCGCCAGTCATCTCGGAGGCGTCAAAGGATTTCGACTTGGTCGTCGTGGGATCGCATGGGCGCGAAGGACTGGATCGGTTCCTGCTGGGCAGCGTCTCACACGCGATCGTGCACCATGTCGCTTGCCCGGTGCTGGTCATCCGCTGATTCTGCACCGGGCCTCGTGGCTGGCCCTCCATCTGATTACTTATACAGCTCCTATTGACCATCCCGCCTTCGTATCATCTCTTTCGTATGTGAAAAAAATACGTCCAACAAATTGCGCCTCCGGCAGCCCTAGATCTTCCGTCTAAGAAATGGCAAGAGTCTTAAAACACAGAAATGGCCGCGATTTAAAGCCATCGAGAAGGCGCTTAATTTGCAGCATATTTTGCCGGCACCTTAGCCAGTCGTTCGCCTCACTGTGGGTCGCGAAATATGACGCTGCACCGTGGCACCATCTGGCGGCCAAAAAGCTCCGAGATCTTCCGCTCTCGAGCCTTCCGTCTATTCGGTCTGATCACCTCGCTGCCGACGAATGGTCCTCACCGGCTCGCTACATGTCTCGTCCTGCTCATCATCATACTGAGCATGGCGTTGATGAGTTGGGGTGTCTACACGGTTGAACGCAGACTCATCGATTCGACCGGCTATAGCCTCGTGCAGGCAGCTGGGGACGCAGCAAGCAAATTGGAATTGGCGATTGCCGAGCGGCAAGGCGACGTTGAAGCATTCGCCTGGTCTTCAATCGCACGGGGTCACGATCACCAGGCTCTTACGGCATATCTCCATCGACTGCTGTGGAATTACCGGGCGTTTCAGTGGTTTGGGGTCACCGATTCGCATGGAATGCTGATCGCCAGCACGGATCCATCGATTGTTGGACAGGATCGAGCTGCAAGTGTGTGGTTTCAGGAAGCCCTCAAAGGCCATACGGTGAAGCTGCTTGACGCCACACCGGCGAGAGAAGCACACAACCGGCTTGCCATCACATTCAGCTCACCAATCATCACTGTGACAGGAGAGTTCCACGGTGTGTTCGCTACTGTGGTGGAGATGCCCTATCTCGTCGATCTCGTGGACCGAACGACGCGAGTCCTGCAAGATGTGGCCTGGCTCGAAGAGTCTCCTATCGAATATCAAATCTTAAACCGCAATGGAGAAATCCTGGCCGATTCCCATCTTCACCAGCAAGGCGAGGTCAATTTGTATGCGATGGGATTGCCTTCCGCCCGGTTGGTCGCCGTCTCACGGCGAGGCTTTGTGGAGGAAGAGCATCTGCGTCGTCACCTTCAGGTCATTACGGCCTATGCGCAAGTGAATGTTCCGCAGCCGGACTCGCCATTGCGATGGGGGATTCTTATTCGCGTCGATCGTGACAGCGTTCTGAAGCCGATCCGTTCGTTTCTCAAAAAACTTGTCTTGATCGCGATGTTGGTTCTCTTACCGACGGCAGCCTTGCTGTTGTGGCTGGTGCGGCAGATACACAGCAAATGGCTGCTCGCAACGCAAGAATCCGCGCGCGCAACCAACGCGGAGTCGGCCTTAAGTGCTCGTGTGGACGCGTTCGATGCCCTCGTCAAAGCCGCAAATAATCTCGCATCTGCACAGAACATTGAAAGCCAGCTCCAACACTTTCTAGAGGTGGCGAAAAGTATCACCAAGGCTCGATACGCGTCATTGAGTATTCTCGATGCGGAAAGAAAACACCTCCTCCGCTGTCTCACGATCGGACTTGATGAAACCCATGTGCGCGCGATTGGGGCCTTGCCGGTTGAAGGCGGCATATTGAGCCGGCTTGTCCAGACCGAAGCCACCCTAAAAGTAGAAAACTTGGGCTCGCTCGTCTCCGAAGAGGGGCTTCCGCCCGATCTCCCCTTGAGTTCATTTCTCGGCATTTCTCTCCGTTGCCACGGGGAGTTGTCCGGACAGTTGTATCTGCTTGAGAAAACTTCAGATGACGGCCACGTCACTGAATTTACGGAGTTCGATGAGCAAATCGTTGTGACACTATCGCTTCAAGCCGCTGTTTCGATCGACAATCTCCGCTTACTGCATGACTCCAAGGACCGTGCCATGCGCGACTCTCTCACCGGATGGCTAAATCACTCCTCGATTCATGATGCATTGATCCGCGAGCTCGCTCGCTCCGAGCGAGACAAGGAACCTCTTACCGTGTTGATGGCCGATCTCGACCATTTCAAGCGCATTAACGATACCTACGGTCATCTCGTGGGGGATCTGGTTATCTGCGAAGTGACGCGTCGCATAGGAGAAGTGGCACGTCGATACGATCTACTTGCCCGTGTAGGAGGCGAGGAATTTCTCATGGTCTTGCCAGGTTGTAGTGAGGATACGGCGGCTGAATTCGCGGAACGTATACGTTCCGCGGTCGGGGACGTTGCGATCTGCACTCCTGCGGGCTCTTTGATAGTCACCATCAGTATTGGTGGGACGGTGTGGACACCGGGACACGTTCCACATGCGCAACGGCTGTGGAAAACGGCCGATCGCGCTCTCTATCGGGTCAAGGAACGCGGCCGCAATGGGGTGGCTTTTCTCAGTGTCTCGCAGGAATCGCTGCAGGGAGTGGTTTAACGGCCTGGATTTTCTCGTTCGATAGAAGGTGCCGGAGAGTCGCCGCTCTGCATCGTCAGCACCATGACCGGTCGCGGTCTATGCGGCTCACGCGGTTGTACGAATGCCTGCACGAACAAGAATCGGCCCTGCGGCTCGAGGAGCTGCTTGGGACCGAAGCGCCGCCAACCTCGATGTTCGATCGAGACTTCCCGGGATGCCTGTATCTCCTCGACGAGAGCCGCGAGCGACTTCGGCAGCCCATCAGGGGCATCGCGTTTCTCTATTCCGTTCAATCGCAGGAGCAGGTCACGCCCGGCTTTATTGATGTACAACAGCTTCCGGTCCGCGGCGAGCACGATTATCCCGGAATTCTGAAGGCCGACGCCGGGAAGGCGAGGACCATCGGCGGCACTGTGATTGCCTTGCGGAATCATGACGATCTCTTTCGGTCTGTCATGCAGCCGCGCGCGACC
>JBKPSD010000028.1:0-18518 GCA_046734935.1 Nitrospirota bacterium
GGACTTGAGAAGTTTGCCTGAAACCGTTCTACGTTTCACGTGAGAGGGTCTATTTCGGTGCGAGGTGTGATAAGCGGTGAGAGGTGGGAGGCGAGGAAACTCATGGCAGACGCGCCGCAAAATGGTTCCTGTCTCCCGTTCACTTCTTCATTTCCAATGGACTAAACTAGACGCAGGGTCCATTCTCTTCCCTCGGTTTTAGGAGAGACACATGACGTTGGAAAGCATGCCTGACGCGGAAATCTTACGGATTGCCAATCCAATCATGGACAATCTGATGGACGCCTCGACTGCGATCGATCATGAACGTCACATTCGAGATTTCAGCGAGAGAATGAAGGCGATCGTGACGAAAGAATATCTTCAGAAGGTTTGTGAGAAGTACCAGCGAGAGAAAGGCTATTTCTCCCGCCGAGAACCGGTCGCGGTCTTCAAACGTCCTGGGGCGGCTGCGATTGTCTGGAAGCAGTGGTTTACCAAGGCGCCCGGTGAGTTTGTCGCTGAGATGCTCCTCATCGAGAAAGACGGCAAGTACCTGGTTGATCACGCAATGGTGTTCTGACAAGAGCCGGTCCGCCACGCGCAGCGCCATTGTTCCTGAAACAAAGTAGCTCGTCCGCTTTATGTGCGTTGAGCCGGAGGGCCGAAGCGGTTCGTTCCTGAAGCCCCTGGCCATAAAGAAATTCCAATGACAATAGCGAGATCGACCAGTGCGAGAAGAATCTCTGAATCGAGGGAGGGTTGTCGAAAGTCAGTAGTAAGGAATCTGAGGGAAAAATCGGCAATGACTATGGCCAAGAACATCCAACCGCTCAAGCCAAAATCATGGAAACGTTTAGCCACCAGTATCACTGCCCATGGTAACGATAATAGAAAAAACAGAGACGAAACAAAAAGATAGGTGGTA
Source organism: Nitrospirota bacterium (assembly GCA_046734935.1). Classification (GTDB taxonomy): domain Bacteria; phylum Nitrospirota; class Nitrospiria; order Nitrospirales; family Nitrospiraceae; genus Nitrospira_C. The sequence goes on from JBKPSD010000028.1 coordinate 908, forward strand.
AGAAGACCAGTCCCGAAGAGGAGCTTGCCGGATAAGGTAACAAGTGCCGCCGCAGCGATGACGAGAAACGTCAGAAAAGAAGAATACCGAAAAAATAGAGACCGAGAAAGACGGCCATTGGTGTTTTGAACACTAGCAAGAAATTCGCGTATGAATTCCATGGTGTTGACCCAAATTGCACATCCCAAGAATCACCAGTTGACTACTTTGCACGCGTTTCGAAATGGTCCGAGAGACAATTTCGAGTCTCACTTGGTTAGACAATCGGGACGTTCTACGTTTTCACGTCGGCGGTTCTATCGCAGTGTGAGGTGCGATGAGCGGTAGTGGAGGGCGAGGAAGATGCCGGCCCGCCACGTGCCGCGAAATCGTTCGGACAGGCGGAAAGCGGAAGGGGGAGAGTGGCTCAGCCACCGGCGAAGACGGGACGAAATCCCGCTTTGCTCAAGATGTGCGCGACAGTGTCACGGTGATCGCCTTGAATCTCGATCCGTCCTTCCTTCACGGTGCCTCCGGCACCACAAGCCTTTTGCATTTCTTTGGCAAGCCGCTCTTTCTCGGGCTGACTGATACCGAGAAATCCTGTGACAACTGTCACCGTTTTCCCACCTCGGTGCGCGGTCGACCGAATGATATCCACCCGCCCACGATTTCTTTTTGCTACGGCTGGCGTCGTATCAGCTAGATTGCGAGCAGGTGGTTGGGGTCTCGTCGACGGCAGTGTCACATCCTTCAGCGCAGCGAACGGACTCTTCCATGCGAACTGCTCTTCACTCGTGGGAATGTGTTTCTTCTCTTTCATGCGCAGTGTACTCAGAGTCTGAAGGTTAGCTTGAAGTGAGAGATTCTACAAGATGTCTTACAGCCGGCCGGCCCCGCCGCGAAAATGGTTGCTGACATTCGGCTACCTATTGACAGTTGTGCCATTTGGCATTATTATTTAGCCATATGACAATGAAGGTGAGTCATGCCTCAAGCTGAAGAGCTATTCAAAACCTTGGGCGGTACCACCGTTTTTAAGCGACAGGTTCAATCGACTGAAGACGTTCGTGCGATCATTCATAAAGGCTTCCCATATCGATCGCTCGAATTTGTGATCTCCAAATTTCATCTAGATTTACCTCGAATGAGCAAGATTCTTAGCGTGCCACAACGTACAATGGCCCGGCGGAAGGCAGAGCAACGTCTGACCGCACAGGAATCGGATCGCTTAGCACGCTTGGCCAGAATTTTGACATACGCCAGTAATGTTTTTGGTACTGAAGAAAAAGCTTCCACCTGGCTCACCAGACCTCATAGAGTCCTTCAGGGAACGGCTCCAATAGAACTCCTCGATACTGACGTTGGCACTCAAGTAGTTGAGACGATGCTGGGACGGATCGAACACGGCGTCCTAGGCTAGTGATTGTTTGGCGACTCACGCTCAAGCAACATGCTGCCCCTGACGGAGAGGGGGCGCGACGTTATGGAGGGAGGTGGAATAAACCTGGAACGCCAGTAGTCTACACCTCGGGCACACTATCTCTTGCTGCTCTAGAATACCTCGTCCATGTTGATTCTGACATACTCCCCGAAGCATTGGTCAGTGTGAGAGCGACCATTCCCGATAGTCTTAAGATAGAAACCATCGATACCGCTCACTTGCCAGTCGATTGGAAAGATAAAATTATACCCGTCAGTTTACAGGAACTAGGTAGCTATTGGGCTAATGGAGCCAAGAGTCCCGTCTTAAAGGTTCCATCGGTTGTAGTCGAGCATGAATGGAATTATGTTCTTAACCCCCTCCACCCAGACTTTTCGAAGATCAGGTGGGACAATGAGGCACGATTCTCTTTAGATCCACGTCTTTTGAGGTAGGAGCCGGCCCGCCCCGCACCGCATAATTCAGAATGATTAGCGAGGTTTATTGCGGTGTCAGGAGCAATGGGCGGTGAGGGGGATGGGGAGCGCGGAACAAGCCATCCACCCACGCGCCGCGAAATGGTTCCTGACTGATCATCAAGCTAATTTGTCCTCATGGAAAAGAGCATACTCCCAGCAATGATGCCTTATCGTGTCCTTCATATCGCGCTAGGCCTGGTCGTGGTGGGATGCAGTTCTGCCTCGCCTTCAATGGGAAAAGGCACGATACACTTTCTCGACGTGGCACATGAGCTCGAGACTCGCCAAACTCTTGTTGGGCAGGGACATGAAGTCCGATGGCATAACACATTGACTGAACCCATTGTCATCAGTTTCCCCGCATCGGCTGTGAACCGCATTTCATGTAATACAGGATTCAAGACAGAAGAGCACCTTGGCCTTTCTGCTTTTGTCGAGCCGAATGCTTCCGCCAGTCTCTGTTTCGCGAGTCAGGGGAAATACAACTATCAAGTGCGCCTCAATCAAAACCTTCCCAGCCCACTCGGTAGCAAAAGGGGGATTATCTGGGTGGTGGGACGGGGCGAGAGGAATCCCGACCCATACGAGGAATACACGAATAGCACGCCCTAGAACGAGCAGCCCGCACCGCGCCGCGAAATGGTTCCTGACAGCCTTCCCTATGAGAAAATACTCCCGACCCCTTTTGGACTCAAGCACTGAGAAAAGACACTCCCGACCAATTGCTGCTGTCTCGCCGATATGAAAAGTGATTGGAAACGAGTGTTCCCAATCGAGTAGGCTCAAGATGGCATGGATCCCCGCTGCGTAAACTTTACTGGACGCCCTACCGCGATACGCCTGGTCCGCGGTCTTGAGTGGGCTATCGTCTGCGCCTTCGTGGTGGCCTGTTCAGCGCCCAAAGAGCGAGAGGCCCTTCCATCCCCGTCACCGGGACCATTAGGATGGGAAGTGCCTCCTCTCTTCTCTGCAGCCGAACTTGTAACACCTGAATGGCTCAAAGGGTCTCACCACTCAGTCCAAGATCAAGTGGTGAACGATGGTGTGCAGCATCATTTTATGGTGAACTCTGAATTCGGGGCGTTTCCTGCGGTTGGTTTGCCCATGCTTCGAACTCAAGTGATAGAAACCGAGGCGATCGCGGCGCTGAAAGACGTGCGTCAATCGGAGGTGTTCATCGATGCGCTCAAGTTCCAGCTATTACACCCGTTGCAGGGGCTGAAGATACTGCTGACGGAGCCTAGGCGTCTGGGGAAGAGTGTTGGGGGCGGAGTCTTGGAGTTTCTCGCGATGCCTGGACAAATGAGCAAGTTCGAGGGGAGCGACCAGGAAGATTCCATGACGAAATCGGCCATCGGCTTTTCGTATCTGAAGCGCAAGTTGGCCTTTCAGTTCGGAGTCGATCCCTATTCATCCAATCCTGCATTGCAGAACGAACTCAATCAATTAAGCTGGGTCGCCTTCACCGCCGATCTCGCCCCTCAGATCGGATATGTATTTATGCCAGCCAGCGCCATTATGTGGATGACCTTTAGTGCGACTCGGTGGACGTCGTACCTCGATGAACAAGTCCGCGACAATTCACCGACCGATCTGCGGGCCATGGACCGGCAGAAATTGCTCAAGATGGGAATCAGCGAAGAGGAGATCCATCAGTTTTTCCTCAACGGCCAGTATTCCCCGAGGCACTCGCTGATCATTACTGCGGCGCTAGACGGACTGACAGGTGTTGATGGCCGGGAGGCCTTTCTGGCCATAGCCGGCGAGGCAAATTCCGAGGAACTGGTCCTGTTCTACCAGCACGTCGTGGAAATGATGCGTGGCTATCATGAGCACATAGGCGCCATTGATCGGCTCCTGGCATTGCCGAGAATTCCGGCTCTCTATACAAAGAACAAGACCCTCGTGGTAATGCTGCCCGTCGACTATGTGTTTTGGACCGAGCGCGTCGCATCGGTCGCTCATGCTCTCACGACGCACGTACCCAGACGACCTCGTATCGCTCGCCGGGAACTGTGGATCGCCGGTAATGTCTCGCCGCGCGCCAGGCAGGAACTTGAATCGCTGGGATGGACAGTTTACGAGCAGGTTTCAGCCAAACTTAATCCGGGGTCGTGACAAATTTCGCCGTTTCGAACTGTGGGGGCGGTCGGCGGCGGCGTTGAGAAGAGTCTGGCGGGCATCCTCCATGGGCGTCGTGCGCTGAATCATCGCGTCGGCGTCTAGGCGCGGGTAGGGGGTTCAGCATTTAGAAAAGTAGCCTGTCTCCTTTTCCTGTTCTCCATATCCCAAGTTAAAGGTGATACAGTGCCGCAGAACAAATCTGGCTGGCACACATCGATCTGCTCCCTCATAGCGAAAGGAGATCCTCATGACGCATTTGTCGACCCGTTGGGTTAAGCACCTGGGTTTCCTATTCGCGACCTTAGTGCTTGCTGTTCTCCTGTTACGACTTGTTTCGTCTGCTCAGGGAACGCCACGAGTTCACTACCGCGTGTTGGACGCTCGGACCGCGGATAGTGCGAGCCTGGAGGTCGAGCTTAATGAGTACGGGCAAAGAGGTTGGGAGTTGGTACTCATCCATATCGGCAATGTCACGACACCGACACCGCGGTTCATTTTCAAGCGAGTCGATTTATGAGAGACGCAATCGCGTCGCGCCTGTTCCTGAGGCCGTTTCTTAGTGTCTCTAGCCAACGATGGAGTCGTATATTGGCAGGTATGCGGTGATGAGAGGAGCCGGAGGAATGAGAGGGGAGGCGAGGAAGCGAGCCCGCCACGCGCCGGAAACGCCTTGTTTCGTATTCTCAACGGAGCAAACTCATTCGTTAGGAGTGCTCGACATTGTAGTCTAACCGTGAGAAAAGTAGGTGTGATACGTCGTCACGCCTCTCAACCTCTTCAGTGCGTTTTCGGCCTTCTAAGCCTGGCAGCTGCACTGGTCGGTTGTCCCCACTCTGGTGACGAACCAACGAATCCTGCATCGCCGACTGCGGCGAGCCGTTTACCGGTCAGTTTTACCGTAGACAATACGGCACTCGCCGATCCCGCATGGCCGCAGGTTCGTGGGCTGCTTCGGCCAGGAGACTTCTTGTATTACAACGCGACCGGGGAAGATCCCGCCACAATGGCGATTCCCAACGCTCAGCACCTTGCCCAAACGATTCCGGGCATCCACGTCGTCTACTACGAGCGGCACACGCTCAATACTGTGTACGGAACGCCTCCGCCGATGGATACATATCTAGTGGCGAATCCGATGCCGGCCAGCATCGAGTTTGTGGCGTATGACTGGGAACCAACCTATATGCCGGAGTTTGCGTTTTGTGAGACGGGTCCGCCGCCAGGATCCACGACCTGTTCGACAATTGTCGTTGCGGGTGGCCCGGTCGTGCAAACGACGATCGATCCGTATCCCGGAGCGCTGACCTATTTTAATCAGGCCACGGCGATCGCTGCGGCACACGGAAAAAAACTGTTTCCCACCCCATTTAATCCTTACCGGGTTTACAATCCCGCGAACCCGCCGTATCCATGGAATGAGGGACTCGTGTCCGAGACGATTAGTGCGGGCACGTCAAGCGGGGCTGGCTATGCGATGGATGTGCAGACCCAGGGTGATATCAAACCGGGGGACCTCTCGACGTTCCAGCAGCATGTGCAGTCGATCGCCAGCGATGTGCGAAGCACGACGCCCGCGCTCACACTGTTTTGTGAAATCTCATACAATCTGAGTAGTGGCTCCGACGTCGTCAGTGCCGCTCTCTGGGTGCAAGAGACTCGGCAAAGCCTCCTTCCAGAAGGCACCCTGGGCGTCTTTGTCATTTATACAAACCTGTCTCAAGTGGTGAACCTGCTTTATGCGCTTCAACCCAGCTAGCCGGCCCGCCACGCGGCGCGAAATGCTTACGGTGCGCGTCTCCAGCTCGGGTCGGGATCGAATTCGGTCATCTCAGCCGCCAACGCCGCCGTATTTTGACCGAGATCTTTTTGGTAGACCACTCCGTCCTGATTGACCATGAAACTCACCACGCCGGACAACCCGTAGCGGGCCGGATAGGCGAGGACTGCAAACCCCCCGAGCAGTTTGCCGTTAGCCCAGTAATCGTATGCACCTCCCGACGCATTTTTACCTTGCTTGGTGAGCATTCGATACAGATAGCCATGAAAGGGCGTCAAAACAGTCGAATCGGATGGGACGGCCCCTTCGTTTGCGGCGGCTGCGAGCAAGGGCCCGATCGGACTCACGGGCTCGTCTTCGCGGGTCTCCCAATACAAGCCGTCCCGCTTGCCGGGCGAGCTGACAAATTTCGAGGCGAATGCCGGAACGCTGTCGCCATCCGCGTCTTGCGTCACATACTCACGCTCGGCGTCGACGATTGCGAGGCACACCTGAATGGCGGCGAGCTCATTGCGGCCGATGTGCCGGTTCAGAATCTCATCTGCGGCCTGGTGCGTATCGAAACGCCATTCTTCCTCCGATTTTACCAGCGGTATCGGCATCGGCCACTCGTCGCGGCCGACGGTTAAGATCGCGCGTGTGTTGTTCTCTTTGAGGACCACTTTGTTGGCGTCCGCGTAAGCATTGAGAAATTGTTTGCGCCATTGTGCATCTGCCGGCGCATCGCCCGAGTCGAACAACTTTAGCCCGTCGGCGCCCAAGAGTCTTTTCAACCCAGATGAATCGTTCGACTTGATGGCTTCCACGAAGGCCTGCATCCCTTCCTCGGGCGAAGAGAATGTCGTCTGCCCGAAAAATTTGCTCAAGGCCGTACACGAGGAGGCCGTGCACAGCATCGCCAACAACAGGACGGCCAGAACCGCGAACGGAAATCGTCCGAAAGGAACGGAAGGTCGCATATCACCTGCCGCGGTGGCCTCCGCCGCCCCCGCCGTGATGTCCGCCGCCCCAGCCGCGAGAGCCGCCGCCGCCACCACGGTGAAAACTGGCGTTGCCGCGTGCCCCAAAGTTGTACGCAGATCCTCCGTGGCCAACGCCTTCGAAGGCATGCGGGCGCGGTTCACGGCTGCCAAACCCGGATGCAGCGGACCTCGGGGAACGGCCGCCCGCAAAGTTGCTGCGATTCCCAGGAAAAGTCGAGGAGGGATAGTGCCCACGGAAATCCTGTCGGACCGGCGACGAGGCAGGCGCGCGCCCGTACTGTTGACGCAACGCAGCCTGCTGGTATGGGACGCCTCGGCGGTGGACAGGATCGTGTGTCCAAGCTCTCGTGATGGTATTGTGATAGTAGTAATTATTGACGGTCACCACGTTGACCTGTCGATGCGGCCAGTCGAAGGCGCCGAAGAAGAAACCGGCTCCCACCCTGACACCGGGGCCCCACGCATAGCCGATGCCCAGCCCTGGACCCATGAAGTACCCGGGCCAAGGCCGCCAGAACACCGGCGGATAGGCCGGCCACCACCAGGGGCCATAGATGACCGTGGGATCGTAGTAGGGAACGTACACCACCTGCGGATCCGGCGAGGTAATCGAAATGTTCTGACCCTCCTGGTCAATACGAGCCTGGTCGGTCGACTGGAGGGTGCCGTTGGTTGACGCGCGCTGACGCAAGTTCTGAACGGTATCCATGATTTCGGACTCTTGCGAAAGGAATGCATCGCCGAGCCGTTCCGTCCACTCCAGTTTTTCATCCATCATCGCCAGAACGTTCGGGAATGCCACGAGCGACTTCACGCTGGGCTCCCAATTATATTGGTCGGTTGCTTTCACCGCCTGGTCGCCCTGGAGCGTCGGGTGCGCTTTCACCCAGCGGGCTGCCTCGACAATTTCCAAGGGATAGGTCGAAGCCATCAAAATGTGTGAGAGCAGCGAGTCGGGATACAAGGCAATCGGCGCCAGCATCTGATCGAGTTCCTGCTGCGTGGACAGCATCTTGTCTTTGGTCCCTCGCTCCGGCGTGGTGTATTGCATTGATGTGCGTTGCTTGGACATCGGTGGCGCCGCATCGGGGTTATAGATGCTGTCATACTCACTGCAATCGTCGGACTCTTTCGGTTGAGTGGTCCAGAAGTCTCCATGCGGACTGTGGCAACGCCAGACGTAAGCTGAGGCGGGATCAGCCCACAGGAACATCAGATGAACGGAAAGTGCGATGGCGACGAGATGAGACATACCGCTCATCTCCTGCTTGTCATCTATGCGGCATGCCGTCTCCATGACTTTAATACTATACGACACGAAGTGCATTCGTCATAGTTTTGTATTAGAGAGCGCCCATCCCGCTAAGCGACTTTTAGTTTTCTCAAAGCGATAATACCGGCCCGCCACACGCCGCGAAATGGCTCCTGACATTTTTACTTCGCCTTATGAAGAATCTTGGAAGCGTATAGCTTTGCGGCCAGACTAGAGAACGCTTTGCTTTCGGCTTGCGCGAATGCCTTCGAAAAACACGCTGTGACGATCGCGTCTCGGCCATTAAACAAATTGGCGAGACGTAACGGAAATAGGAAAAACTCCTTCACTACAGCAGTAGCAGAGTGGATTTCCTGCTGTCCTACGATCCAATCCGTCAGGACTTCCTCAGAGTCTCCTCGCCAATTTCTTAGGAGGACGCCATATCGCACATTCGTGTTACACGTTAGAGTCCAGTTGTTCCACAGGACATAGAGCCACCAATCGTCTTTTTTCTCATAGCTTCCTGATGCACTGACCGATGGGATGATTTCAACGACATCAGGCTCATCTCGATCGCCCGCTGCGAGTCCTCCTTCAAATAGTTTTCCTAGTCCGTCCTTAAACAATTGCATGGACGAACTGCCAATATCGATATCCACCTTTCGAACCACATCTTCATACTGGCAACTATATCTTGATTCGGAATAACACCGTCGCTCTCGACTTTTTACTTCAGTGTGAAAACCGTAATTCGTAAATCCCTGGTCTGCCACGATCATCACGATGCCAGGTAGTGTTGAAGCGCGATCCAAACCATCAAACTTTGCTTGCGGAATGGGAGCTGCGCAGGACCATAAGGCAGGAATGAAAAGATAGGCGAGCAACCGTCTTTCATAGGTGCCAGTGAGCATCATATAAGTGCCCTGATGTGCCATCGCCGACATTTAGTCGGCAGAATCTTTTGCTCCTGCTTGCTCAAGAAGGTTCACAATATCTGGGCTTCCCTGGCGCGCAACCGCCAACGGGGTGACTCTTCTCGTACCTGTTAGACCAAAAATCTTATAGGGAATATTAGGATCGGCACCAAGCGACAGGAGCGAACGAACCGCCTCAAGTTTTCGATTCACCACTGCCATAGCCAAAGCAGTCTGCCCTGAATCAGGCACTTGGTAGTTGATCGATGCTCCATGCTTGACGAGTGCACTGATCGAATCACTGTAGTCCAGTTCGGCGGCATAGAAGAGAGCAGTTCTTCCCTGCGAGTCGACATAATCGCTCCAGGTCTTGTTTTCTGAGAGAACCATCTCGATCATGTCCGATCGATCTAATTCAGCCGCCAGCATTACGACAGTCGTGGGCAGCCTATGGTTTCCCAGCTCAACTTTCATGGTCGGTAGTGCACCATGAGAGATGAGCTTACGGGCTACATCGCGCTTGTTCGCGATTACCGCCATGGCTAAAGGAGTGCAATCGGATGGATTATTTAGATCAGCGCCCTTCTCGATAAGAAGGGTCACCATTGCTTCGTTTCCTAGATAGGCCGCCCAGTTCAGAGGGCTTTGCCCCGTTCGGCATGGAAATGGGAGTGGTTGGCGACTGAAGCGGCTAAAGTTGATGTCTGCCTGGTTTGAAAGTGCTTGGTTGGCGGCGGTCACATCTCCGTGCTCGACGGCCTCGAATAAGGCCACAGTGGATTCTGATGCGCAAGAAGCCATGATGCTGGCACTGAGAAGGAGCAGAAAGGAAAATTGCGTCATTCAACCGCTCCTTTCCTTTGCAAATACTCAGCAATCGTGGTGAATCCTTTACGGTTGGCGATGGTCAGAGGAGTATCTCCTACGTGAACAGATTTGTTTTTGTTCGGAGGGGCCGAAATTCTTACTGAGGGATTGGCACCTGCCTCAACCAGCATTCGCACGATATCCGAATTTCCAAGGAAGGCGGCTCGGTGAAGCGGACCGCTTCCTCCAGCATCAACCTGATTTGGATCAGCCCTGAAGTCCAACAATAATTTCACGAGTTTGACGTGTCCACGCTGTGATGCCCACATGAGGGCGGTAACGCGCCATTCACCGGCAGGATTATTGACTCTCGCTCCTGCATCAATCAGGGCCTTTGCAATTTTCCGTTGTCCGTAAAAGGAAGCGCACCCAAGAGCCGTGTTCTCATTGTCCTGCGAGGTATTGGGGTCTGCTCCTTTAGCCAGCAGGTATTCAACGATTCCGGCATGACCGCTGCAGGCAGCGAGAAGGAGAGGTGAAAACCCGTTCGTTACACGGTTAACATCTTCGCCCTTCTCGACTAGGAGGCGAACAGTTTCGATGTCTCCATATCGCGCGGCTTCGTTCAGCGGTCCCAAAGAGGATACGACACAGGCGGTCAGACAGGGGAAAGCACCACAAAGGAGCACAACACTGAGCAGGATCTTTATACCACCCATGTATCACCAGTAGGGTGGACTGCCTAAAATGTTACATGTTTATGCCATGCAACCATTAGACCAAGGTTAAGTCTAGGTACTTCTTAACGAGGCGTCGCTAAGGCTGACTATACATGTGTGGCGAGTTGTCACGCTGTGGCGGATTAGTCAGGGTGAAGAAACCAGCACATTCTCCTTTTCACGTGGGCGGGGTCTATGGCGGTGGGAGGTGCCGTGAGCGGTGAGGGAGCGGGGAGGCGAGGAACGAGTCGGCCCGTCACGACGCCGTGACATGATTATCGCTTCTCATTGTAACCGTTGATACGCATGCAATCATTTACGCGATGGACTCGATTAAGCGGATTGTGAGCCTCGTCAATGTGGTCTGCAAAAGCTTGAACCTGACTTTGGCAGTGTTCTTGATCCAACTCAAAGTCTCCTGCCGATTTAGTGGGATGTTGCCATGTTATTGGTGCGGTCGGTGTATCGAAGTACGTACAGCCAGACAACTGTACGAAGATGCTGATGCATGCCAGTGTGCGGAAGATCCTAACCATGGTCAACGGTTTGACGGGTATTCGATGCTATGCCAGCCGGAAATGCAACCATTGAGCCCTCTCTAAATCTATATTTTTTCTAGTGAGTCTTTACTAGCTGCGGAGTGTTTTGTGTGGCGAGTATGTCATGCTGTGGCGGATTAGCCCGGAGCGAAGCAATCAGGAGATTCTACTTTTTGGGGGGCTGGGGTATCGCGGTGTGAGGTGCGGTGAGTGATGAGGGCGGGATTGCGAGGAACGAGCCGGCCCGCCACGCGCCGCGGAATGGTTCCTGACGGCAGTGTTGTCTGCGTCTCCTGCTATACTTTTCTGATGGCCTTCAACCGCGTATAAACACGAACGAATAAAGGATGACGACATTGGTTCGGTGTGTATCTGCAGGACTGGCACTTTATCTCTTTGTCCTGAGCATTGCCGCCGCTCAGACCGGTGATACGAGCAAGGCGGTCTTATCTGCGTGGAGTCAGTTTGGAGAAGTCACGATGCATTACACCGATTCCAAGACAAATGAACAGATGTTTTTGCGGTTCGTTGTCCATGACAATTGGGATTTGTTAGTCGAATGGCATCAGCCGTCTGTGGTTAAAAAGCTTCTTCAGCTTCACACGTCCAATACGGCCGTATATTATGGCCTCACCGAAGAAGAATTGTCGTCTCCGGCCAAGAGCCCTTTCCTGTTTGCAGGGTATGGGCTGGCACCCGCCATTGGACCCCTTATGAAGGCGTTTCCCGAGGGCATTGAGCTAATACCATATTCGGAAACTTCCTTTAGCGCGATCTACGAGAATAGATCGTTCAAGGGAAGGGTGATACGAACCTCCAACGACACGATTAAGTACAACATCGTTATGGATGAGAGGGAAGACGAACGTCCGTTTCGCTGCTATGGAACTTTTCAAAGTACCAAGGCATCTAATCTGCCTGATGACTTTTCCCTCGTCGAATGGCAGATGCAGTCGGGGAGTGGCTCTAGGAAGCAGTCTGTTCGAACTCTGGGAGAACTGCGGAAACTCAACGATAATTAGTTCGCCCGCCACGCGCCGTGGAATGGTTCCTAAAAAGACTCCCGACCCCTTTTCTTGTTCCGTTACCGATGCTTGTCGGCCGCCGCAATCTGTCTGATAAACATGATGCACCTCATGGCAAATTCAGAATGTCCCCGTTGTTTTCCCCCTGGATGTCTCCATTGTTCTCCCCCTGGCGAAGGGCGGCGCAGACGGCGAGCTCGTAGATGGTGCGCAGCTCCGAGAAATGCTCCGTGTTCACCTTAGGCGTGATTTGCCCGTTGATGGATACGACGACAGACCGCCTTCCATCGGCTGCGGCGGCAACAAACTGTGTGTAGCCCGCCGTGTTACCGGTATGACCATAGACTGTGCCACAGGTGGTCTCGTAGCGGAACAATGCGAGGCCCGCTGAATTCACGCCGGGTCCCGGCGGGTCCGACTCGCCCGGCTGGAACTGAAACTGTGCTGCGCGCGTTTCCTTATCGATAAGTACACCACCCGCATACCCCCGCACGAAGCGAGTCGTGTCAGCGGGGGTCGATACGATGCCGCCAGATGCCCAAGCCCAACCGGCGGCGAAAAATGTGCTCACATCTGACGGCGGATTGTCTTGCACAGCGTAGCCCCGGACATACGGCCGTGGGATGTCAGAGCCGCTCGGCAGGCTGGTCTGCGTCAACTTGAGCGGGCGGTAGACGCGAGCCTTGAGCACGTCTTCGTACGGCTGGGTGGTGGCGGCCTCGGTCATGAGCCCTACGATAATATTGTCGGAGTTGGAATAGTGATACTGTGTGCCGGGGGTGAAGGCGGGCGTCTTGCCGGCGACGAACTCAAGCAGATCGCGCGGTGAGGGAGGAGACTGCAGCGAAGCGAAGAGCGCGGGAAGAAACGCAGGCTCGTCGGTATAATCAGGGATGCCGCTCGTATGGTTGAGAAGTTGGGCGAGCGTTACGGGCCACCAGGTCTGCGGCAGCTGGGGCAACCATTGACGGATGGTATCGTCCAGGGAGAGCTGTCCGCTCGTCACGAGCGAGAGCGCAGCGGCTCCGCTAAACGCTTTCGCCACGCTCGCGAGACGCATGTGATCGTGGGTGTGGATCGGATTCCTTGATGCCAGGTTCGCGACTCCAGCAGTATGCACATCGATCGATCTTCCTCGAGTCACAATTACGATGATACCGGGAGGGCCATCTTCCAGGGATACAAAGTGCTCCAGCGCGCGCTTCAGGGGAGCGTCGTCTTTATCTCCGGCCGAGGCCAGATTCGTTCCGAGTATCAGACAGCCGACGGCAGCGAATACGCCGAAAAACTTGAGCGCGGATCCAGATCGAATGTGCATAGTTGCCCTCATGTTCTGTGACAGCTGCGACGTGTGATCGAAACTCCTCCTTCGACGCATGCGTTCTTCTGGGCGAGTATATTTACAGAGGCCGGGAAGAAACACTGTCAAAATTGACAGGGATTCCCTCTTAGAGTGTTGCTGGCTTAAGTTGGTCTTCGATTCCCTGGAGTTAATGGAGGAGGGAGGAGGGGTCAATGCGCCGCCCGCCACGCGTCGCGGAATGGTTCCTAAAAAGACTCCCGACCCCTTTTCTTGTTCTCTCACTGGACCATCTGGTTGGCCAGCGCTCCGGTTGACCCTGGTTTCGGTAGGGCGTAACATCAAGGTGCCCCATCATACTCCGCGTGAGAGGAAGCTCTCATGGAGAATCAACCCGCCGATCAGCCAGTCCTCAATTATATCCAGCGCCTTGTCCAAGAGGAGCAGCGGTTGTACCAGCAAGGGAAACTTCCCCAAGCCGATCGTAAGCGGCTCGGCCAAGTCCAAGTCGAACTGGATCAGTGCTGGGACCTCTTGCGCCAACGGCGTGCCCTTCGCGATGTCGGGCTCGACCCGGACGACGCGCAAGTTCGCCCGCCCCAGGTCGTCGAGAATTATGAGCAATAGGGATTCCTCGTCAGCGAGCGGACACAGACGGAAAACGTGACCCGCCACGCGCCTGACATAGTTTAGTCAGAAAAACTCCCGATTCTTTTTTCTGGTCCTATAGCCCTTAGTGGATGGCGAGGAACGAACCTGGCGCCGGACGATCGAACAAATTCCAGGCGTTCCCGCCCCGGAGGAAGAGCTCTATCCAGCGCACGTTCCTTCCATCACGTAGCCTCCAACCGCTGCTGCCTGGTGCGAATGCCAGTTCGCCGTGAGGCACGGCGAACGCTCCATCGCTGACTGTGGCCTTATGCTGACTATCGTTGATCCGCACGGTGATCTGCTTGCCCGGTCGAACGCGATTCGGGTCGTAGGCAATGGTCGTTTTAAGGTTGCCGTAACCGTCTACATAGGCTACCGCCGAGACCGGAGGTGAAGGAATGCTTTCCGGATTGAGGTCGGTACCCAAAGCGGCAGGCAGGCCCAACGCAATGGCTGCCGCTGCTTGAGGAAACACATCTCGTGATCGAAACTGGCTTCCTTCGGCCGAAGACGCGGCCCAGCGGAGCTTCTCGGCCACATCCTTTATAAAGGAGAAGGCGTGTCCTGCATTGACCCCGATCACGCGGACGCCGGTTGGCAGGCGTGCGTAAGCGAGACGCTCGCCGGCGTTCTGCGCACGCGCAGCGGGATCGTCTTCCCTCGGGGCCACATTGTGATAGATGAGCGTACCTGGAGGCGAAGGATGCAGGCCGATCTGTGCGATGCAAAAGCCGGCCGCGATTGTGGAGAAGGCTGGCACAGGCGTCAATACTGGTTCCATGTCGGGCAAATGGACCTTGATCCGTTGTACGACCTCGGCAAAGGCTAAGTCCCCTATTCCGTAATCGGCGATGATGTGCACCAACACAGTGGCCTCCTCTGAGCTGGAATGCCTGTCGTTGGGGGAATCAATTTATGTCCCGGTTGTTCAGCATTCTGATGCCATAGTACTGAGCATGAGACTATACAGGACATTCTACGTTTTCACGGGAGCGGGGTCTATCGCGGTGTGAGGTGTGATGCGCGATGGCGGTGAGGGAGAGGCGGTGAGGCGAGGAACGAGCTGGCCCGGTTATGCGCCACGAGCTCAAAATGTCCCTCTTTTCTTCTTCCCAACCTCAGATCTCTATGACAATCCCAATCTCGACCACTTGGTCAGCCGGCAGGTGAAAGTAGGAGCTGGCCCGCTGCGATATTTTTTCCAGGAATATGAAGAGGCCTTCGCGCCAAAGCGCCATGCCCGGTGCAGGGGTGGCCAGTGCACTGATTCGACTCAAGAAGTATGTGGCATCGCCTAGGGGAATCGTAAGGCCGGACGCAGCACAGGCCGGCAGCACTTTTGGGATTTCGGGGATCTGCATGAAGCCGTGACGCACGGTCAAACGGAAAACGTGGTCCTGCAATCGTTCGACGTGGACTTGTTCGGCGACTGGAAGTGATGGCACTCGTACCGTGTGGACGGTCAAAAACAGAAGTGTCTGATGGACGGCCCTATTGTGCTTCACATTTTGTACGAGCGCCGGGGGGGTCAACTCCGGCGTCGATGACATATAGATAGCCCATCCCGGAACGCGGCTAACACCATCGCGCTGAATCTGTTCGATAAAAGAAGGTAAGGACGGCATCTTGTTCCAGAGATGGCGACCGACAAGATGACGGCCGCCACTCCACGTGCTCATCAGCAGCAACAGGAAACAGGCCAATCCCAGAGAGACCCACCCGCCTTGGGGAATCTTCAAGACATTGGCCACGAAAAAGCCGCTGTCGACGAGCATGAACGACCCGAAGACCAGACCAACTTTGCCCACGGACCATCCCCACCGCCGTCGAGCGACGACGGCAATCAAAATCGTGGTGATGACCATCGTGCCGGAAACTGCGATGCCATAGGCCGCCGCCAACTTGAACGACGCGCCGAATGTCACGACCAATCCCAGTGTGCCGACCAGCATGAGCCAGTTCACCACAGGAACATAGACTTGCCCCATCTGCTCAGAGGCAGTATGGCGAATGGCCATCCGCGGGAGATACCCGAGGCGAATGGCTTGGTGAGAGAGCGAGAAGGCGCCGGTCAACATCGCTTGCGACGCAATAATCGTGGCCGAGGTGGCGAGCACCACGAGTGGCCAGAGGAATCCTGGTGGGGCAAGGAGGTAGAACGGATTCGATAGGGCGTCGGGGCGTTTCAGCAGCAGCGCACCTTGCCCTAAATATTGGAGAACCAGTGCAGGAAACGCGATGGCGTACCATCCGATGCGAATGGGGGTTCGTCCGACATGACCCATATCCGCATACAGAGCCTCTGCACCCGTGAGCGTCAAGAAGACGCCACTCAGCACCGCCAAGCCGATCGTGCCATGGTGCCAGAGGAATGCGACCGCAAGGTGGGGATCAAGCGCGGCCATCACCTCCGGTGCCTGCCGAAGACCGCGAAGTCCCAATGCGGCGATCGTGACAAACCAGATGGCCATGACCGGACCGAACATCCTCCCGATAAGGCCAGAGCCCCTGTATTGGGTGGCAAAGAGGGCCACCAAAATCATGAGGGTGATGGGGACGGTGTAAGGCTGATAGGCCGATGTCTCTACCTCCAGACCTTCGACCGCACTCAGGACCGACAAGGCCGGCGTGATGATCCCGTCGCCATAGACGAGTGCCGTTCCTATGAGCCCCAACAATACGATCGGATTCGTTCTGAGTGGAAAATTGACGTGCGTGCGATGTCGTTGGGCAAGCGCGAGAAGCGCGAGAATACCGCCTTCACCTTCATTATCTGCGCGGAGCACAAGCCACAAATACTTCAGCGTGACGACCAGGACGAGCGCCCACACAATCAGCGACAGCACGCCGAGAATATTTGGCTTGTCGACGGCAAGACCAAAAGTCGGATGAAAGCATGCCCGAAGGGCGTACAAAGGACTCGTGCCGATGTCGCCGTATACAATGCCAATGGCACCCAAGACCAACACGGCCGTCTGACCAAGTTGCGGTCGATCACTCATCATGTCTCTAGGCGGGGTTTCATTCGACATAGCTATCCGCAATGCCGATAGGCTAGCTGGAAGGAAGAGAATCCACAAGGCACACAGCGACCTCGATGTTCCACCTGCCACGCGCGGCGGGAGTCAGACAACAATTCGACGTTCCTCACTTAGCCTCGCTGGCACTTGGAGAAGGCCCCTGTCCCGTTTCTTACCTCTGGCTCGCTTTCTTATTACGGAGGGGTCTATTCTGATAAGAGGGGCGGACGCGTGCGGAGTTGATACCTCCTCCGCATCGGAAAAAGCAACGTGAGCGGAAACAAATGGAGAAGACGTCATGGCCAACCGGAACTTTTTGGCGGGACTGTTCATTGGAGTGGTCGTCACCTGGTTCATTAATCAGTGGCCCGTCACTGCCGCGGACAAGACCGTGGAACCTCCCAAGTGTATTCCTGCGGCGACAGTTGCTGACTATCTGCATCGCGTCATTCAGGCGGATCGGACGTTTTACACCACGGAGATTGTGGAACGAATGCAGATGCGAGGTATTGTCGTCGCCTCGGAAAATTGGAGAACGATGGCAAAACTTCCGCTGCCCGCTCAATTTTTGATGGAAGCAGGACGACTCATCTCGCAGGAAGGAAGCGGACTGCGA
>JBKPSD010000029.1:0-35640 GCA_046734935.1 Nitrospirota bacterium
GGCCATTGGCATCACTGCGGGAGCGTCGGCGCCTGAAGTGCTCGTCGAAGAAGTCGTGACCTATTTGAAGACGTACGGCACGGCGGAAGTTGAAGACCTTACGGTGATTGAGGAAGATGTCGAGTTTCTGCTTCCTAAGGAGCTGATCACTATCGCCCCGGCCAGCAAATCGGTGGCAGCGCCCGCCCGTTAGCCGATTTCAACCAGTCCCCAAATATTGTAGCCGCCCTCCCGCTCGACCACTACCTGCGGTATTTTTCTTTGATTTCTCTCGGCTGCTGTGTTACAAAACGCACCCGTGATCTTCCCTCGCCTGGTTGTCATCCGATCAACTACCAAAGGAGCAGGGCATGTACCTCAAGTCGCTTGAGATGGTGGGCTTCAAGTCGTTTGCCGAAGCGCGCATCGAGTTTCCCAACGGCGTGACCGCCATTGTCGGTCCGAACGGAAGCGGCAAGAGCAACGTGGTCGATGCCATTCTTTGGGTGCTCGGCGAACAAAGTACGAAGACATTGCGTAGCGAAAAGATGGAAGACGTCATTTTCAACGGGACCGAATTACGGAAGCCGTTGGGTATGGCCGAAGTGTCGCTGGTCATCAGCGGACTTGATCAGGTGAAGGTGCAGGGGTTGCCGAGCCAACTGTCGGAATATCAGGATCTGATGATTACCCGCCGGCTGTACCGGAACGGCGAAAGCGAATACCTGATCAACAAGACGCAGTGCCGGTTGAAGGACATCCGCAGCATTTTGCTCGATACCAGGGCGGGGACCAAGGGGCACACGGTCATCGCGCAAGGGCAGATCGATCAGATTCTCAACGCCTCGCCACAGGACCGCCGCGAACTGATCGAGGAAACCGCGGGCATCGTCCGCTACAAGAAGCAGAAGGCCGAAGCCCTGCGCAAATTGGACGCGACGCATCAGAATCTCTTGCGTGTTCGCGACATCATTGCCGAGGTGAAGAAGCAGTTGAATTCGCTTGAACGGCAGGCGAGACAGGCCCGGTCCTACCAGGTGCTTCAGCAGGAGGCAAGGACACTCGAAGTGCAGCTCCTCACCAATGAATTGCGTACATTGCGCGCCACGATCGCCGATGTCGAACGAGAGCTCGAAACGCTGGCCGGACAGGAGTCCGAGCAGGCGGCGAGTCAGGCACGCCTCCACGCGGAACTCGAGCGCATTAAATTGGCGATCGCTGACGCCGGGCTTGCGATCAATCAGCGGCGTGATGAATTGTCCAGGGTCGAGCAGCAACAGGCACAGGCCTTGACCGCGGCGGAGGTCGAACGGAACAAAAGCGAGCTTTACGAGCGGCAGCAGCAGCAGGGTCTGGAGGACCGCGAACGCCTGGTGGGCGAGCAGGAACAGGCCAAAGACGGCGAACGAACCCTGCTGGCTGAACTGGAAGGTCTCGAGCTGGCATGTCAGGAACGGGAGCAGAGTCTCGAAGCCCTCGACCGCGAGATGAAAACGCTGCAACACCAGCGGGCGGCGACGCTGCAGGAGGAAGAGCGCGGGAGGACGGACGTCTTGAACCTGGCGGTGCTGGTCGCGAACGCCGAACAAAGCTTGGCTCAGTTGAACGCACGTGCCGAGGAAGTGACGGCGCGTGACGGACGGCTGGCGAGGGAACGTGAAGAGGTTCAAGGGCAGCACGACAGCGCGCTCGAAAAGCAGCAGCATCTTCAGGAAGGCTGTCACGCCGCCGAACAGACGGTGCTCGACCTCCGGCGCCGCCATCAGGACGCGGAACGGCAGTTGACGACGGCGGCGGCCGACCTGGCATCCGTCGAACAGGCGCTGGCCGGCCAGTCGGAAGAATTGGCGGGTGTGGAATCGCATCTGCGTGCGCTGCAGGGCGTGCTGCGGGAAGACATGGGTTACGGCCGGCCGGGTGACGAGGAAGGCACGGCGCTCAAGACCTGTGAGGGCGTGAGAGATGCCGTCGCGGAATGGCTGATCGTTCCATCGGGATTGGATCGGGCGGTTGAAGCACTACTCGGCGAACGGGTGCGCGGCTGGTCCGTCGAGGGCCCGCAGTCCGCCTCGAAGGCCGTCGCGTTTTTGCTCGAAAAGGAATTGGGCCGGGGAACCTTTATCCCCGACACACCGCGATGGCACCAAATCGATCGGCCTCATGAGTGGTGGACCGCTCTGGCGGACCGGCCGGGCGTCGTGGGACGGGCGGTCGATCTGATCGGCGTCCAGGGGCCTCGCCTTGCCGCTCGCGATTATCTCTTCAACGGCGTCGTGTTCGTCGAAACGCTGAACGATGCGATTACGTTATGGGAACAGCAGCCCTGGGGGCACATTCAGGGACCCACATTTGTGACCCGGGCCGGCGAAATTCTTGATGGAGCCGGAGTCGTGACCGGCGGACAGGTCGGCGCGACCGGCGGATTGCTGCAGCGCCGCCGTGAAGTCATGCAATTGGAAGACCGTCGGACGGCGTTGAGCGCGGCGGTCGAGCAGGCGCGCCAGCGCAGGGAGGAACTGCAGGCGCACAGTCAATCGTTGCGCGAGGAGGGACGACGCCTTGCGGAAACCTTACGGGAGGAGGAGATGAAGGCGTTATCGCTGCACAAGGATGCGTCCGGCCTGCAGCTCTTTCTCGGAGACCTCACGCAGCGGATTGAAACGTTGATGGGCGATGCGCAACGAGGGTCACTCGAAATCCAGCGCTTGGAGCAGGAAACGCGATCGAGTCAGGCTCAGCTGGCTCAATGGATCGCCGAAAAGACTGGTCAGGAAGGAGCACTACAAGCGGTGAGAGCCCGTGTGGCGCAGTTTGACCAGGACCTGCATCAACTCCAGCAGCGGCTGACCGAGGCGCAGTTGAGTGCGCAAAGCACCCGCAATACCCGGGAACATCGGCAGGCGGATCTGCAGCGTGTCCGGCAGGAGTACGCGGAGACCGCGGCACGGATCGAGGGCCTGGACGATCAGGTTAGAGCGCTGACCGCGTTGTTGACGCAGAGCCGGGCGGAGCGTGAGCGGCAGGAGAGCTTGTGCCGTGAGATCGGCGAGTCAATGGAACGCCTCAAGGCTCAACTGGTAGAAGCTCAGGAGCGGCAGGCGCAGGACATGGCGCAGGGGCAGGCCGTCGAGGCCGGCCTCGACGACGTGCGCAGGACCCTCTCCGCCCTCCGCGAATCGCGTCTCACGATCGAAGTCAAACGGGCCGAGGTACGCACACAGTTAGGTACGGTGGAATCGACGCTGTCAGGGACGTATCAGGTGGACCCGCTCTCGATCGAAGAAGCCGCAAAGGCCGTCCTGTTCACCGAGGATGCTCCGCCAGCGCCGGCGGAAGACGACCTGCGTCAGCAACTTCAAAAAATCCGCGAGCGGCTGGACCGGATGGGACCCATCAACCTGGCCGCGATCAATGAGCATCAGGAACTCGAGGAGCGGCATCGGTTTCTGTCAACCCAGGAGCAGGACCTTTCCAATTCGATTGCTTCCCTCAAGGAAATTATTCAGCGGATCAACCGGACGACGAAAGACATGTTCGCCACCACTTTTGCGGAGCTTCAGGAAAAGTTCAGCGAAGTGTTCGCGAAATTCTTTCGCGGCGGCCGTGCGGAATTGCAGCTCGTCGACGTGGCTCCCGAGGAGGACGGCGAACAAAAAGGCCCCCAGGAGCCCGGCGTTGAGATCGTCGCTCAGCCGCCCGGCAAACGGCTGAAAAATATCACCATGCTGTCAGGGGGTGAGAAGACGCTGACGGCCATGGCCCTCCTGTTCGCCAGCTTTCTCATCCGTCCGACGCCGTTCTGCATCCTCGACGAAATCGATGCTCCGCTCGATGAGGAGAATATCGGCCGATTTACCGCCGTACTCTGTGAATTGGCTCAGGGCGCCCAGTTCATGGTGATCACCCATAACAAGAGGACGATGGGTATTGCGGATTCCCTTTTTGGGGTCACGATGGAGGAACCGGGCATCTCCAAACTGGTTTCTGTTCGGCTGAGCGATCTGCAGCCGGCCTGACACCAAACACGGTAAAAACCTAGTAGTTCAGAGGACTTCCGCGTTCCTTTGCTTGACTTCAGTCCGACCGTCTGTTATATCCGGTCGAACGGGAACCAAAAGTGGGTGGTGGGTGACACGTCTTGCTGCGCCGCGCGGCCAGAGACAACCATCTGAGGTCTCAGGTTCTCGCCACGGCGGTGTGTGTCCCTTCACAAGCCCATGAATCTGATTCGAACCATCCTCGACCGTCTCTCCGACAGCTTTTTCATTTCCGTTCCAGACAGATTCAGCACCGACTCCCTCTCGCCTCCGCCGCTGCGACTGGTCTCCGATAAGTCGCCTGTTGCGGTCGAGACGCCGTCCCGACGCGCAACCGCGCAAGCGGGAGGACAACTCGACGCAATCGAAGACGCGGTGCGCAGGAGCCAATCCTGGTTTCTGTGCAGGCAACATGAGGAAGGCTACTGGGTCGCCGAACTGGAAGCCGACACTACTCTGACGGCGGAATATCTCATGCTTCGGCGGTTGCTCGACCGCGTCGATCCCGAACGCGAACGCAAGGCGGTTTGTTACTTGCGGGCGGCGCAATTGCCGGACGGCGGGTGGCCGATTTATTACGGCGGTCCCTCGGAGATCAGCGCCTCGGTCAAGGCCTACTTCGCGCTCAAACTCAGTGGCATTTCCGGGGATGAGCCGTTCATGCTGCGTGCGCGCAATTGCATCCGGCAAAAGGGCGGCGTCGTGCAGGCGAACGTGTTTACGAAGATCACGTTGGCATTGTTCGAGCAGTACGATTGGGAAGGCATCCCGCACATGCCGGTCGAACTGATGTTCCTGCCGAAGTGGTTTTACTTCAACATCTACGCGATCTCTTATTGGTCTCGCGCCGTGCTGATTCCACTGCTCATCGTGTTTGCACACCGTCCCGTCTGCCGCATCCCTAAAGAGCAGGGAATCGAAGAATTGTACGCGGTGCCCCGCACCGAACTGCGGTACTGGAAATATCCGCCGTTCAACAAGGATCAGAAGTGGTTGACGCCTCACAACATCTTCGTCGCCTTGGATGCGCTGCTCAAACTGTACGACCACATGCCGCTCATGTGGCTCCGCGAAAAGGCATTGCATCGGGCCGCGACATGGATGCTGGATCACATCAAGGGCAGCGGAGGGCTCGGGGCAATCTATCCGGCCATGGCGAATTCAATCATGGCGCTGCAATGTTTGGGCTATCAGGTCGACGATCCGCTTGTGCGCAAGGCGCTCAAGGAAATTGAAGATCTTGAAGTCTACGATACGGTCTCCATCGGTGATCAACGGGTCGAGTCGCTGCATTTGCAGCCGTGCCATTCGCCGATTTGGGATACCTCTCTGTTGATGAATGCACTCATCGAGACGGGTATGTCCCAAGACCATCCGGCCTTGCAGCGCGGCGCGGCTTATCTGATGTCACGGCAGACGAAGACGGTCGGCGACTGGATCGTCTCCGCTCCGAAAGCCGAACCGGGCGGATGGTACTTCCAGCATGAAAATGAGCTGTACCCGGACGTCGATGATTCCGCCGTGGTCTTGATGGCCCTGTCCAAGGTCAAGATGCCCGTGCCGGCGGACCTTCAGGATTCCATCCGAAGAGGCGCGTCCTGGGTCATTGCGATGCAGGGGTCCGACGGGGGCTGGGGCGCGTATGACAGGGACAACAACCGGATCGTCTTTAATTACATTCCGTTCGCGGATCACCATGCGCTGCTCGATCCCAGCACCGCGGATCTCACGGGACGGTGTCTCGAAATGCTGGCCACTTTGGGCTACGACCGCTCGCACCCGGCAGTAGCGCCGGCGCTGGCGTTTCTCAAGCACGAACAGGAGGCCGACGGCAGCTGGTACGGGCGCTGGGGCGTGAATTACATCTATGGGACCTGGTCCGTGCTCGCCGGGCTGCGTGCAATCGGTGAGGACTTGTCGCAGCCGTACATCAGGCGTGCGGTGGTCTGGCTTGAATCGCGTCAAAACCCAGACGGAGGATGGGGGGAATCGTGCCTGTCCTACGGGGATCCGGCCTCCGCGGGCATGGGTGAGAGCGCTCCGTCGCAGACGGCCTGGGCGCTCCTGGGTCTGATGTCGGCCGGCATGTCGGATTCATTCAGCGTCGCCCGAGGCATTCAGTATCTGCTTCGTCATCAGATGAAGGACGGGTCGTGGGAAGAGGTTCGGCATACCGGTACGGGGTTCCCCCGCGTGTTCTATCTCCGCTACCACTGGTACTGCCAGTACTTCCCGCTCTGGGCACTGGCAATGTATCGCAATCTGAGAACGCGCAACAGAATGCGGGCCGACGAAGTGCGGGATCAGATGTTGACGGCCGGGTGCTACCGGTTCGATCGTTGAGCCCACGCAGGCCGACGTCATTCATTCACGTACCTTCCAGTGATGACTCCTCTTCGAGCCCCATCGTCCTCTTCGTCGCGACACGATGGGAATTGGCGGCGATGCGCCGCGCCATGCCGGTTGAACGGCGGATCGACATCGATGGGGTGAACTGTTTTGCCGGCCGGCAAGGCGATCGTGCCTATTGGCTCGTTCTCACGGGCATCGGACCGCACGCGGCCGATGCGGCGGCAAGCACGGTTTTGAAACGACAGCGCGCGTCATTGGCGATGTCCGCCGGATTTGCCGGCGCACTTTTGCCGGCGGCGGCGGTCGGAGACGTGATTGCGGCCACGAGCGTGTTCTCCGGCACGTTCGATGGAGCGTGGTTCCAGGCCGGAGCGCCGTTGGCATCCGACGACAGCGTGCTCCGCGCCGTGCAGGCCGCCGCGGCTCAAGTTGGGGTGACCGTGAGAACCGGTCCGCTGGTGTCGTTGGCGACGGTGGTCTGCCGGGCCGTCGACAAACAGACTGTCAGCCGGCTTGCGGGCGCGATCGCACTCGACATGGAAAGCGCGGCAATCGGCAATGCGGCGCGGGCGTACGGCGTCCCGTTTGCCGTCCTTCGCACCGTTTCGGACGTCGCCGGCGAGGATCTGCCGTTGGACTTCAATGTGTTTCTCAAGCCGTGGGGCTGGCTTCGGGGAATGGGCGCCATGATCCTGGCGCCTTCGAGCTTCGTGGGACTGAATCGGCTGCGCCGTCAAAGCCGTCTCGCGGCCGGGCAACTGACAGCAGTGACCGCCGCCTGGGCCGCAAACGGGTTCGGATTGTCGCCAGCGTCTGAAGTAGGAAGGGCAGGATGATCGAACGGATCGGTGCATGGGGCGTCTCGACAGTTCAGGAGATGGGACGTATGCTTCTCTTCGTCCTCTCCTCCTTTGCGTGGCTGACACGGCCCCCGCTGCGGTTCGTGCAAATCGTGAAACAACTCCACTTCATCGGATACAAATCCACCTTCGTCGTCGTGCTGACCGCGGGGTTTACCGGAATGGTCCTCGCCCTTCAGGGCTATTACACCTTGCGAAAGTTCGGATCGGAAGGGTTGCTCGGCTCAGCAGTCGCGTTGAGCATGATCCGTGAGTTGGGTCCAGTCCTGGCAGCGTTGATGGTCACTGCGCGGGCGGGGTCCGCGATGACGGCCGAAATCGGCATTATGCGCATCACCGAGCAAATCGATGCGCTGGATACCATGGCCATCAACCCGCTGCAGTATCTGATTGCGCCCAAACTGGTCGCCGGACTGATCGGGGTGCCGCTGCTCGTCGCGATATTCGACGTCGTCGGCATCTACGGCGGCTATCTGGTCGGCGTTGAACTCCTGGGTGGCAACGGAGGCGCCTATTGGAACTCGATCGCATCTGCGGTGGAATGGAAGGACGTCTACGGCGGTATTTTGAAGTCGATTAGTTTCGGTCTCATCGTCAGCTGGATCTGCTGTTACAAGGGATTTTTTACCAGGCACAGCGCCGAAGGCCTCGGCACCGCAACGACCGAAGCGGTGGTCCTCTCTTCAGTGCTGATCCTGGTCTGGGACTATTTCCTCACATCCGTGTTGCTGTAACCCATGATCAAGCTCGTCGGGGTGGAGAAAACGTTAGGCGGTCAGCGCGTTCTGCAGGGCGTGAATATCGAGATTCCGGCCGGCCAATTGACGACGATCATCGGACGAAGCGGGGAGGGGAAAAGCGTGCTATTGAAGCACATGATCGGGCTCTTGCAGCCCGACCGCGGCGAGGTTTGGGTCGGCGGGGTCGACATTAGCCGACTGAGAGGAAGGGCGCTCAATGACGTCCGCAAACGGTTTGCGATGCTATTTCAGGGGGCGGCATTGTTCGATTCGTTGACCGTCTTTGAAAACGTGGCGTTTCCCTTGCGCGAGAAACTGCGCATGAAGGGAGCAGAGGTGTCCCGACGAGTCGACGAGAAACTCGAACAGGTCGGTCTGGCAGGGATGGGCCACAAGTACCCCGCCGAACTCAGCGGGGGAATGAAAAAACGGGCGGGTCTGGCCCGTGCCCTGGTGATGGAGCCGGAGATCATCCTGTTCGATGAGCCGACCACGGGGTTGGATCCGTTGATGGCCAAATCCATTCACGATTTGATCGTCGGGACGCAACGGCGGTTTAAGTTCACGGCGGTGATGGTCAGCCATGAGATTCCTGAAATCTTCGGGATCAGCGATTGGGTGGCGATGCTGCGCAAGGGCAAAATTGCCCTGATGGCGACGGCCGCCGAGTTCGTGAAGACAACAGACTCGGAGATTCACGAGTTCATTTCTGTCAGCGGGCCGGTCACGTTCAAGCAGGCGGCCGGCTGACGCGGCGAAGGAGCGGACTGATGGAGAAAGCGAAGCTCGAATTCATCGTGGGCATTTTCGTGCTGATCGGAATGGTTTGCCTGGGCTATCTGTCCATCAAACTGGGCAAGCTCGAGTTGATCGGCGGCAATGTCTATGAAGTGGTGGCTCAGTTCAACACGGCTTCCGGACTCAAGAGCGGATCGGCCGTCGAAATTGCCGGCGTCGAGGTCGGCCGCGTTCGGTCGATCGCGCTCAATGAGGATCGGGCCGCCGTGACGCTCGCTGTGGACGACAAGGTCAAGCTCTACACGGATACGATTGCGTCGATCAAAACGCGCGGCATCATCGGAGAGAAATTTCTCGCATTGTCGCCGGGAGGAGGCGGCGATCCGCTCAAGCCCGGCGACACCATTCGCGACACCGAGTCCGGTCTTGATCTCGAGGAGTTGGTCAGCCAATACGTCCATGGTAATGTGAAGTGACCGAGCGGCGGCTGTCTCGGCCGACGGTGGGAAAAGCGTAAGAGGAGCAATCCTATGAAGACGGGTACGGGTGTACAGTGCAAGACCGGCGGACTTCTGAAAGGGCTGGCCCTGGTGACGGCGCTCGTTCTCGCCGTTGGGGTGGCGGCGGCGCCTGCAATGGCTGGGGAAGCGACGGAGGCGATGAGAGGCACGATCGACGAAGTGCTCCGCATTCTTGCGAATCAAAGCCTCAAACAGCCGGCCAAAGCCAACGAGCGCCGGCAGCTGCTTGAGAAGGTCGTCGGTGAACGGTTCGACTATGAGGAAATGTCCAGGCGGTCGCTGGGGACGTCCTGGGCAAACCTATCGGAAAAAGAGAGGCAGGAATTCGTCTCGCTCTTTCAGACGCTGCTCGTGAACACCTACGCCGACAAGATCGAATCGTACACTGGGGATGGCGTCCATTACATCAACGAGCGGACCGAAAAAGAGTATGCCGAAGTCCGAACGAAGGTCTTGACGGGGAAGACGGAGATCCCGCTCGACTACCGCCTGCTCCACAAAGCCTCGGCCTGGCGCGTCTATGACGTTGTCGTCGATGGAGTAAGCCTCGTGAACAATTATCGCGGCCAGTTCAGCAAGATCCTCCGCAACGGCAGCTATGCCGACCTCGTCGATCAGCTCCGCAAGAAATCCGAGAAGATCAAATCCCCGTAACAGTTTTCAAGCCTGACGGTCATGACAACCCTGCGCGGCATCGCCGTCTTTCTTGTATGCCTGCTCGGAGGGACGGCAGCCGTATCAGTGAGTTCCGCGCACGCGGACACCCAGGTGTTTCCGATTCCGTCCGTCTCCTCGTCCAAGAACGATGGGAGCGACGCTGGACTGATCGTGCCTATCCTCATCACCGATCCGGACGGGGAGCTGAAATACTTGATGGCTCCGATGTTGATCAGGAACACGATTGTAGGATGGAGAGGCACCTTTAACCTGTTTCGCTACGATACGGGTGGCCGGACAATGCAGTTCATCGCCTCGCTCTCGGAGAAAATTGAACGCAAACTCGTCTTCAACTACACGGATCCCGCGTTCAGTAACGGTCGATACTTTCTCAATTTCGGCGGCACTTTTTTCAAGAACGCGACCTCCCGGTTCTTCGGCCTGGGCCAGACAACCTTGGAATCCGGTGAAACCAACTATACCGCTCGTGAGGCCAGGGGCAACTGGCGGTTTGGGATCTACGCCAACGAGGTGACGCAGATTGCCGTTGGACAGCGCATCCGTCAGGTCAGCCTGCAAAAAGGCGCGACCGACCTGCCGTTCACGGGCGATGTCTACCCGATCGTACCGGGGGTGCAGGGCGAATCGCTCATCCTCGGTCACCGTGCCACGTTCTATTACGATACAAGAAACAATCTCACGTCCCCTACAGACGGCATGGCCGTGACCGCGTATGCCGAACTCAATCAGAACCTCCATAACAGCACTCATCCGATCTATTCCCGCTACGAATTGGAGATCAAGAAACTATTTCCGAGCGAGTCAAAGCGGGCCATTTTGGTCGTCCGCGCCGACCTGCAGGCCACGCTCGGCACGAACGTGCCGTTCTTCGAGCAGAGTTCGCTGGGAGGACAAAATAACCTCCGCGGATACGGCGGCGATCGCTTCATCGACAAGCATTTGATCTCGGCGAGTGTTGAAGAGCGCATACATCTTGCGAGGGCCAAGATCGCGGGCGTGGCGGCCGATTTTGAAATCGCCCCGTTCGTAGATTCGGGTCAAGTGTTCAATAGCTATAAAGACGTCAGTTTCAAGGATTACCGTGTGACTCCCGGCATCGGATTTCGCGGCATTGTACGGCCGAACGTCGTCGGCCGCATTGATTATGGATGGAGCAAGGAGGGGGGCGCTGTTTTCGCCGGTCTAGACTTCCCCTATTAGACAATGGGCCGCTTCGATGGTTCGCCGACGGATCAGGTGCCCCGCGCAGCGGGCACGGCGTTGACGGTCGTCCTTTGCCTCAGTCCCTCCCTAGTGCTCGGCGAAGGGTTCGGGCCGTTTCCCGTACGCAACTTCAATCCGCTTCAGCAATTGGTGCTCAATATGCCGGGGGACCGTGCGGCGGTCCTGCCTAAAGGCGGGCTGGACGTCCGCCTGGAGCTCGCGGAAACTGCGGCGGTGTATTCCGAACTCCCGGCGGGCGCAACTGCGCAGGTCAAATTTGAAACGCTGCGAAGTGGCCTGTTTTTGCGGTATGGGGCAACTTCGAGGCTTGAACTTGCCGTCGAGATCCCCATGTTGTACCGGTATACCGGCTTTATGTCCGGTATGATCGAAGCCGTGGAAAAGGCGACGACCGGCCTCTCTCCCGCCCGCACTGCGCTCAGCCAGGTGAGCTACATTTATAACGTTTCCCGCAACGGGCAGCAGATCGTCAACGGCACCAACGGCGCACTAGGCCTTGGCGACAGCATGATCCAAGCCAAATATCAGCTCCTACGGGAAAGCTCGTTAATGCCCGCCCTCTCGGTTCGAACTGCAATCAAAGTTCCCACCGGCCGAGAACAAGAATTCTTCGGGAGCGGCAGCCCGGATTTTGGGCTCGGCGTGGCACTGGAAAAAGCGCTGTCAGACCGGTGGGTTTTGCATGGCAACTTCAATGGCGTGTTCCCGACCGGCCGGATCGCCGGCATTGCCTTATATCCGACGATCACAGGAATCGCAGCGGCGGAATATTTATGGTCGGAAAACCTGTCCTTAACCGTGCAATTCGATTATTACACGAGCCCGTTCCGTCATGTGGGCCTCGAGATCTTCGATAAGGGGGCCACTGAGCTGGTGGCGGGGTTCAGCTATCGCGTCGCTGAGAATTGGCTTTGGCAGGCGTATGCTATAGAGAATATTGACTTTATCACTGGAGGCGCGGCCGATTTCACACTGGGAGTCCTGCTTACGTACCGCCTTGCCCGTTGATGCGCAGTTCCGCAGCCAAGGCGCTATCGGCTTGACACCTTAGGAGTGTTATGTGAGACTATTCTGCCAGCATGCAGACCGCATAGCCCTTCGCCAAGCCTGCTCAGCCCGATTACCGGCGCATGAACTCTCGCAAAGGAGTTACGTTATGTCGATCCTGAAGACAATTCACAGCCCGGCTGACCTCAAGCGGCTGAAGCCCGCCCAATTTCCTAAACTTTGCCAAGAACTTAGAGAACAAATCATTGAAGCGGTCTCGAGCGTCGGAGGACATTTAGCGTCAAACCTGGGGGTGGTCGAATTGACGGTCGCGCTGCACTATCTGTTGGACACTCCCCATGACAAGATCGTTTGGGATACCAGCAATCAGGCCTACGCCCATAAACTCCTGACCGGTCGCCGGGAACAGTTCCACACGCTTCGGCAATATGGTGGCTTGAGCGGGTTCTGCAAGCGTGAGGAGAGCGTCTACGATACCTTCAATGCAGGGCATGCGGGCACCGGCGTGTCGGCCGCCTACGGCATGGTCGAAGCCCGGGATCAGCAGGGACTGAAGCACAAGGTCCTCTGCGTGGTTGGTGACGGGGCGATGACTGCCGGCATGACGCTCGAGGGTCTACACCACGCCGGGGGCCTCGGCAAAGATTTCATCGTCATCCTCAACGACAATCAGATGTCGATTTCCAAGAACGTCGGCGCCATTTCTTCCTACCTAAACCGAACCTTTACCGGCGAATTCTATACGAAGATGCGGGAGGAAACGGGCCAATTACTGCGTAAGATTCCGCATATCGGCTACGATGTCGAGAAACTCGCCCGTCGGGCGGAAGAGCTGGCCAAAGGCGCCATTCTCCCCGGCCTGCTCTTTGAAGAACTCGGCTTTCGCTATGCCGGCCCTATCGACGGCCATAACTTCGAGCATCTGCTGCCGACGCTCGAGAATGTGCTGAAAATGCGCGGGCCGGTCCTGCTCCATGTCATCACAAAAAAAGGCCTAGGCTATCAGCCTGCCGAGAAGAACCCGGTCTGGTTCCATGCCTGCCCGCCGTTCGTCCGCGAAACCGGGGCCCCGGCTAAAAAGGCGGCGCGGCCGTCCTATACCCAAATCGCTATCGAGTCGCTGGTCCAGTTGGCGCGCCAGGACAAACGGGTGGTGGCCATCACCGCAGCCATGTGCGAAGGCACCGGCCTCAACGCCTTTGAAAAGGAATTTCCCGACCGGCTCTACGACGTGGGAATTGCTGAACAGCACGCGGTGACGTTCGCGGCCGGTCTTGCGGCGCAAGGCATGCGGCCGGTGGTCGCAATGTACGCCACATTCCTCCAGCGGGCCTACGATCAAGTCGTGCACGACGTGGCCACTCAGAATCTGCCGGTAACTTTTTGCGTCGATCGGGGCGGTCTGGTGGCGGAAGACGGCACGACCCACCACGGTGCCTTTGATTACGCGTACCTGCGCCATATGCCCAACATGGTCGTCATGGCGCCGAAGGATGAAAATGAATTACAGCACATGCTGAAGACGTGCCTCTCATATGAGGGACCCGCGTCGGTGCGCTATCCCAGAGGTGTCAGTATGGGTGTGCCGATGGATCGCGAGCTGAAAGAGCTTCCGATTGGAAAGGGCGAGCTTCTGCGGGAGGGAACCGACGTCGCAATCGTCGCGGTCGGAGTGGCCGTCTGGCCGGCGCTGAAAGCCGCGGAACAGTTGAGCCAAGAGGGATTGTCGACCGCCGTCATCAACGCCCGCTTCGTGAAGCCGTTGGACGAGGAATTGATCGTGAACGTGGCCAAGCGGGTTCGCTATGTGCTGACCGTCGAAGAAGGTTGTAAAATGGGCGGATTCGGCTCGGCAGTTCTGGAGGCCTTGTCCGATGCCGGGGTGACGGGCGTCAGAACGAAAATTCTCGGTTTGCCCGACTGGTATATCGAGCAGGGTCCGCAAGACCTCCTGCGTGAACGGTATGGATTGACCACCGATGGCATTTACCGCAGCGTCAAAGAACTCGTGACGAAGGGTGCGATCACCGCTTCGGAGCAGGAATTGTTTTCGGCGGCCGTCGACCATTTGCCACACGGCGACGAGCAGGGCAGTTAGCTGAGGACCTTCGCTGACCTATGCACATTACCAGACGGCCAACCAGGCAGATTCAAGTCGGCAGCGTGAAGATCGGCGGGGACGCGCCCGTGTCGGTGCAGTCAATGTGTTCGACCGATACCAGGGATGTCTCCGCGACGGTCGAGCAGATTCGGCAACTCGAAGCCGTCGGCTGCGAATTGGTTCGTGTCGCGGTGCCCGACACTGAGGCCGCGGCAGCGCTTCCCCGAATCAAAGCGGCGATGACCGTCCCGCTCATCGCGGACATCCATTTCGATCACCGGCTGGCCTTGAAGGCCGCCGAAATCGTCGATTGCGTCCGCATCAACCCGGGGAATATCGGTGCCTGGTGGAAAGTCGAAGAAGTCATCAAGGCCGTGAATGAGCGGGGAATCCCCCTCAGGGTCGGCGTCAACGGCGGATCGTTGGAACGGCCGCTGCTCGAGAAGTATGGCTGGCCGTCGCCGGAAGCCCTTTCCGAATCGGCGCTCAATGCGGTGCATGCCCTCGAAGATGTCGGTTTCACCAATATGAAAGTGTCGCTGAAGGCATCGGATGTGCACCATGCGATCGATGCCTATTGGCTGTTTGCGCATCAATCGAATTATCCATTGCATATCGGGATTACCGAAGCGGGAACGGCCATGACAGGCGCCATCAAATCGGCGATGGGCCTCGGGTATCTGCTGTCTCAGGGCATCGGCGACACGCTTCGGGTTTCACTGGCGGCCGATCCCGTAGAAGAGGTGAAAGTCGGCTTTGAAATTCTCAAGTCGCTCGAGCTGCGCCATCGCGGCATCAACGTGATCGCCTGTCCGACCTGCGGTCGGGTCGAAATCGACGTCGTGCGGATGGCCAACGAACTCGAGAAAAAGCTGGGCCACATCAAGACGCCGTTGAATGTTTCGGTGCTTGGCTGCGTGGTCAACGGCATCGGCGAAGGGAAAGAGGCCGACATCGGAATTGCCGGCGGTGAAGGCAAAGGTATCCTGTTCAAGAAAGGGAAGCTGGTCCGGAAAGTGCCGATGGAAGAGCTGATGGACACGCTGATTCACGAAGTGGAGCTGCTCGCCAAGGAAAAGGAAGCGGAAGCCAACGGGGAGGCCCACGCGCCCCATTCGAGTGAAGGATGGGAAGTGTTGCCTGGCGCCGACCAGACCTCGACCCGCGGCAAGGAAATCCCCCTTCTCAGCAATAAGTCCTGACCGCCGAGACGCCGCCTGATCAAGCCGCTCAATCGTTCGGGGACCGGGGTCTTTTGTCTCCAGTGGAGTGTCTGTATTCTCTCTAGCCTCTCGTCTTTTCACCGGATATAATGCCCTTTCCCACGGGGCGCCGTACCCAAGTGGCTAAGGGAGCAGTCTGCAAAACTGCGATGCAGCGGTTCGAACCCGCTCGGCGCCTCCAAAACCGCACTTCGTGTCGTCCCGCGGCTCATCGCCGAAGCGTGCCTCTTTGCCGCCGCCGGGATAAATTTCTGAGCATCTCCTGTTTGAACCCCGAGGTCTTCTCCTTGATTTTGTTCAAGGGTTGTCCTATTCTGATTCGTCATACTGCTCAATGGCGACCGACCGGGCCCTCCATACGGTGCCTCGCACATTGTTGAGTCGTCTGTCGTTCATCCCATCGCTCTCAAGCCTCTGTCTCTTGGCCACGCTCGTTTACGGCTACATCCTGGCATTTCATCGGGTGTTCGCGTTCAGAGACTTCGACATTCATCGAGAGGTCGGCAGGCGATTTCTGGCTGGAGAGTATCTCTACGCGAACGACCTCTGCTATGCGTATATGCCGATCGCAGCCATGTATTTTTCGCCGTTGGCGTTACTGGAACGGAGCGCCGGCCTGATGGTGCGTTATGTGCTAGCCGTGGGCTGCCTTGTGGCAACAATCGTCGTGTTTTACCGGATGACTGCCCTCACAGGACCACTGGGTCGACAAGAGCTCTATCTCGTGGGCGGAGGGTCGATTCTCTTGGTATTCCAATTCGTTTTACAAGATCTGGACGATGGGGGACCTCATCTCATTCTGTTAGGAATTCTGTCTTTGGCAATCTACGCCGTGTGGCAAAGCCGCGAACGACTGGGTTCCGTGTTGTTCGGCCTCGCCATTGCCCTCAAGCTGACTCCGGCAATTTTTCTCTTGTTGTTCCTGTGGAAGCGGCAGTGGAAACTGCTCGCTCATACCATCCTGGCCACGGCATGCTGGATCATACTCCCGATCGTATGGATGGGGCCCGCTGAATGGTCTATGCATCAGGCGGAGTGGGCGCGCAATGCGGGGTCGTCGGTGCTCGACCGGCAGGTGGAGGGCCGGCAGGATAACGAGCAGCGTATTCGCAACCAAGCGTTGAGACCCACGCTCCTGCGATATCTCGTGAGTTATCCGGCCGATCATCCGATGCGAAAAGACGATCCTGCCTATGCGCCCGTCTTGAATCTGCCCTCAAGCCTTGCCAGCGCCTGCGTCATCGCGGCTGCACTCGGGCTCGTAGCGTTGTTTGTCAGATTCTCTTCACGGTCGTTCGATGCCGTGAGAGACAAGACGTGGCCCAGAGAATGCGCCGCTGTCCTCGTGCTCGCGTTGCTGTTGTCTCCGATGACCTGGCAGCAGCATCTTGCGTGGCTTGTGCCGGGGGCGTTCGTTGTCCTCACAGCGGCGGTTCGGAACCAACTGAAAACCCGGGCATGGGTGCTGCTAGGTATCTACGTCGTGCTGGTCATGGTGTTGAACTACGAAGTCCTGGGAAAGCCGCGATTCCAGATGTTCTTGAGTTATCACCCCTTTGGTATTGCGATGATTCTGCTATTCGGGTTAATTGTCGGCCTGGGAAGCAAAACATCCCCGATCGCCCTTGCGAAGCACACATCCAGTCAATAAAGGCGGCATAGTGGCCAGACGGGCGGTCATCGTCATTCCGACGTACAACGAGTATCACAACATCCGTCCGCTGGTAGATCGAATTCTTGACCTGCCGCTTCCCCTGGACCTGTTTTTCGTTGATGACGCTTCGCCGGACGGAACCGGCGAGCTGCTTGATGGGATTTGCGGTTCTCTTCCGCGCTGCCGGGTGCTGCATCGATCAGGGAAACTGGGACTTGGGACGGCGTATCGCGAAGCCTACCGGATCTTGTTGCGAGAGGACTATGCCTACTTTCTCCAGATGGATGCGGACCTCTCCCACAGACCTGAAGACATCGGACGCCTGATGCAGTCGGCATTCGAAGCAGACGTGGTGATCGGAAGCCGGTACTGCGACGGGGGAGGGTCCCAAAACTGGCCTCTCGTCCGTCGCATGCTCAGTCGGACGGCAAACAGAGCATCGGGTAGTCTGCTCCGCCTCGCCGTGAAAGATTCGACCGCCGGATTTAGATGCTACCGCCGTGCTGTCATAGAATCCTTGGATGCCATCGACATTCGGGCCAACGGGTATGCGTTTCAAATCGAGATGGCCTATTACAGCCAATACATGGGATTTCGGATCCTGGAAATTCCCATCATCTTCGACGATCGGAAGAACGCCAAGAGCAAGATGAGCTATCGCGAAATCCGCGCTGCAGCGGCGACCCTGGCAAGACTTTCGATGCAGCGGCTCGTTGGGCTCAAACACCTACACCCAATGACCGGTTCGGTTAATCCGCTCGATGGAGTCATAGGACGGGCGGGGCCGGGAGGGTCTTCAGCGCGAAATTGACTGGCCACAAGACTCGATGTTAGAATCCCGAACGTTTACAATCAGCTAGCCCTACCGGTGGTTCGCCGCCGTCATCGAATCAATCTGAATCACGGAGCCTCCAATGGCCGTACCTGTTTCGCAGATGTACAGGGTTGCCAGCTACGTACTCTCCCAAAAACTCAGGGGAGTAAAACGATACCCTCTCGTCCTCATGCTCGAGCCGCTCTTCCGCTGCAACCTGGCTTGCGCCGGATGCGGCAAAATCCAATACCCCGACCATGTGCTGGATAAGCGGTTGACCCCCGAGCAGTGCTGGGCGGCGGCCGACGAATGCGGCGCGCCGATCGTCAGCATTCCCGGCGGCGAGCCGCTGATACATCCTGAGATGGCAAAGATCGTTGAAGGCCTGGTCGCGCAGAAGCGGTACGTCTATCTGTGCACGAACGCGATTTTGCTCGAACGGAAGCTGGATGAATATCAGCCGTCTAAATTTTTAACCTTCAGCATTCATATGGACGGTTTAAAGGATGAGCATGATTTGGCGGTGTGCCGCGACGGGGTCTACGACGTGGCGGTGCGGGCGATCAAGGCCGCGCTCAAGCGCGGCCATCGCGTGACGACGAATACCACGCTGTTTGACGATGCGAATCCCGAGCGCGTGAGAAAGTTCTTCGATGAGATGATGGGGCTCGGTGTCGAGGGGATGATGATTTCGCCTGGGTATAGCTATCAAAAAGCCCCCGACCAGCAGCATTTTCTGAAGCGGTCTCGGACCAAGGAATTGTTTTCCAAGATTCTGGCGAGCCCAAAGCGGGGGTGGCAGTTCAACCAGTCCCCCCTGTTCCTCGATTTTCTCATGGGCCGCCGCGAGTATCACTGTACCCCGTGGGGAAACCCTACCTATAACGTGTTCGGGTGGCAACGGCCGTGCTATCTCCTGCAGGAAGGCTATGCCAGGAGCTTCCGCGATCTCATGGAGACGACAGCGTGGCAGGATTACGGCTCGACGAAGAACGAAAAATGCGCCGACTGTATGGTGCATTGCGGCTACGAAGCATCGGCCGTGGAGGATACGTTTGGGACGCTGTCGGGCTTCGCACGAACGGCCAAACTTACACTTCTGCCAACATCCCGGTAATCAGGCATCGGTCAACTGGCTGATAGGCACCAAATTGCTTCCCCTCTGTATCCATGATCATTTGACCATTGAGCAGGGTGCCATCTCATGACCGACACAAAGAACCATACCGTCACCGGCCACGGCTCACTCGAGGGACGGATCTTTCGGCCCGCCTCTCGCGCAGAACTCGCCGAGGCAGTTGAACTCGCCTTCGATTACCGCGGTGACGTGACGATGGCATTGACCACCGGCGAGTCCGTGGTCGGGTATTTGTTCAATCGAGATGCCGCCGAGCCGGATCCCTGGGTTGAAGTGTTTCCCGCTGACGATCCGTCCCCCGTTAGGATCCCTTATGCGGTTATCGCGTCTCTCGCGTTTACGGGCGAGGACACCGCGAACGGAAAATCGTGGGAGACGTGGGTCTCCAAAAAGGAATCCGAACGCCGGGCGGAAGCCGCCCGCGTCGAAGCGGACGCCCGCACCCGCGGGCATTTATAGCCCGGCCTGCAGCCAAGCTCTTTGTCTCGAACGCGTTTTCATCGCGCCAGTGCTGGTGTCCAGGGCCCGACGTCAGCGCCAAGGTCGGGTTGTCTCGTTGACAACCAGGGGGCCCTATGCTAGAAACATCGGCCTCAAAACTGGGGAAGCCTGCCGTGACGAGGAGTTTTGTTGTTTGAAACCATTGCGCGAGCGGCAGGAGCGCGCCCCGTTTTGCGGCGGAGAGGGCAACGACGGCAAGGATTTGCGATCGCCTTCGCCATGCTGGGGCTGAGTGTCGCCTTCCCCTCGGGAAGCCTTGCGACCCACGAAGCCGATCACCGGTTCGCCGTCGAAGGGTTTGTGTGCGGGCCTGACGGCAAGGGAATGGCCAACACGGATGTCCTTGTCAAAGACAGCAAGATTTCTTATGGGCAGGTCGTCAAGACGGACGGAAGCGGGTTTTACCGGGCGACCTTTCACCTGCACAACGAGAATCTAGGCGATCCTCTCCTGGTCGAGGCCAAAGGAGAGCAGCAACACCGCAAAGTTGAGTTTGACCCGAAAGACCTGGAGTCGGAACGCAAAGTTCAAGTTCATTTTGGAAGCGGCTGCATCTATGACGTCAATGGTCCCCCCGTGTGGTTGTGGTGGGGCTTAGGAGGAACGGCAGCGGTCGTTGCAGGCGCTGTCGGCATGAAGCGAATCGTCAAGGCGCGGCGAAAACAGGGGCAGAAACGAGGCAAGCCGCAGGGCAAACGAAAGCATTAACACCGATGGCGGTCCGTGGGGCTATGGCACCTCGCCGGATCGGTCTAGGAATGTGGCGAGGGTCAGTGCGCGTGGCTTCCGGAATCCCGAAGGTATCGGCGCTTTAGCAAGGAGTGCAGTCACTCCGGCAAAGCGTCTTTTTTTCGTCTGAATCTATAAGGAGCGAAGAACAGACATGAATCAATGGAGAAAGCTGCAGCTGGGTTGGTTGATGGGCGTCGGGCTGGTCGTGGCCGCGTGCGGGGGTGAAGGTGGTGGAGAAGGGCCGATCGTGCCGCCTCCTCCGGCGCCGGCGGAGTACGCCGACAAACACATGCCGGCCGACTGGTGGGGCGATGCCGCGAAGGCGGAAGAAGGCCGCAAACTGTTCATCGGCGAGACCAACCCCGATGTCAACTGCGCGAGCTGCCATGGCAAGGATGGGAAGCCCGTCAAGGCCGGTGCACGCGATTTTCGCAACGGCGAACGCATGAAGCTCTATTCCGATTCCGTGTGGTTCTGGCGGATTTCGGAAGGCGTGCCCAATACCAAGATGAAGGCCTGGAAGAGCAAGCTGTCGGAGGAAGATCGTTGGAAGCTCTTGCTCTTTGAGCGCAATTTCGGTCTGTCCGGCAAGAAGTGGGATGACGGCAAGAAGGAATGGGCCGATGCCGGCAACATTGCTGTGGCTCAGGCTGAGGCAGGCAAGTAACGCCGGGCCGGCATCACCGGATCCGTGGAGGAGGGCGGCGAGACACTATGAAAACATGGCAGCGCGGTCTGTTGGCTTTGTGTGCGCTTCTGGCGCTGTTCGGAGGAGCCGCCTTTGCGCAGGCTCCGGGCGCCCCGCCGGTTGAGTTTCCGTACACGGGAAACCGCACGGCGGTCTGGATCGTTGCCCAGCTCCACATTCTGTTCGCCGCCTTCATCCTTGGCGCACCCATTTTTGTCGTGATCTCCGAATGGCTGGGGTACCGGAAGCAGGACCCCAGATATGATCGCCTGGCCAAGGAGGTCATGAAGGTCACGGTCATTCTCTACAGCATGACCGCCTTGACGGGCGGGCTCTTTATTTTCGTGCTGCTTGCCACGTATCCGCAGTTCACGACGTGGCTGATCAATCATTTCTTCCTCATTTTCGCCGTCATTTATCCGCTTCTCTTCATCGGAGAAACGATTCTCCTCTACATGTATTTCTACTCCTGGGATGCCTGGAAGGGGAACAAGAAGGCCCGGCACATCGCCTTGGGAGTCGTGTTGAACCTGATCGGGACCATTACGCTGTTTGTGATCGACGGTCCCACGGCGTTCATGAACACCCCCGTCAAGGCCGAGGGCGTTTCGCCCGCGGAATTTCTCGCAACGGCCAGCCTGTGGGACAAGGTCTATAACTACAGCTGGATGCCGATGAACCTACACCGGCTGGTGGGCAACGTGACGTTCGGCGGATTCATCACGGGGCTGGTCGCCGCCTACATGTACATGGCCGCGAAGAAGGAAGAAGAGCGCTCCTATTACGACTGGATGGGTTTTGTCGGCAATCTCATCGGAGTCGGCGCGCTGCTGTTCCTGCCCTTCATGGGATATCTGCTGGCGTACGAACTGTGCGATTACGATGCGTCGATCTGCCCCTACATGATGGCCGACCAGCTCTCGATGTTCTTTGAAATGCAGGGCGCTATGGTCGGATTGATCTT
This sequence comes from Nitrospirota bacterium, assembly GCA_046734935.1. GTDB lineage: Bacteria > Nitrospirota > Nitrospiria > Nitrospirales > Nitrospiraceae > Nitrospira_C. Next base: position 21,953 of record JBKPSD010000029.1, read on the forward strand.
CCTTGCCAGCAACTACTACATCTGGCTCAGCATGAAGCGGATTGAAGGCGTGGAGCGGGTCAGGATGACGATCTTCGCGCCGATCGTCATGGTGGCGTTGCCCTTCGTGATGACCTGGGCCTGGACGATGTTTCCCGTCCCCGACCCGAAGTCGCTGGCCATTCTCGTTCCGCTAGCCCTCCTCCCCGTTGTGCTTGGTCGATTCATCCCGCTGACCGTGTCGTCGCGCACCGTCATCAAGATCGGATTCTTGATGGTCGTGATCGGCGATGCCATTTGGTTGACGCCGCATGGCTTCGTGCCGACCGGCGCCAAGCTCGTGGCCGACCTGGAACTGCCTTCCGACTGGAATTTCCTGGCCCTCATGCCGGCCAAGAACTCGGCGGCGTTCACGCTCGTGTTCGTGACGGTCGTCAATTACATCATCTATAACCGTGCCATCAGTCAGGGCACGATCGTCTGGGGTAAAATCGATTTTGCTTCGCAGTTCGTGCTCGTGTTTCTCGCATTCAGCGCAATTTGGACCATGGGTCTCATGGGCGCCGTCCGGTCACTTTTACGCAAGTACTTCCATACATACAACCTGCTACCGGACTTCACGCCCGAATCGTTCACCCCGACCCTGTCCTATTCGGCCTGGTGGATCACCGCCATCACCGTAGCGTTTTACGTCGTGGTCAGTTTCGCCATTTTCGTGACGTTACGACCGACGGAGGCGAAAGCGCACGCGCCCGAAGGCAGTCCTGCCACAGCCGGCGCGAAATAGGTCAGTTCGCACCCTCGTGCGAAGAAAAGGAACGTTATGGGGAACGTGATCAAGAAACTTGTGGTCGGGTTGATCGTCGGAGCCGTGCTCTGGGGCGCAACCAAAGCGCTGGATTTTCCGGCGGTATTTCAGATGATGTTCTTCGCCTATGCCCTTCTCGGCACGGCGGTGTTCATTCTGCTCGATGCACCCTCCCTCAAGCCGTTGGGCGGAGTCAAAGCCCTCGGCGCTCTGATCATCTTTTACGTCGTGCTCTGCGTCGTATACATCGCGGGCGCCTCGCTGTGGCCGCAATACGATCCCGAGGACGAAAAAGGCAAGATTGAAAAGATCCTCAAGCCGAAACGGGCCGCCACCGAACAAGGCAAGGCCGAAGAGCTGATCGCGCGTGCGAAGGCCTTGGACGAGCAGGCCAAAGCGTTGGCCGCACGGATCAAGGCGTTGGGCGGTGATCAGGCTTCTTCCGCACAGTCGGCCGGCGGACCTGGTGCCCCACCCGCCACGACCGGCGCGGCCGGCGGAGACCTCCTCAAAGTCGGTGAAGACCAGTGGCAGCTCCAGGAATGCTACAACTGTCATAAACTGCGAGGCGAGGGCGGGAAAAAGCGCGGCCCCGAGCTCGACAATATCGGCAGCTATATGACAGTCGATGACATAAAAGAAAAGATCCTTGATCCTCGCAGTTGGATGGCAGACGGGTTTGAAAAAGAATACGAAAAAAAGAAGATGCCCGACAAGTACAAGGACTTGATGGAGGAAAAGGACGTCATCGCCCTCGCCTCCTGGCTGGTCACGTTCAAGAACACGTCGGTCAACACGCCGAAACCGATCAAGAAGAAATAGGCACAGGCACCATGCAACCGCAGTTAAAGTCAAAAGTCCGTTGCACGGACCGGGAAATCGGCGAGGTCACCAAGGTCATCGTCGATCCGCTCTCGCGCGAGATCAGTCACATCGTCGTCTCCATGAACGGCAGCGGCGAACGGCAGGTCTCGATGGCGTTCGTCCAGGCCGTCACCAACGACGCCGTGCAGTTGCGCAACGCCTCGTCCGACGTCGCGGCGTTGCCGCCCTTCAAGCGCGACGAATATCTCAGCACCCACGACGTCGAAATCGCGCACCTGGAAGACAACCTTCATGTCACGCCCGGCGAAGTGCTGGTTCCGTTTCCCGAATTGGAAAAGGACGTCAAGCGCCGCACGTTCTTCATGAACTTTACGCACGTGATCGGGTTTCTGATCGGGCTGCCGATCGCGTTTCCCATCCTCCGCTACCTCATGAAGCCAATGTACGCGCCGTTCGACAACGGGTGGCTGAAGATCGGAAACGTCGGCAAAATCAAGTCCGACGACATCGGGGTGCAGTTCAAGTACAAGAAAAAGGTCAAGGAAGCCTATCTGCCCGAGGCCGAGATCGAAAAGAACGTCTGGATCTTGAAAGCGACGCCCGCCGTGCTGGAGAAGGTCTATCAAGGCAAGGACATGGAATTTCGCGACGCGTTCGGGAAATCGGTTTGGACGAACAAGAAGGACATTCCTTACGTGGCCTTTTCAGGAAAATGCCCTCATTTAGGCTGCGGGTACAAATGGCGGGCGCATAAAGTACTCGGACAGGTCTTTCTCTGCCCCTGTCACCTCAGCATCTACGACGCTTCCGGCAAGGTGCTTGACGGGCCTGCGCCGCGCCCGCTGGATGCCCTGCCGATCAAGGTGTCCGCGAGCGGAGATGTCCAAATCATCGACATGGAATTCAAAGCAGGCACGAAATCGCAGATTCGGATCATCTAATGGAACACTCGTCGCTTCCCAGCACGCAACCGACCGCGATCGAAAAAGTGATCGCGTTCGTCGACGAGCGCGTCGGCTTGAAACAGCTGCAGGCGAAGATGCTCAACGAGCCGGTGCCGGGCGGATCGCGCTGGGCCTACATCTTCGGCTCGGTGCTCCTGTTCATTTTCATCATGCAGGCCGTGACCGGCATCCTCCTCATGTTCTATTACGTGCCGACCGCCGATCATGCCTACGCGAGTACCCAATACATCATCCACGACGTGGACTACGGCTGGTTTCTGCTGAGCTATCACTTTTGGGGCTCTACCGCGATGGTTGTCTGCGTCTTCGCGCACATGTCGCAAGTCTTCCTCTGGGGCGCGTACAAGCCTCCCCGCGAAATGATCTGGCTCGTCGGACTCGCGTTGTTCGGAATCGTCATGGGCTTCGGATTTACGGGGTATCTCCTGCCATGGGACCAGCGCGCCTATTGGGCCACGACCGTGGGCGTCGAGATCATGGATAAGACGCCGCTGGTCGGCGATTTCATGGCGCGGTTTCTCAAGGGCGGCCCGACGCCGGGGCAGATGACGTTGAGTCGATTCTTCGTCATCCACGTCATGATCTTGCCGGCCGCGTTGATGGGGCTCGCCGGTCTCCACCTCTTCCTGTTCCGCTCAGCCGGTCCGGCCGGTCCCTTTCGAGGCACCCCGGAAGAAATCAAGGCGAAGACGGACTTCTTTTTCCCCCGGCAAGTCTGGAAGGACATCGTCGGCATGGCGGCGGTCTTTGCGTGCATCGTTGCGTTGGCCTTCTGGGAGCCGGTGGTCCTGCTCGAAGAAGCGACGCCCGATCCCGGTGACTACCATCCGGAGCCCGAATGGTACTTCTTGTTCCTCTTCCAGTTGTTGCGGCTCAAAGTATTTGCCGGTGAATTCGGCCAATTTCTCGGCGCGATCGCGCTTCCGGGCGCATTCATGGCCCTGCTGGCGGCGCTTCCCTTCATTGACCGGGATCCCGAACGGAATATTTTCAAACGCCCGGTCGCGTTGATCGGCTGGATCGTCGTGATGGTGGCCATTCTCTTGTTCACGATGTCGGCAATCATCAATCGCGAGTTCTTGGATTAAGGCGGCCGGCGGCCGCAGCAGGCTATGAGCGACGAACGCGACTCTCTGTCCCCCACAAAAATCGGTCTAGGCGTCCTCTGGCCCGCCTTCTGGACCGCGCTTCCTATCAAGCTGGCCTTTGCGCTGGTCTTCTTCTCCATGGACTTGATGCATTTCGAAGGGCGGCTAGGGCTGGGCTTTCTGATGTTCCTGGCAAGTCCGGTCACGGTCTTTGCGGTGCCTATCATCACCATGGGCCTGGAGTCGCACATCGGCGAGGGCGCGGGAATCGCATTGCTGTTCCTGCTGGCCATCCCGATTGATATCTGGGCACTGGGCCTTGTCGGTCGCACCTACTTCCTCGAAAAATTCCGCAAGGAGCCGCCGGAAGGACTTGGCGTGACGTTATGGTGGAAATGTGCCGTCGTCGGCGCGGTCTTCCTTCCAATACTATGGTTCATTGTCGGATCCGTGACTTCGGCGTCTATCTCCATGGCGCATGAGCTGTTCGAGATGGAGCTTTTCAAAGGAATACCGGTCGCGGAACGCATCAGCATCGAGTTGAGCCTGTGGGGAGGCGTCTCTTTGACCGTGCTGATTGTACTGTTGCTGATCGGCGTCTCGGTCGTCGGGCGGATGATTCGCAGCACGTCCGAAACGGCGCGCCCGGTGTCCGAAAGCTATCAGCGCGTGGTGACGCGGTGGGATCTGATGCGGGTGCCGGCCGATCAGGGCTTGATGCTCACGGCGCTCACACTTGGCGGGTTCGTGTTGTCGGTGTTGTTCTGGGCCGCCTTGCCGGTCACGACACCCCATCCTCACGAATGCTGCAAGAAGCCCGAAGTCAAGGCGGAACCCCCCTTCAGGCCGCTCGAAGCCCTGAACAAAGACGAAAAGATGATCGCGCAGCTCGAGGGGCAGGTTGATGCGCTGGAGAAGCAGAAGGCCGAAGCCGAAAAGGACAAAGGCAAGGGAAAGAAGGCCGGCAGCGAGCCGGCGCCTCCTGCACCCAAGAAACCGTAATTGTGCCCGACTCGATGAGGTGAGTACCATGCGACACCAGGGCGGACAGCTTCAGCAAATGCTCCGGACCCTTCGCGGTCACTCCGGGTGGCTGTCGGTATCCTTATTGGCAGCGGCCTGTCTTGCAGTGCCGGCGTTGGGACTTGCCGCGGAAGGTGGTCCCGCCGGTCCGGTCGAATATCGGGACATTCCCGGCATCGGCAGCCGGAACATCGTGTGGGTCATCGCGCAATTGCACCTGCTGCTCGCGGGCTTCGTTCTCGGTGTGCCGATTTTCGCCTGGCTCTGTGAAGTCGTCGGGTGGAAGAGCGGAGAAAAGCGCTACGACAAGCTGGCCAAGGAATTTACGAAGCTCCTGACGTCGTCCTATGCGACGACGGCGCTCTTCGGCGGCATTCTGCTGTTCCTCCTCATCGGCTTTTACCCGAAGCTGATGAACTACCTGACGGACATCTTTTTCCCGTCGTTCGTCTTCTACTGCATTCTGTTCCTGCTCGAAACCGCCACGCTTTATCTTTACTGGTACGGGTGGGATGCGATGTCCGAAGGCGGAGCGAAGACGTTTCACATTTTCCTGGGGTTCCTGCTGAACCTGTTCGCCTTCTTCATCATGATCGTCCCGAATTCGTGGGCGACCTTCCAGGCGAGTCCCGTCGTGATCGCCGAAGGCACGGATTTGCAGCGGGCCTGGGCCGCGACGTGGAATCCGACCTGGTGGCCCGTCAACATCCACCGGTTGATCGCGAACGTCGTGCTGGGCGGCTACATCTGCGGCGCGTATGCGGGTATCCGGTATCTCGCGGCCCACAACGCCGAAGAGCGCGATCACTACGACTGGATGGGATACGTCGGCAACTTTATCGGCGTCTTCGGGCTCCTGCCGCTTCCCTTTGCCGGCTATTGGCTCATGCGCGAGATCTATCAGTACAACCAGCAGATGGGGATCACTCTCATGGGCGGATTCCTCTCCTGGCTGTTCATCCTGCAAGCCATGCTGATCGGCGTCTTGTTCCTGGGATCTAATTATTATTTCTGGCTCGGCATCACGCACCGCATTCCGGGCTCGGAAGGCCAGTACAAGAAGCCGATCATGACCATGCTCGTCATTCTGCTCTTGTGCCTCGGCGTCTGGATGACACCCCACTCGCTGGTTGCGAGCCTCGAGGAAGCGCGCAAAATGGGCGGCACCCACCATCCACTGCTCGGCGTCTTCGGCGTCATGTCGGCGAAAATGACCGTGGCCAATCTGATGATTCTTGTCACGTTCATGAGCTTCATCATGTACTGGCGGGCGGGCAAGCAGGAAACGGCCACGTGGGCCAAGGTGGCCCGGTCGGTGATGGGCGCCGTACTCGTCCTCGCCGGCATTGCGGTGATCGTGTTGGGCGTCTGGGGCTATTTCGTTCCGGCGATCATCCGGATCAATTACTTCTCCACCTCGCAAGTGTTGATCGTCCTCTTCGTGATGCTGACGATCACGCCGCTCACCGCCCTGCTCTTGAAAAGTGCGAGGACGACGACCGAGATGGTCTGGGGTCGCATGCCTCCCCGCGCAGGCTACGCGCTGGTGCTGAACGCGGTCATGGTGATCTTACTGATGACGTTGATGGGCTACGCACGATCGTCGTCGCGCGTCCACTGGCATGTGTACGGCGTGATGCGGGACTCGTCGCAATACGCCTTTTCGCCGGCCTTGGGCTATGCGGCGGCGTTCATGGCGCTCAATACCTTCCTGTTCTGCATGCTCGTGGCTTTTATTTTCTGGGTCGCGACCATGGGCGATAAGGGCAAGGCTGCCGGCTACGGCGGCGGAGCGAAGGGCAAATTGCCGCAAGGCGTTCCCGCCATGGCGGGCGGGTCCCCTTCTCGCGGCAACGAACAGTAGGCAAAAGGCGGCGGCATTTTTCATTTGCGCATTGAAGGAAGCCCATGGATGAAGTCACCAAGCTGCAGTTGATCGGTCTGACGGTCGTCGGACTGGGCATCGTCATTTTGCTCTTTATCCGGGCTCAGTTCGCCCGGGTCATCGGATTTGTCGCCATCGTCCTGGGCCTCTTCTCGCTCGTGGCGCTGTCGGTGCCGCAGATGGCGTCCCTTCCGCCCGCGGAGGAAAAATTCGACATCGCCACGGTCAAGACGCCGGCGGACATGGCGGCGATCGGCCAGAAGATCTTTTTCAGCAAGGGGCAGTGCGCGCTCTGCCACTCCATCGGTCCCAGCGAATCGGCGCGGTGCCCGGACCTCAAAGGCATCGGCGCGAAGCTCAGCCGAGAATTCATATTCGAGAGCCTGACGCAACCGCAGGCCTATATCTATCTCGATTACCGTCATGAAGGGCTGCCCAAGGAGTATCCGGCCCGGATGCCTTACATCAACAAGAACCCGATCGGGCTTACCAGGAATGAAATCCTGTCCGTCATCGCGTTTCTGCAGCAGATGAGCGGAGAGCCGATTTCGGTCAATCCGTCCGAGCTCGAAGTGCCGGGACAGGCTCCCCCAGCGCCGGTGAAAGCGGAAGACCGCGGGCCGACGGCCGTCGCACAGGCACGTTGAGGAGGAACGAATGGGCACGTTGACCAAACCCATCATTTTATTGGTCGTCATTTATCTGCTCTTGAAGTTTGTCGTTCCGAACATTCCGGGATCGGCGCCGTTGCCCTCGAGCCTCATCTTTCTGTATCTCATGCTGACGATCGCGGGCATCGTCATCTTTTACACGATGAGCGGCGAGTCGAAGGACGCCTTCTGGGGACCGATTCAGCGCTTCCTCACGGGCGAGAACATCGGCGCCCTGCAGACCGCTCGCTATGCGGTCCTGATCCTCTTCCCGCTGCTCGTCGGTTGGCAGACTTACGGTAGCACCGCCGTGAGCGACGCACCGCCCGCCGAAAACCGCACGATCCATCCTGCCCCTCCCGGCGAATACACCGGGCTCTCGAATCCCGTGGCAAAAACGCCGGAGAATATCATGCAGGGCAAGGGCTTCTATGCGGCTTTCTGCTCCCCCTGTCACGGTGGGAATTTCGATGGCAAGGGTCCGGCGGCCCGCGGCTTCAATCCGCCGCCGGCCAATTTCTCGGACCCGACCACGATTGCCATGCTGCAGGAAAGCTACCTCTTCTGGCGCATTAAGAAAGGCGGGGTCGGATTGCCGATCGAAGGTATGCCGTGGAAGTCCGCCATGCCCAGATGGGAAGTCGAACTGCCCGACGAATGGATCTGGAAGATCATTCTTGGCGAGTACGACGGGGCGCATCAATCTCCGAGAACCTGGGAATAATTAGCAGGCGGACGAGGCGTATATGACACGGGTGATGCACCGACACATGAAACACTCAGCCATTGCAGCAGCCGCTGTGGCCGTACTGCTGGCCGGGACGGCAAACGGCTTGGCCCAGGAAAGCGTCGCGGTCCGCGCCACGATGACGAAGGGACCGCTCCCGGTGGACGATCCGAACGCCGCAGCCTGGAACAGCGCGCCTCAAGCCCAGTTCCCCATGTCCCCGCAAGTCCATTGGCAAAATCGCATTCAGGAAGCGACGGTCAAGGATCTGAAGGTACGAGCCTTGAACGACGGTCAGAACGTTGCCGTGCTGCTGGAGTATGCAGATCCGACCGAAGACCCTGCCGATGCCGCCGCGCTGGAATTCATGGTCGGCGACAAGAAGGCGCACTTTGCCCATGGTCAGCCCATGGCCCAGGTGGAAGGCGGTCCGGTGAACATCTGGTTCTGGCGCAACAAGGACGGCAAGGGTGTGGACATGAGCGCCAAAGGCTTTGGCACGCTGAAAACCCAAAGCCATCAAGACGTCACGGCCAAAGGCGCCTACGCCAACGGCACGTGGAAGGTCATTTTTTCCCGTGCGATGACGACCGAGCATCCGGCTGAAGACATGCAGCTCAAGCCCGGAGAATTCATCAATATCGCGTTTGCCGTCTGGGACGGCCGCAAGGATGGGGCCGGCGACCTCGTTGAAAAAGGATCGCAGAAAGCGGTGTCCAGCTGGTGGTATTTCCGGGCCGAAGCGCCTCCCGACTACTCAGGCTATATCTACGCGGCGCTGGCCATGGGCTTGGCTCTCGCGTTTCAATTCGTGTTGATCCGCAAACTGAAGAAAGGGCAGTCAGCATGAAGGCGGCAAACCTGCGGGTAATCGGAGCCGTGCTGGGCCTCGTGGGTGTGTGGGCCTTGGTCGCCGGAGGCTGCGCCAGCGAGCAGCAGAAGCGGGGGAAGGAACTGTACACCCATTACTGCATGCACTGTCATGGGGAAAACGGCCGCCAAAACGAAGGATTCAACTGGTCCTCGATGCCCGATCCGAAGCCCAAGGACCTCTCCAACAAATCTGAGATGAGCACCTTCAAGGACGAAGACATCTTCAATACGGTGTCGCGAGACATGAAAGACACCAGTCCCGGCGGGGACAAGATCGGCGACGACGACTTTGCCGTTCCCACGATGCCGACATTCAAGTACACGCTCTCCGAAGAAGAAATCTGGGCGATTGTCGGCTATGTGCGCACGCTCCACGGCATGAAGCTCGAGTTCAAGGTCGAGGAACGCAAGAAGGAACTGGATGAGGCCGTGAAAACCGCTCAGACTAAGTTCGACGAGTCCAAGCAGGCCTATGAGGCGGCCGAGAAGCGCGCGAACGAAGAAGCGGAGAAGAAGAGCGCGGCGTTGAAAAAAGATGTCGACGTCGATGAATCCGCCTACGCCAAGGAACAGGCGGCGATGGCGCAGGCGAAGAAAGAGCTCGATGCGGCGCAAAATGCGGCGATGTATTTCACGACCAGGCCGGGAAAGGGCGTGAACGTCGCCAGACCCGATTTGACCATGAAATCCGACCAGTCTGCGTCATTGGCCGAGCTCGGAAAGCGGCTGTATTCCAACAAGTACGGCTGCAACGGCTGTCACAGTCTCGCTGGCGAAGGCGGCAAGGTCGGCCCGGCGCTGGACCGTGCAGGGTTCCGGCTTAACGGCACCTGGATCTACCGCTGGGTGAAAAATCCGCAAGCGATGAAGCCCGAGACCCGAATGCCCGCGCTGGGGTTGAGCGATGCCGATGCCAAGGCGGTCACCATGTATCTTGGCACGCTCAGGGCCCCGAAGGCCGACGAGGTCCCGGCCGCGAAACCCGCGAGTTAGCGGTCGCCCACCCTCCGGTCAGACGAAGCCCAGAATCAAACCCAACAGTATTACCGTGCCGATCCATACGTGCTGGTGAAAGAGCGTAAATGCACGCACGGGTGAGACCGGCTTCCTGAGCTCGTTGACCTGTTTGGCAAAAAATATTCCCGCGACCGCCAAGACGCCGTATCCCATCCAGCCGATTCCCGCCATGTCTGCTGCCATTCCCAACAAGAAAAGCATCATGGCACAGGCTGATCCCACGGCAAGCCATGCGCCGGATCCAAAAAACAGCGCCGACGATTTGACGCCGATGCGTCTGTCATCATCCAAATCTTGAAGGGCATAGATTGTGTCGTATGCCATGGCCCAGCAGATGGTCGCGGCAAAAATGAGCCAGGCCGGAAACTCGATCGTCTCCCGTGAGGCCGCCCACGCCATGATCGTTCCCCAGCCGAAGGCGATGCCGAGCACCGCCTGCGGCACCTGGATGACGCGCTTCGCAAAAGGATACAAGGCGGCCAGCAGAACGGCCACAGGGCTTAACAGGATCGTGAGTGCATTGAGCTGCACGACGAGGAGCAGGGCGAGCGTCAGCAGCACCGCCAGCACGACGAGGGCATGCTGCCGGCTCAGCTCGCCGGAAGCCAACGGCCGTTGCCGGGTGCGGACGACATGACGATCGAAGGACCGATCCGCCAAATCGTTCAGGACCACCCCGGCGCTCCGCATCACGAATGACCCCAGCATGAAAATCACGAGCAATCGCCAGGGCGGAATGCCGCGCGAAGACAGGACGAGCGCCCACAGGGCGGGCAGCATCAGCAGCCACGTGCCCGTCTGGCTTGGCAGCCGGATCAAGCGGCTGACAGTGGACCAGTTTAGGCGGGGCACTGTCTCCCTGGCGGATGTCGACATGAGCGCACCGTAGCCCGAGGGACCTGCCCCGGTCAATTCGGCTCGGTTGTGTCGCCCTGCGTGATTTCGGTATAACGATGCTTGTGCGGGTACATCATTCACGTGTTGACGGGCGCGGCCCGAGACGCTGGGCCTGCGTTGGGTTCTTGTGCTTGTCGCTGACCGCGTGCGGTCTCTTCAGCAGCCGTGATGGCTCCCAAACCGGCTATTACCTTCCCTTGACCGTCCAAGTGCGTCAGACGCCTACGATCACCGCGGCTCAGGTGGCGTATCAGGACGCGTGCGGTAAAAACCAAGTAGTCACGTTTGGTCCACAACTGGCCGAAGCCGTCAATCGTAAATCCGGCCGTGTCTTCGAGAAGGTGGTGACAGGTTCCGGGCCTCCTCCGGCGCCCGTCGACGGCTACGAAGATGTGTCGGTCGGCTTGACGAGTTTGGATCTGTTCATTCCGCGAAAGGTGGCGCGCAGTTATCCGGCCATATTGACCATCGGGCTCGAGTTTGCCTACACAGCGGCGGACGGAACGGTGCTGCTGAGCAAAAAACTGAAGGCCGCCGGCAGCGGCGATGTCGAAGTGAGTGAGTCCTCGTGCGAAGTGAAAGGGCTGGACAAAATCGTCAACGAGGCGATTATGTTTGTTACCGACGGCATGGCCGAGCAACTTGGCACTTCGGTGAAGATTCAGCAAGCTGCCGCTGCCGGTCATGTCGGCGCTCCTTCCGGAGCGGCCCCGCCGCCGCCTTCTCCGGTCGCCCCCGCCGCATCCACCGCTCCCGTCATTCCGGTCCCCGTGCCGGTGCCTGCCACGTCCGCCCCTTCCGCCTCGGCCCCTGCTGCCTCGGCCCCTGCCGCACCGGATGAGCTGCCCTCTACGCTGGTGTTTCGCGCGATCATCCGCGATGAAAACCGCAATCAGCTCCTACACGAGGGAGAAAGCGTGTCCGTGGAAATCGAGGTCAAGAACGAGGGACCCGGGCTTGCGTCGGGTGTGGAGATCCTCGTGAGCGGCAACGCGGCATTGGTCGAAATGATTCCTGCAGTGCTGCCGGTCGGCGACATTCCGGCCGGTGATGTGAAACGGCTCTCGGTCAACGGCAAGGTCGGTGCGGTGACCGAGGACACTCAAGCCGAGCTCGTGCTCGCCCTGCAGGCAAAGTCGCCGACTGTGCAATTGCCGTCGGTGAAGAAGTTCCTCATGGCCCTCAGGCCGGCGAATGCTCCGGAGGCGCTGGCCGTGCCCGTCGATGTGGATGAGCTGCCGAAGCCATCCGGAAAGCTGAAACAGCCGAAAGCCGTGGGCATTGCCGTCGGCATAGGACAGTTTCGTGACAACGGCGTCCCACGCGTGAAGTACGCACAGCAGGATGCCGACGTTGTGGCCAAGTATTGGAATGTGGTTGGAGGGATTCCTTCCGAGCGGATCCGTCGTTTGCTCGACAGCCGAGGGTTGAAAAACGATCTCATCGAGACGTTCGAAGAATGGCTGCCGCAACAGGCCGATGGGACGACGGTGGTCTATGTCTTTATCGCCGGCCGCGGTCAGGTGGACCCGACGACCGGCGCAGTGTCGGTAATTCCGTTCGACGGCACGCCAGCGTCGTCCTCCAGGTTGTATTCACTGCGGCGATTGCAGGAGGCGTTGACGAAGTTACCGGCCCAGCGCGCCATTGTGATCGTCGACCTGTCGCTGGAGCACCCGCCGATTCAAGAGGGCGCCGATCCCTCGGCGCCCGTCTGGCCGCGCGACGAGCCGGGCAAGGAGCGGATCATGTGGATGGTCGGCAACCGCGCCGTACAAGAGGCGCACCATTTCGATCTGGGTCAACACGGGCTATTCACCTATCACCTGTTGAGGGGCCTTCACGGCGCCGCAGACGTGGACAGGGACGGGACCATTCTGGCGGGCGAACTGTGCATGTATGCCAAGGGACAGGTGGGGAAAATGGCCCGCGAACAGTTCGGGAACGCCCAGGAGCCGCTCTGCGTGCCGGGGCCGGGGCAGGGGGCGATGGTGCGCCTTCAGCCCGTCGCCAAGCTGAAATGACTGTCGTCTTTTCCCTTGAGGCATTGGAAAATCCCGTGTTAGGGTAGGGCCTCTTCTTTCCAACACAAGCCGGCGTAGCTCAGTTGGTAGAGCAGCGGTTTCGTAAACCGCAGGTCGCCCGTTCAATCCGGGTCGCCGGCTCCAGCACCTTCCTCGTCTTTCTTTTCCCGCCGATGGTAGCTCAAAGGTCGCGACAATCTTGAAGGCGTCGTCGTTCGAGGACCCCTCAAGTAGAAGCGAACTAACAAACCGCAGGCCATCCCATTGTGTTGTCTCTCATTTTGCCTTCGAGATATCGATTCGTGGTTTCTATCGATTGTCAGTGGCCCGGACGGTCTGCTGTTTCGATTCCATTTGCGGTATTTGTTTGCCAATTTGAGTCGAATAGATGATGAACTGGCTGGCCCAATCGTCGCTTGACTCTAGAATAAAGCAGGATGCAGACTGAAGATAACCGGGAGGTGTCCTATGAAACCGGGGGAATGAGTTTCCCATTACTCTTGCTCTTGATCGCTCGGTCACCTCCTTCCTACTTCTTCATGTGACCCCATCTGAGCCCTCTCCCCCTTTAACACGGAGGTCCCCCCATGAAAACCTCGCTTATCCTGTTCACCATATTGGCCGTCCTGGTGTTAACCACTGCCCCCGCCGCAGCCAATCCGACGATGTTGCCCAAGCATCCCGGCTATCCCATGGACAAAGCCACCGATCCGGTGAAGGGTCAGTCGCTCGCGAATGATGCCGGTCAGCAAAACGCCACAGGAGACAAGGCCCTGATGGAAGCGGCTGCTTTCGAGGATACGCATGTGATGCAGAGTCTGTCAGCCAATCCCAACGAACAAGAGATTCGGAATATCGTAAGCCCGACCGCTTCGCCTAAAAAGGAGCCGACCGAAAACAAAGACGTGCGTAAAAGCAAGTGAACGC
>JBKPSD010000030.1:0-14913 GCA_046734935.1 Nitrospirota bacterium
TGGTATCCGTCTTGAAGCGTCGCCACATAGTCCAATTGTTTGGGAACACCGGTTGCGAGTTCGTCCGCAGCCGCCAGATCTACCCACGACTGGGTCCGCCGCTTGAACGCAGGTGAGATGAGATAGCCGGCCAATGGCACGCCAAGGCTGAATCCGATGAAACCGGCCGACGCCGTGATCATCCATTGAAAGAACCGGCGGCGCGTCCCGGTGGGACCTCCAAGCGTCGGAGCAGCAGCATGAGAGTCAGAGAGGGACATCATTGCGCCTGTTTGCCTGCATACGGTTCCTCGACCGCAATTTTGATCACCTGGCCTTCCTTCAGTACGTCGGACGTCTGCAGATCGTTGGCCACGGCCACTTGACCCGCCTTCCAAGCAGTTTTGGAGCGGGCGCTGAGCGCCTCCACAGTTTCACCGGCTCGCGCTTTGACCAGTCGAAGCCGCTTTTCACGGATGCCGTTCCGTTCGTCTGGAGTGAGCGGACGGAAGCTTTGGACCACGGTTTGAAATACCGGCCGCACGGCGTCATACGTCCTGGTCTCGGCAATGCCGGCGAACTGGTAGATCATGCCGCCATAGGCGATCCACGTGAGATCAATCGTGAGTTTGTTGTCACCCACCTGTGTCCTCGCCGCTCGAAGGCCGTTGATCGTGGTCGTCTGCGTTTTCGACTCGAGGGGCGTCTTCGTCGCCTTTTCCAAGGCTCGGACGCCATCAAGCGGATCGTCGCCCTTGGCGACGGCACGAAGCGCTACTGCCTTGCCGCCTTCTTTCGGCGCAGCCGCCAGTTGGACGGGGGTGTTATCGACATTCCAGGATGCCGGGAACTGGACGAAGAAGTTGAGGTCCGGATGACGATAGGTCGCTCCCTGAACGATGCCGTTTGCCGCGCTTTGCCCGACGATGAGCCCATCGAGCCTGGAGAGAAACGCTTCGCGAGACGGCGAGATCGGCTCCCGGACGGCCGGCTTGAGATCCTTGGCATGCTTTGTTGTGTGCTTGACCCGGTCCGGCGTGGCTGGATGGGAATCGAAGAAACTCGGCTTGCGGGGCCCGTCGCTCAAGAGCGCCTCCTCGCGCCCCAACGTGTTGAGAAATGTGGCCAGACCGACAGGGTCCCAGCCGGCCTTGGCGGCCATCTCTTGGCCAACCTCGTCAGCCTGGCTTTCCTGGGACCGGCTGTACGGAGAGAACACGAGGCTCTGTGCGAAATTGCCGACGCCCCCGACGATATCGCCGACGATCGGAACAAAAAAACCGGTGACGCCGGAAACCAGATTCGTGATCAATGCGAAGGGGCCTTGGCGGGAGACGCGCTGTACGGTATGCCTGGCCGCGACGTGTCCGATTTCATGCCCGACGACCCCGGCGAGTTCATCTTCCGTATTGACCAAAGCGAGCAAGCCGCGCGTGACATAGACATACCCGCCGGGGAGGGCGAACGCGTTGGGTTCGATCATGTCCACGACGTGAAACTGGTAAGGGACGTCCTGCCGGGGGGATTCCTTCGCGAGGCGTTGGCCAACGGCGCCGACATATGCTGTCAATGCGGCGTCATTGAGCAGGCCCATTTCTTGATCGACCTTCTTGGCTTCCTCCTCGCCAAGCTTCTTCTCCTGTTCGACCGTCATCAGGGTAACTTCCGGCATGTTGCTCACGGGGTTAATCGAGCATGCGGCGGCCGTCGCGAGCAGCGTCAGCACGGCGATGTGCTTCGCACCTCTTCGTATACACGCGATATTGCAAATGATCATGTTCGTTCTCCGGATCGAAGTGGACTGCATGCGAAGGTTCATTTGGCCGGCTTCACCTCGGCCGTGTATTCCGTCCCGTCTGCCGCGCGGCCCCTGGCCTTCAGCATCCGTTGGCCCGTGGCCTGGTAAAGGACCGCCTCGACGGTTCCGCGTTCAGACTTCGACAGCAGCTTGCCGTCATTGACCGCAAATTCACCGTGACCCGTAAAGATTCCAATGGTCCGTAGGCTGTTGAATTCGTAGCGTCCATCCGATGCAATGGCCACCGTCACCCAATCGTCCCTCCGATCCGGCGGGACTCGACGCATGAGCCCGTCCCACTTTCCTGCCACGTCAGCGACATTCACGATCGGCGTCTGCACCCATTGCGGCTGCTGCGACGGTTCCGTCGTGTGACATCCATGGCTCATTACCAGACACAAGAGCGCACAAGGCATCAGTGACCATCGGCGAGTCGTGTGCATAAGTTACTCCAGTGTCACATCGATCAAGAGCGTCACAGAGCGTTCATCGGTCCTACAACACATGCGCCCGTTGCGCCGCTTCAAGGAACCGCTGCACGCAATCGGCAATGCCCTTTCGGATCAACGGACCGTCCTTGCCCATCTGATTCGGCCCTTGTTGAACCGACGAGCACTGCCAGCTGAACAGGGCCTGTTCGTTGCGACTGACGGTGTAGTCCACCCCCAGCTGAAAGGAACGATCCATCTGGTCGCTGCTCCAATCGAGAAAGAATCTCGTCAGCGTGCCGGATAAGACTCGATCCGCCGAATCATTGAGCGTGTAGCCCGACTTGAGTAATTCCTTCTTCAAGGCATCGGCAAAAAACCCGGCGACCTCGTCCACCATGAACAACTCGGTCTTGGACTCGGGATGCGTTTCGACCTGACGGGGGCGAACACGATGCGTCTCGAACGGCTCGTATCGAAAGGCGTTGACGCGAACCATCCCCTCGCCTTTCACCACGTTCGTGGCTTCATAATCGATCGACACGAGACGGCCGCATCCCGTAAGCACCAGGAGAACCAAGACGGCACACCCGGTCGGGATCATGGGGAAGGCGGTTGATCTTTGCCGCCAATGTTTAAGCCGTTCGACTTCGCCTCCGGCAGCGGAATTTGAATGAGCTGATCCACGATTTTGTTCAAGGGAGTATAGGTCGATGCCGTCTTGCGATTCACAAAGTCTGCAACAATGCTGCCCATCGTGACTGCCATCGCATCTTCGAGATAAACAGGGTTCTTCGCAAATGCTTCGCTTTGCATGGTCCCTTCAGCCATTGAGGCCCATAGCAACTCGCCGGTTTTTGCATCCCAGAGTTGGACTGAGATTCGAAGGTCGCACTGCCGGGTTTGAGAAATCAGCACTCCAAAAGCAGGAAACGTCCAGCGATCGTACATAATTTGTGTGAAGGCGGCCAAACGGGGTTGAAACACAAATCGAGCACCGATGGCTGCTCCTATTTTGTTCAACGAATCGCGACTGAGAATATGGCTTTGCTCCGCATCGATCCGCATCTGCGTATACTCAGCAGCAAGGCCCTGTTGATTGATTTTTGACATGCTGTGCTGCGGGCTGACGACCCGCATTTGCGGAGCGACTCTGTGCAGAATTTCAGTGAGCATGTAGTCCAATGCCACCTCATTCCCACGAAGCCCTGGCATCGTGAGGGCGCCTAAGACGGCGACCGGCTCCTGGCCGAGCATCCCCGGACCGAATGACGGCGAAGCCTCTATCGAACTGGTTCGCACCTGCCACCCATATATCGAACTCGAGCAGCCGGTCGCCGATGCAAACACGAACAGCGCGCAGAGCCACGAGAGGGAACTCAGGGGCGTCAGCTGAACGACCGCCGAAAGATTCATGCTCGAGACGACATCATTCCTATATCACCGACGCCATAAAGCCGCTCGCGGGAATCGCCAGCAGCGGACAAGGAGCCTGCTGGAGAATCCGCTCACTGTGGCTGCCCCGCAACGCATCGAGAAAGCCGTTGCGCCCTTCGGTCGTGAGCACGATCAGACCCGCTGCCGTCGCAGATGCCGTCTCGCTGATCGTTTCGACGACATCGCCCGAGCGGACTTCGGTGTTCCACTTCCACCCGGCGACCTCCGGCTTCCGCACCTGAGGCATCTCCTCTTTCTCTCCCACATGAAGCAGCGTAAACACGCCGGCAGGGCAATTGAGGCGCGTGACCATGCGTGCGGCAGCCTGAACGGCCGGTTGGGCGTCCGGCGCTGCCGCCACCGGAATGAGCACGCTCGCCAAAGACACTGAGCCGTCACGGGCCGAAACGAACCCCGGCTGGCCCTTGGGAATGAACAGCGTCATCTGACGCGATTTTCGGGCGATCGGCGCCGCAATGGACTGGCTAAGCCACAAACCGCCTACCTTCTGTTGATCGGTGGCCAGGACAATGAGATCGGTGTTATGGGCGCTGACATAGGCCGTCACCGATTCCACCGGATCGTCGTGCTTGGCCTGGACCTTCTTAATGTTGATGCCCAGCTTCGCGACGTCCGCTTGGGCGCTGTTCTTCGGTAGAAGTCCCCAGCGTTCCAGCGTCGACCGGACGCCGGGGAATTCCGTCCACTCCAATTCGTGCTTCGGCGAAACATGAAGGATGGTGAGTTCGGCTTTGGCGAGAAGAGCCGCTTTCAGCGCATGGACAAACGCCACGTCGCTTTCCGGGGTAAAATCGGAAGGATGAAAGATGTGCTGGAGAACCGGCAGGGGGTCGGAATCAGTTCCAGGCATAGGCTCCTCTTCACCATTCGTCGTGCCGATAATGCTGCCTCCGTAACGAGGCACGGAGGCAACGCTCGTCTGTCTTCGTTCCGTGCAATCGACTAATAGACCAATGGAATCTGCTGCGCCAACTCGAATCTGATGAGGGACCGGATTTTATTTTCTATCTGAATGTAGCGAGCCACCTTCGTGGCGGGCAGCACCTTGCCAAGCTTGTCCGCATACGTACGTTTAAGCTTTACTTCTTGTTCCTCGACAGACAGCGCTTCGCCGAGCAGCTTCTTCGCCGTATCGTTGGGGACATTGCCCTTGTTAAAGGCCTCCGCGTAATCCTTAATGGTTTGACCAAGGTGCTTGTTGATGCCGTCCAGTTCCTTTTGATAGGAGTCGTAGATCGGCCAGAACTGCTTCGCTTCGGCATCGGTCAAATCCATGTTGCTGGCGACGAGCAGCTTTTTGTCGGCCTTCAGTTTTTCCTTCAGGATTTCCATGTTCGTATCGGACGGCGGTTCGGCAAACGCAGGGCCCGCCATGATCATGGCACCAACGATCACGGAGCACACGAGTCTGGAGATCATAAGTCTATCCTTTCCTATTGTGGTTTGACTTCGCACCCGTTCCATGGAGGAGTGGCCATCCATAGCATCCTTCAGGCGCCGTTCACACTGTCAAAAGTGACAGGGTGCCGGTCCCGGCGGAGCCTGGTCAATCTTTTGCCCGAATGTCCTCCATGAGCCTTTGAAATTCCTTGTTGCCGCGGATCAGTTTCGAAGCCGCCATGACCAACCGGTCGATCTGCTCGTCCTTCAAATACAAGGTGGTGGGTATTTTCATCAACGACATCCGTTCGTCAGGATCCTCAATTTCGCTCAAGCTGGCATTGATGAAGTAGATCTCGGCATCCTTCGCCCAGGGACTGTTAGGACCTCTCGGCTTTGTTTTCAACTCGGCTTTCCACTTCTCCACACCCATCGTAATGAGCGTCGTCGTATCGAACGAATACCGGTTGATCGGGATGTCGATCAACGAACTCATGGCCTTCGACAGCACCGGAACGTGGTCACTACGGAATTCCATGACATCCGGCGATGTCTCGGCGTTCACGGCCAGGATCACCAATTTTCTGACGTTCTTGACCCCTCCCATCACCAAGAGCTTCTCGAAGTTTCCCTGCACCCCGCTTCCCTCGATAATTCCACGAAGGGCAAGGTTGTCGGACAATCCTCCATCGAGCAAATGGATGTACGGACGCTTTTCCGCGTCCAGGTATGACAGCAATTCGTTCGCCCGCTGAGCACCGACGCGGCCGCCTCGTTTGGCCTGCTCCAGCCAGGGGGGCGCGACATACTGACATTTGTTGGAGAAATTTCGAAAGGAGATCGGGCTCAGCACGAGAGGCAGCGCGGCTGAGGCGGCGGAGGCGTCGGCGATCGGCAATTGGCTGAGATCGGAGCAGATGAAATCGAACTGGAACTGCGTAAACTCAAATCGAGACAATGTCGCCATGTCTGAGGCATGGATGATGAGCATCGGCCGTTGACGCAGCGCCGCGAGATCGCCATACGTCTTCTGCTCGAACAACGCTTCATTCAACAATTCGGCCATGATGTGCGCCCGGCCGAAATAGGGCGACCATAGCCGGATCCAGTTGCTCGGCGACTTGAGGATCCGCTCCCTCAGTTCGGTGTCCCAATCCTTCCGCAGGAAGCGATGTTCGAAATCGTGAAAGATTTGATCGCGAAAGAGCGCGTAGTAACCGCCGGTAAATGTGCCGCCGGACAACGCGTGAATCAGATCGAGCTCGTCGAGGAGGCGCTTTTTCTTGCCTTCCCAGACGATCTGTTGATTGGCAAGCTCGCGCAGCGCCCCGAAGGCGAGCGTCGAGGCGCGGGTTCCGCCGCCCGAGAAAGCGGCCACAAAAAGCAAACTATCTGAATTGTCGGCTTCCGGAGGGGCAACGTTGGTGAAGCGATAGCCGCCGGTCGGGTCCCATTTTTCCAATGGAACGTTTGGAATGGGACGGACGTACTCGCATCCGACCACCGCGGACATGACACCCAGCAGCATGTAGGCACACACAGATCTGAACGGTCCTTGCATCGTCGTCCTCTTCCTCCGTCAAGCGCGCGCTTGCGAAAACTGCGGCGAGCCTTCGACCGGATACTCCAACGAATTTTTGATGGCCGCGATTTTCTCGGCGGGGAAGTTGGGCAGATAGAGTTCTCGTTTCGCCTTCCATTCCTTGACCTTGAGCGACACGGCTTTCACGCGTTCCTCGTCCACCGGCTTGCCCGGCAGCGAATATTGCACTTCCGAGGGGAACGCGAAATCCGAACCGGACTCGCTGACGAGGTCCATGATTCGGAGGTTAAGATCTTCCGCCACCTCCAACGACTCGTCGTATTCTTTCACGCCCATGTACGCGAACACCTCGATATCCAGAGAATATTCGCCGAATCCCTTGAAACGCACGTGCAGCGGCTGCGCCAGGACTTTCGGATGGGCGTACAGCATCTTCCGGACTTCCACGAGGATGTAGCGGATCTGATCGGGGGTTGTTTCGTATCGCAGCTGCAGCGTCGGGTGATACCAGAAGCGGTCGCGCGCCGAGAAGTTGTCGAGATGAAGATTGGCAAATTCGGCGTTGGCAACCGTAATGACCGTGCGCTCCAATGTGCGGATCCGTGTGGCCCGAAGCCCGATTTCTTCGACGGTGCCGATTTTGTCACCGAAGCGGCAAAAGTCCCCGACCCTGACCGGCTGTGACGTAAACAAGGTAATCGCCCCAAAGATATTCTCCAGGCTTTTTTGAGACGCCAGAGCCACCGCCACGCCGCTGATGCTGAGTCCGGCGAGCAGCGTTGTGACCTTATACCCTGCATTATCAAGCCAGAGCAATACGGCGCCGGCGAGGGCGATGAATTTGACCAGCCGCGAGACCGGCATCAACAGTACGCGGGTGCCTCCCAACCCTTTCCGCTCGAGATTGGTTCCGGCTCGTTGCACGGCGAAATCGACGACGCGCATAAAAAGCCAGGCGAGCGCGATCACTTGCACGGTCCTCGCTTGGCTCAGTGCGCTTAAAGCAACGGACGATCCCAGCACCGTTGCGGCATTGCGCACCATCACGGTCCAGATCAACAGCGAAATGGGACCGCTGAACAGGCGCTCAAATTGGTCCGCACCCTCGGGATTCATGACTCGCAGCGCGAGCGTGAGCAGTCTCGTGACGAGCATGGCCACGGGAAAGAGCACGATCGCGAGACCAAGGACGGCGGCCCAAAGCCATAAATTGATGCCGAGTATGGAGATGTCGAACATCCAGGCCGGAAGAAACCGCTCCAGTTGCCCGTACCCGAATTCTTGATACAGCTGCGGAATTTGCTCCACGGTCACATCGGCAAATTTCCAAATGTACAGCCCATCGCCGCGTGGGACGCGCTGAAGGTACAGATCATAGGTTTTGCCTTCGGCCGAGATGCGCCCGACCCGCTCCCGGACGACGGAAAGGTTGTCCTTTTGATCGCCCTCGGGATCCGTGCTCAAGGAATCAACATCGATCCATAAGGCTTGGTCCAACACGATTCTCAATTGCCGGGCCAGCTCGGGCCCTTGCGATCCGGCCGTATCCGGGGGAAGGCTCCGGAGATCAAGGTATTCGGCGGCTCGAGCATAATCGCGATCCTTCGTCGCGGAGAGAAATCCCCTCACGCTCGAGCGCGGGGTGCCGCGACCCAACGCATCATCCGGAATTCCAGGCGTCGTCCGTTCGACTTCCACAGCGCCGGCGGACGGCTTTTCCATGATTTGCTTCAGACGGGGCTTCTCGGAATCTGTTTCCGCTGCCAATGAAGTCATCCACGTGGCAACGGCTGCCATGACGACGCCGGCCATCAGGGCAAGACGGAGTTGGCGCTGAATGGTTTTCATGACCAGGCCCTCCTTTGAACTGCGAGACGACGGAACGAATGCATGTTCCACTCGATATACGATCCAATACTTTGGATGATGGCGACCGGCGAGGCAGGAGAACGGAATCTGATTCGGACGAGAACGGATTCTCAACAGACGGACGCGGCGGAGGGGCTAGCTCGTTCCCACCTCCACCTCCGCATCACCCAATGGCCATCCCCACGAGATGTGTGAGTCACACACGGCATCAATGTTCAGTTAGAACAGATAGACGCTCGCATACAGGTACATGAGGTTATAGCTGAAATTCGCGCTAAAGCCATTATGCCCATTCCCTCTCAAGTCGGCCTGCAGACGGTCAAAGGCGGCGCCCATGGCAAAATGATTCACGATCCGATATTCGAGACCGCCGTAGAACTCAAACATTGAACCTGCGTAATTGCCGATCGACAGGTAGAACACGTCGTAGCGGCTCTGAAACTGCAATTTCGGCGTAATATTGTAGTTCGCGACCAGACCAATGGATGGGAGAGGAAGCGTCAGTTGTTCATTCACGAGGATGACGCTACCCGGCGTAGGCGTACCTCCTCCCGGAGGAGTCACGGCCCCCTGCCCTGAAAAATTGAAATTGGTTTTCATCATGTACAGCCCGGGCGACACCGCCAGTTCGACCTTGTCGTTCCGGTAGAACGAATAGTTATAGATCAGACGGTAGGTGTTGAAACTCAAGCTGGTTTGGGTCGCAGCGCCGGCGGAGACGATCTGGTCGCGAATTTGAATCGACTGGGTGAGGACTTTGTCTCCGCTCAACCCCACTCGATACCAGGAAAACCCGAGAGCATGTCGTTCGTTGAAGCGGTACAGGGTATCGATGCGGAAGGCATCGGTGCTGCTATCGCCACCCAACGTCTGGGTGAAGTCAATGCTCGCCCCCACCCCTAAGAGAGGTCCGCCGACCGCCACATTGGCGGCCGCTCCGAAGACATAGGCCCAACCGCCGCGGATCATTAATTTGTCCTGGAGTGGAGTCTCGCTCTTCTCCTCCGCCTTTTTGTCTTCCGTCTTTATGTCTTCCGCCTTGAGCGGCGGTGCAACCGTCAATAGCAGGATCGAGACGACGAGCAGGATCCATCCTCTCTTGAGTAGCACCGATTCATTCATGAGCGGACCTCCTCATAGATGCAGTGCACGAACCGACGCAGCGTCGATCCGAGGTGCGGCACCGTGTCCTCCGACTGCCTCTGTACCTCTGCGTGTATCTCGTCCGCCGAAAATTCCAAAGTTGGAGCGCAGTGTAACGAACTTCCCGCCTGCTGTCCATGCGGTGATTTGTTCGGCCTCGTGAATCTTCTCACGTCAGGCTGGTCATCAAGCCTTTTGTCCGAAGACAACGCCGACGATCAGATCCCGTATCTTTGTCGTGTCGACATCGCCTCATAGTCGTTTCGTTTTCCCGTCCTCAAAAGACGCTTCCAGGAACCGCTTGATCTTTTCTTCGTTTTGAGCCACCACCTTGGCGGCTGCGGCGATCGTGAGATCACGATCGCAGGGAGACGCCAGCCAGAGGCGCGTAGCAATGCCGGCCAGGCGCCGGACGACTTCCCTCGGCTTGGTGATACCGCTATCGCCTGTGCGGCAGGATTCGGGCAGATCGCCCAGATCCTCCTTCCAATCCGCATCCGTGTGTCGGAGAGTGATTAACCCGAATCGGTCGGGCCCCGGTATGAGCCCTTGACGTTGCGCAACTCGAAAGAACCACGAGCGGTAGGCCGTTGCCCGCTCTTCCATGATGCTCGGAATACGCGAAAAGTCGTAGCTGAACAACGTGAATCCCTCCGCGCGGCTGCTCAACTCCTCACCGCCGACGAGAAACGGAAAGGAGCTGTCGAATGAAATAATGAGCGCGCGCTTCGCCTTTCCCTCTTGCAGTTTTTTCAAGAAGACCATGAATAGCGATTCGGCGCCGGTATTGTCGGCCAAGCCGCCGTCGCCGACATGCCAATACTTGTCCTGGCCCTTCACCTTGAAGCTGATGGGCCCGACGATCGGTGGAAACGACATGGATCCGACCACCGCCGCGGCCACTCTGATTGGACAGGTATCCAGCTTGAGGTCTTCCGGCGTCACGGAATGCAGCGATTCCCATCGGGCCTTGAGGATTTGCTCTCCTTCTTCATCGGGCTTGCGAGGTCCGCCTAAGCGGTGGAGGTCAAGAAACACGTCATACTGTGATGCCTCACGCGGCAGCGTGCTGACGACGAAGCGCCGTCCGTTGTTGTAGAGCGTCGTATTGATCAAGAGACGAGGGCTGTCACCTTGCGCTTCCCGTTGCGCCAACTCTTTGAAGGTCATCCCGTTCAGATAAGATTCATCGAGCAACTCGGCGAGCGACCATGCCGTCCAGGCCGGATTGATCCACCGCAGCCGGATGAGCTGACGCCGGAGAATCAGCCCTTCGAGATCGAACTTCATGTCATCTTTGAAGCGCGCGAAGAACTCTCCATATTCCGGTGTCAAGGCGCCTGCCGGTGTCAACACCGGCACGCTTTTTCCCGGCTTGCGCGCCACGAAATAGCTGGACGCCATGCTGCCGCCGGAGACGCTGGAGATATACGACACCTCCTCGATCAGCGAACGTTGATTCGGACCCATTCGAATCCTGCTCAGTGCCTCGAACGCGCCGGCCGCAAAGAGCGCCGCCCGGCTACCGCCTCCCGAGACAGCGAGACCGATGAGCACCTCGCGGTCAGAAGCCGGCGTGACGCATTCCGGTTGATCGGCGGACTGCAGTGTATACAGCGGAGTCCTCGTGGCCCAGGCGATTGCGATCAGCACGCCGATGATCGCCACGATGCCAACTAACACTGACAGGATCACTTTTTGGGTTTTAGACGTCCGCGCCATCAGCGGCTCTCCTTCCCAGCATCCGTTGGCATCCCACGCGCTTCATGGCGATGCGTCGTTGAGAAGACGATTGACCAAGCGGGAGGTTTCAACGCTCTCCAGGATGCCCATATGCGTCTCGTCGAACCCATAGAGACGGATGGCGTCTTCCTGCGCGCCCGAATACAACTGGCTCGCCAACGTGACCGTGCTGTCGGAACACTCGCCGGGCATGGCGCCGCGATGTTTGTATCCGAAGAGCAAATGATGCTGGATGCCGGCCGGGAGTCGCCGATGCACGGGAGCGCCATCATCGTTAGTGAAGAAGAGATCGGTCAGATAGGCGCTTTGGGGAACCATGTCGTTCCACACATACACGACCGCCGGCGCATAATCGACGCCCGCCTGGGCGGCCTTGTGCCCCGCCCAGGGCGTCGAGATCGTGATGTACAGGGGGACGCGCGCGCGGCGCTGCGCGGTCTGATTGCGAAGCAGGAATCCGCGGGACACTAGGCCGCCCATGCTGTGGGCGATCACATGGTACTGTGTGAAGCCATGCTGCAACTGAAGCGTTTTCATCGTCTGATCGAGATGGTCGGCAATGCCGGACAGGCGCACCCCTGACGGGTAGTAGTAAAGCCACGGTTGAAATTTCGTCCGGTCCAAATGCTCGACAAGGTAGCGGAAGTTCGTCGGGGTGCCGTTGATTCCGTGGACGAACAGCACGGGAATCTTTCCTGCATCGTATGGTTCCAGGAAATAGACGCCGGGGCCGACGTCGAAGATGAAGTCATACGGCCGCCAAAGACTGTTCGCCGCATGCTCCTCCTTGAAACGAGGATCTTCGAACGTGGTCACAAGGCCGTAGGCCGTTGCTGCGCTGAGACTTTGTTGCAGTTGGGCGCCGGCGGACCGGGCCTGAAACTTCATGAAATCGATCTCACCTTCGATGCGCGGCCGTCCATCGGGACGGATGAACAGCGCCATCTCAGTCGGGACATAACGGCTGTCGCACGTCACGAGTTCCTTGGTGTCGACCGGCATGAACGGTTCCCCCGGTTGGTAGATACCGTCGGCGTTGAGATCCATGAAGGCGACAAGGCCGTAGGTGCCGGGAGAAGCGCGAAACCTCCAGCGGCCCGGGGCATCTAGGACAAAATGATCGACCAGGCCCCAATTCTTCTTGTCATCCAGCGCACCCCCATTGTGCCGCACCAAACCGACCAGCACGGGATTTTTCGCCTCGCCGGCTCTGACCACACCGTCTATCCGACAGAACGTCTCGATCTTCGCCTGTTGCGTGCGCACATCGTGAAACACGCAGCCCGTGAAGATGAGAATCGCGATGGCCCCCGCCCAGAACACTCCATGCATGGGCAGCGCTGTCATCTCTCGGTCTTTCCCCCCGTATGTGCGGCGCGCTTACCCTGCTGCAAAAGTTGTTGGCCATCGAGCCGGCCGAACAGCTCGATCATTTTTGCGATGAGACCGGTCCAACCGGTCTGATGGTTGGCGCCCAGCCCGGCCCCGTTGTCGCCGTGGAAATACTCGTAGAACTGCAGGTAGTCGCGCCAATGCGGATCGGATTGAAACTTTTCCGTTCCGCCGTTCACCGGCCGCTTGCCCTGGGCGTCGCGCAAGAACATTCGCGTGAGACGGCTCGCGATTTCCTTGCTGACTTCAAAAAGGTTCATCATCCGGCCTGAGCCGGTTGGACACTCGATTTTAAAATTGTCCCCGTAATAGAGATAATAGGACAACAACGCCCGAATGATGATCGCGTTCACCGGCATCCAAATCGGACCGCGCCAATTGGAGTTGCCGCCGAACATTCCGGTGTTGGATTCGGCGGGAAGATAGTCCACGCGATAGACCTGCCCCCCCACGTGGAACACGAAGGGGTGCTGGTGATGGAACTTCGAGAGCGAGCGAATGCCGTGGGGGCTCAGAAATTCGTTTTCATCGAGCATCTTCGTGAGAATACGGCGTAAACGCTCTTCATTCACCAGCGCCAGGATGCCTCGATCGGCTACGCCGCGGTGGCCGAGTCCCGTCTTATGGATGAACGTCATCAACTCCGGCATCTGTTGCGCACGCTGTTGAAGTCTCGCCGTGACGTCAGGCACGCGTTGACGTTGCCAGTCTTCCACTACCGTCGTCGCGCAGAGCGGCAACAGGCCCACCATCGAACGGACTTTCAACCTGATCGCTTTGCCATCCGGCGTTCGCAAAAGATCGTAGTAAAACCCGTCCTCCTCATCCCACATGCCCTCCGATCCCGCCCCATTCATGGCCGCAGCGATATACAGGAAATGTTCGACGAATTTCTCAACCATGTCGGCATATGAGGGATCGTGAGGGGCAATCTCAACGGCGAGTTCGAGCATGTTCTGCGTGAAGAGGGCCATCCATGCCGTGCCGTCCGCCTGTTCCAGATGTCCGCCCGTTGGCAACGGAGCGCTGCGGTCGAATACGCCGATGTTGTCCAGACCGAGAAACCCGCCCTCGAACACATTTTTTCCTGATCGATCTTTTCTGTTTACCCACCAGGTGAAGTTGAGCAGCAGCTTATTGAAGGCCGTCTTAAGGAAGCTGATGTCACCCTCACCTTTCATGGCCTGCTCGGTGCGGTGGAGAAACAACGTTGCCCAGGCATGGACCGGGGGGTTCACATCACTGAAATTCCACTCGTACGCCGGAATTTGTCCATTGGGGTGAAGGTAATAGCCGTTGAACATCAACTGCATTTGCTGCTTGGCGAAGTCCGGATCCACGATGGAAAGCGGCAGCGTATGGAATGCCAAATCCCAGGCGGCGTACCAGGGATATTCCCATTTGTCCGGCATCGAAATGATGTCCCGGTTGACCATGTGAAACCACTCGCGATTTCGAAACTGTCGGCTGCCGCTGTGCAACGGGTGGGCATAGTGTTCCTCCAACCATTGGTCGGCATCGAGAAAATAGAATTGTTTGCTCCAGAGCATGCCCGCTACGGCCTGCCGCATGACTGCGGCCTCATCGGCAGTGACCGAAGGCGGGGTCACGGCGCGATAAAACTCATCGGCTTCGCCCATGCGGTCTTTCATAATGGCATCAAAGCCTTGCCCGAAGGGCGAGGCGGTCGTGGCTGTGTCAGTCGCTTTCGCGCGAGCCGCGCCGACCGAGGACGCGGCCTGCTGCACCAATCGAAGCTTTATCGTTGCGGTCCGGCCCGAAGCGATCGTAAGCCGATAATGCGCAGCGGCTTTCGTCCCGGTCTTGTCAGGGTTGACGGCTCGTTCCTTTCCGTTGACGACATAGTCGTTGACGCCATCTTTGACATAGGGACTGGCATTCGGATATTCGGGAAAGAGGCGTGCGTTGTTCGTCTCATTGTCAGTAAACAGCAGCGGCGCATCCCCGTCGCAATACAGCAGATACCGACCAAGGAGCACATGACCGGCTTCAACAGCGCTCGTCCCGCTTGGCCCAGGCACCTGCTTCAGCGTCGGTTTCGGGGCCGGTCTGGCTTGCCAGGACGCCCAGTTATTTCGAAACCACAGCGTCGGAAGGATATGAAGCTCTGCGGCCTTCGGTCCGCGATTGGCTGCGGTGATCTGAATGAGAATATCGTC
>JBKPSD010000031.1:0-10352 GCA_046734935.1 Nitrospirota bacterium
TCAGTCAGATGCAGTGGGAACGCATCGGTTTCTCGGGCGGCTGGCGACCGGTGTCGCTGGAAATGGGAGACTTGTTCGATCCGGCCGACGTGCGAATGTGCATCTCCTTGTTTGAAAGCGCGGCTTCCCCGACGGACGCGCTTGCCGCCTGGAAGACGAGAAAGGAAACATCGATATGATTTTTCACATGCTTCCGGAACGACGCGAAGGGCCGGTCAATCCGATGCCGAAATCGCCTTCACCAGCAGAGGAAGACGGAGGACCTCGCCGACCTGAAAGCGGCTCCCCGGACCAGGACAATCTGATGAAGCGGATGCGCAAGGTCGACCCAAAGCAGGCTGAACGGTATCGGCAGCGAACGGGACAATAGGTAACGACGAAGGGCTGGGCAACGATGGGAATGCAGGGGGACTTCTTTCAGCTGCTGAAGGCGCAGGGCTATCAATTCGGCGCCGCGGGCGGTCCAAGCGCGGATCGACAGTTCACGACCGCGACCACGATCCTGGCGTTCAAGTACCGCGACGGCGTCTTGGTCGCCGGAGATCGGCGAGCGACCGCCGGCAACATGGTGATGTACGACCGCACGGATAAGGTCTTGGAAATCGACCGCCACAGCGTCATGGCGATCGCCGGCGTCCCGGCGACGGCCTATGAGATGGTGCGCATCCTGGAACATTCCTTCAAATATTACCGAAGAACGCAACTTCAAGAACTGAGTTTCGAGGGAAAGTTACGGGCCGTGTCCAAGCTGCTCAAGGAAAATGTCGCCGCTGCGCTGGCCGGCACCGGAGCTGTGGCTCCGATTTTCGCCGGATACGATTTCGAGCAGGAAAGCGCAAAAATCTATTTTTACGACATCCTGGGCGCTGAATTCGAGGGCGTCGAGTATGCCGTCTCGGGGTCTGGCTCGCCGACGATCCGCGGCATCCTCCACTATGTGAATACGTGGGGCGATCAGCCGCTCGGCGTGATGAGCGAAGAACAATCAGTCGTCCAGGCGCTGCGCCTGCTCACGAGCGCCGCCGAGTTCGACAGCGCTACGGGAGGCGTCAATCGGGAGGCCAATCTGTATCCGGTCATCAAGCTGATTACGGAAAAAGGAATCAAAACAATGGCTGAAGCCGAACTGAAGGAAACATTTGAGGCGAGCGTGTCTCGAGGCGTTTAACAGTTCGCAGGCGGTCAACATCGCCATTTCCACCGCCCGGAGCCAACGATGTACGAAGAACCTTACAAGTGGGTAGAAGCGGTCGGCAATCGCCGCCAATATCTGGAAGAACAGTTCAAGCAGGGCAGTCCTGTGGTGGCGGTCGCGTATGAGGCAGGCATCATGCTGCTGACGGTGAGCAAGGGCACGCCGAAATTGTACGAAATCTACGACCGTCTGGCCTTGGGAGGAATGGGCCATCCGGCTGACTTGGAGAAATTGAGATTCAGCCTGTTGGAAATGGCGCATGTCGAGGGGTTCAACCGTTCTCCCTCGGATGTCACGGGCAGCCGCATGGTGAAATACGGCATTGCTCCTGTGATCAAACAGGCCTTCGAAGAAGTCTTCAAGGCGCCCTTCATCGTCAAGATTTTGTTGGCCGAATTGGGGCAAAAATCGGGTAAGGAGATGTTTCTGGTGATTAATTACGACGGCACGTTTGAAGAAGGCAGTCGTTGCGCCGTCCTGGCTGCGACGAAGACGGTCGAGCAGGACATGATGAAGCTGCTTCTGGCGGAGCCCGCCGGCCTCGCGCTGGAACAGGCCATCGGAGCAGCCCTTCGGGCCTGGGCGTTGGGAGACCGATTGCAGCGCCAAGCGGCCGACGACAGCAACC
The DNA here is from genome assembly GCA_046734935.1 of Nitrospirota bacterium. Lineage (GTDB taxonomy): Bacteria > Nitrospirota > Nitrospiria > Nitrospirales > Nitrospiraceae > Nitrospira_C. Next base: position 1,824 of record JBKPSD010000031.1, read on the forward strand.
CGCAGGAATCGGCGGCCGACGCATCATCCATGGATGTCAAAAGCCTGTATTCGCATCTGCGTCAGACGGTCGCCGAAAAGACGATCGAATGCGCCGTGCTTGACCGCAGGCAGCCGGGAGCCTCGAAGTATCGAGCCTTAGCTCCGGATGAGCTGGGCCGGCTCTTGCCGAATGACCTCAAAGCTATATTGTCCTGACACCATGCTGAACCGCATTTTCGGGCTGGAGACCGAGTACGGTCTTCTCGTTCATCAGGATCGCCCCGACCATTCGCCGACCTGGTTCGCACACAAGATTCGGGACCATATTTTCCAGGTGCAGCGTCACGGCGTGGTGGACCTCCATCATCGCGGGCATGACGAGCCGCCTGGGAACGGCGGCTTCATCAAAAACGCCGGCCGGATCTATCTCGACATGGGCCATGTGGAGTACGCCTCGCCCGAGTGTCACTCATTGATGGACGTGGTCGCGAGCGACCGCGCCGGAGATCTGATTCTCCAAAAGGCGGTTCACGACCTTGGGTGGGCCAATCAAATTTCGCTGATCAGAAACAACGTGGACCACGAGACGGATGCCACCTTCGGGTCGCACGAGAACTACCTGGTCAGCCGCCGGTTTCCCTTCAGCCGTAGGGGCTTGGCGCCGCTCGTCACGTTTTTAGTGACGAGGCAGATTTTTACCGGCTCGGGACGCGTTGGCGCCGCGACTCCTCAGGATGCGTGGATTCAGATGGACCGGCTGATCGTGCCTCGAGCGGCTGTGGGCCATGGCCCGGCCTCCACCCAGCTGCCTTTTCAGATTTCCCAGCGCTCGGATCACATCGTGAACGACTTCTTCGAATGGGTGCAGCAGAACCGGGCCATCGTCAACACGAGGGATGAGCCCCTGGCCGACCCGAATCAGTATCGCCGGATCCATCTCCTGCTTGGCGATTCAAACATGGCGGAATATGCCACCGCGCTCAAGCTCGGGACGACGGGACTCGTGCTGCAGCTCATTGAGGAGGGGCATGCCCCCCACGAGTTGGACATCGACGAGCCGGTGGAAAGCCTTCAAGAGATCTCGCAGGATCAAGACCGTCAATGGATGGTGCAGCTGCAGTCCGGCAGGCGCCTATCGGCGATCGACATCCAAGAAGAGTTCCTGGCCGCGGCCCAGGCGCATTGCAAGGGCCAGGACGAGGAAACCGACTGGGTGCTCGCACAGTGGGAGAGCGTGCTGCATGATCTCCGTGGAGACTACCGTCAGTTGGTCGGACGTGTGGATTGGGCGTCGAAGCTCTGGTTGTTGGAGACGTTCCGTGAGGCGGAGGGACTGGAATGGCAGGATCCCATGCTCAAGAGCCTCGACCTCGAGTATCACAATCTCAATCCCGAGAAAGGGCTCTATTACGGGCTGGTGGACGAGGGACGTGTGCCTCGACTGACCACCGATAAGATCGTCGATCTCGCGACTGAGCATCCGCCGCGGAATACCCGTGCCTTCGGCCGTGGGGAACTCATCAAACATTTGCTGAGCTGCGGCCCTCCGCAGGAGTCGGATCCGGCAAACAAAGACGAGCGTTTTTACCCCGCCTATGTGATCAACTGGTCGATATTTCAGCTGCGAGGCCGTGAAGCGTTTCCGATGGCTGATCCGTTCAAGTCCTACGTTCAGGAAGTCCACTCCCATCTGGCCTCAGACTGACCGCCATAAGGTCTTGATTGCTTTACGCAAATCCAGCGGTGCTATGCTTAATGTTGACTCACGGCTGTCTTTGAAGTTCAGGAGGTCCAGCATGAAAGCACGGAAATGGCTGATGGAATACGGCGTGGCCATGATCTTGGCGGTCGTCTGCGCCGTCGTTCTGGGACACCTGTCTCTCTTCCGCGAAGCCGCTGTCGGCAAACTCCACGCGTCTGACCTCGTGCAGTTCATCGGGTATGGCGGTGCAATCGTTTTGGCTTGGTTCGGTGCACGTCAATTAGCGGAGGAGCCGCCTGAGGACTGGAAGTGGCTGCTCCCCTACCGGGGCCTCATTCTCCCGGTGACGACGCTGGTGCTCGTGGGATCAGCGTATGAAGTGCTGCTCTATGCCTGCGGACCGTTCTTGGCGAAATCCGGCAGGGAAGTCTATAACTGGGTCTTCGTGGTAGGGTTGATCGCCTGCTGCGTCTGGCTGATCGTCACCTGGTTGCAAAAGTGCGCGCCTCAAGTCGTATCCATGGACGCACGTCGGCTCAGGAAGGCCGCCTGATACTCTGCCCGGTTGCCCTTACGGGCAACCGGGCAGCTGCGTTTACAACACACCCGTCACAATATCAACGATTCTGTTTTCCACCCAGTACCGGTCTTCGCCAGGCTGCTTTGTCTGGAAGAATCCACAATGGCCGCCGTGCCGTGGTGCGATGAGCCGGAGACATGCATGCTGCTGGATGACCGGCGTGACGAACATCGAGTATGGAATGAACGGATCGTCCTGAGAAGTGATGATCGTGGTGGGGACTGCGATCCGGTTCAGGACATGACGTGCTCCTGAACGATCATAGTAGTCCGCCGCATCGCGATACCCGCCGTCGGGAGCGGTGTAGCGATCATCGAAATCACTGATGCGCGTAATGCGCCCGAGACCGCGGAGATCCCATTTGCCCGGCGAGAGGGCGGCCTTGCGTCGCAAACGCGCCTTGAGCTGGCTCAGAAAGTGGTGATGATACATCCAGTTGCCCGGCCGTTCCAGCTCGGCGACGCAACGGGTCGGATCAATGTTCGGACAGACGACGACCGTGCCGGCCAGCGCGGGTTCGGTTCCGCCGATCTCACCGGCCGCCTTCAGGAGAAGGTTGCCTCCCATCGAATAGCCGATCAGCCAAATGCGCTCGAGCCCTTCGGCTTGTGCCAGTTGTCGTATCACGATGCGGTAATCTGCGCTGAGGCCGCTGTTATACAGTGTGGGAGAGAGGTGCTCGGTGCCTCCGCACGTGCGTTGGTTCATTCGGACGACATTGAGTCCGGCGGCGTACGCTTTGGCAGTAATGCCGTGCATGTAGTGAGAATCGCAACAACCCTCGAGCCCATGCAGCAACAGCGCCGTCTGAGAAGCCCGGCGGTTGGGCTGCCAATGGCAATATCCCGCAAGTTGAGTGTCGGGCGTTATCCTGAACAATCGGCGTTCGCACGGCAAACCGGCCAGGAGCACTCCACGGGACCAGTATCGTGGCATCAATGTCATCACGTGACGATTCCGGAGCAGTCTCGGCGGCACGAACGCCGGAATCTGCGATCCGACAGCAGCTCCTGCAAGGATTGACTGGGCTCGGATCATAGGCATATCAGGAGGTGAAGATTTTCGGTGAGGGTATGGACGGACGGCCCAGTCGACTGAACGCGACGCCGAGGGCATCGAGCCATGACGTCGTAATGGTCGTCAATGCGACGACCATAATGCCATTGGCGAACTGCGTGTGAGTGACGACGCCTGTGGCCAGCAACGTCCCCAAAATCACAAACGTGAATTCGCCGGCCTGAGCGAGGAGGAAGGAGATACGGGCGGCGGGAGCATGATCCATTCGAATGGCTCTGGCGGCAACGTAGAGCACCGCTGCTTTGAGGGCGATGATCGCCACGACATGCATTAGGATTTTTGCGGTCTGGTTGCTGAGCACGCTGACGTCGACCGTGAGACCGACGGAGACAAAGAAAAGGCCGAGTAAGAGATTTTTGAACGGCATGACCTCTTGCCGGAGGCGGTGCCGATAGTCGGTCCCCGAAAGCGCGACGCCCATAATGAAGGCGCCCAAAGCCATTGACAGCCCGACGTGATAGGCCATCCAGGCACTCCCCAGGACGGCGACAAACAGCACCGCCGTGAACGTTTCGGTCATCTCTCTGGCGGTCGTCAAACGGAACAACAGGGGGCAGAGATACCGCCCCACAACAAACAAAAGAGTCATGGCTCCGACCGCAGGAAGGAGATTCCACCAGGAATAATCAGCCGACCCGGTTCCCGCGAGAACAGGAACAAGCGCAATAAGGGGGACGACGGTGAGGTCCTGGAACAAGAGCACCGCGAATGCCGCTCGCCCGTGTTCCTCCTGAAGTTCCTGCTTCCTTTCCAACACCTGGAAGACGAGAGCCGTCGAGGAATTGGCCAAGACCAGTCCAATGAGCAGCGCAAGGGACCACGACGGAATAAAGAAGCGCCAATAGAACATGAGCGCCACGCCGGTGGCCAAAACTTGCAGACTTCCCAGGACGAAGGCGTAACGCCGCAGCTGCCAGGCCTGCCCAAGATCGAGCTCAAGGCCGATCATGAATAGGAAGAACACGACGCCGAGTTCGGAAAGCTCGTGTAAGCGATCGACTTGAGTGGTCCCGAGAAAGTGTGAGGTTCCGAGGATGACTCCGGACAGCAGCAGGCCCAATTCTGGCGCAATCCCGAGCCGACGCGCCAGCGGGATTACGACGGCACTGATGCCAAGCAGCAGAGTGATCGCTAGCAGGAGGTCCGGAAGTCGGAGATAAGTGTTCAACGCCCGTCCCTCAACTACACAGCAACGCAGGTGCTGACGTACAAGTATTCCAAAGCAGTGAACGCCGGCTGGGTCTTTCTTATCACTTTGTACGGAAGTGTGGAAAGTGTGGCTCCCCGGGCAGGACTCGAACCTGCGACCAGCCGGTTAACAGCCGGCTGCTCTACCAACTGAGCTACCGGGGAATGTAGGGTCCACTGGAGGAATGCGCATTGTAACAAATGTCGATGGCGGGGGCGAACGGTTTTTTAGACGTCGAAATCCTCGGTTTCATCTTCATCGGACGACGCGTCGGTGTTGCCTTCGGCCAAAGCCGCATAGTGTTTGGCCCATGTCAGATAGAGGTTGCCGCTGTCGCGCATCGTATCAGCGGCCTTGACCAGTTTTTCAACTAACTCCGGGTCTTTGCCGGTAGCTTGGATCATGGCCGCGCGGCGTTCGATAGCCTTCGGATATTCCGCAATGAGACCGGAGATTTCCTTTAACAGCTCGCCAATGACGTTGTCTTCGCTTTCCATGGGTGACCTCGTGAGCGACCAACAAAAAAACCCCATAGCGCGAACGCCATGGGGCTTTTTGGAATTAATGCGAGCCCGGTTAACCTTGGTAGGCTTGTCCGAGGGCCGCCGACTCTCCTTTTTTCGACATCAGCTGTCCGGTGGCGCTGACCGCTTGCATGAGAATCGCTTCATGCTTGGCAGCGTTACAGACGACGACACAGAGCTCGCAACCCTTACACCGGTCGATGTTGACCTCCGCCACCATCTTGCCGGAATTCAAATCGAGGCAGTTCGCCTCGGGACAATACATGATGCACAGGCGGCAGCCTTTCTTGGCCGTGCATTTCTCGTCGATGACTTGCGCGACGTTATACATTCAAGTTGGTTCCTTTTCTTACGCGGCGACGGCAGGATTGCCGACCTGCAGCTCAACCTTGTTCTTTTCGGCCCACTCGCTGGCTATCTCGTAGGCCCGCTTCACGGTCGCCAGATTCTTGGCTAGCAGCATCTCTTTCTTCGCAAACTTCTTCTTAATCGCTTCGTCGAGCGAAGCCGTCCCGCCTGATGCGACGAACTTCTTCCCGAACCGCTCTTGGAGCGCGCCATCGAGGGCGTCCATTGTGACGCACTTTGTGATTCCCGATACCGACCCGATCATGGCCATGTTCGTCGACAATTCAGTGCCGGCGACTTCGATGGCGAGCTCCGTGCCTGCAATGTAGAACACAGCCACGTTCAAATCCTTCAACCGCTGCACGTCCTCTTCCGAAAGGAGGGGTTGAGCGGAGTTGATAATAACCACGCCGCCTTCCTTCACACCGGAGTAAAACGGCATGGTATAGCTCTTCCCCATCGTAATGACCTGCGGGTGGAATACCTGGATTACGTCAGGGAACACGAGCTCGCCGCGGTCGTAAATCCGCTCGATGCCGATGCGGCAATAGCTCTCGGCCGGCGCCATCCGCTTTTCGGCGCCAAAGAACGGATTGGAAATCGAAAACTTGCCGTCCCGGTTGGCGGCCATGGCCAAGACGTGCGCTGCGGTGACGGCGCCTTGCCCGCCCAAGCCTGACATCCGAATATTGAGTCTTTTCTTGATCATGATGGCCTCCTCAGGCTTGCGCTTGGCCCGCCAGCTGCTTGGCTGCCGCTTTCCGCTCTTTGTCCTTCGCGGCGAGTTCCGCTAGCAATTGTTTGGCCGGTTCACTGACGTACTCCTTGTACGCAAACCGCTCGGCCGGCTTCTCGGAGTCCCGCATCTCTTGTAGCCCTTCCATGCTGTTCTTGCCGATTTCGAGAATGCACGGGGTGTACAGTTGGAGATAGGTCGGGCCGATTTCCCGCGCAATGTGCACGGCGTTTCGGATGACCTTCTCGACGAGGGATGGCTTGCTAACCGTGCAGTTGACGACGTAGTGGCAGCCCGATTCGCGGGCGATTTCCGGCAACCGTACCTTGTCGAACAGCTTGCCCACCGGCGCCATCTTGGCCACGAAGCCCTTCTGCATGAGTCCGCTTTCCTGGCCGCCCGTATTGGCGTAGAGCTCGTTATCGAAGCAGATCGTGGTGAACTTTTCTTGACGGAACCAGGCCTGGAGCGTCATATCGAGGCCGATGTCGACCGTCGCGCCGTCGCCGGCGAGAACGACCACATCCTTGACACGGCCTGGGAAGCGTACGCTCAGGGCCCGTTTTAACCCCGATGCGATTGCGTTCTGGTTGCCGAAGAGCGAGTGAATGTTGTGGACGGCCACCATTGGAAACACAAGGCTCGTACAGCCGGTCGAGCCGACCATGACGGTGTCCTCCGGATTCGGCAACGAGGCCAGGATGTACCGGAACGCCATGGACTCTGGACAGCCGGCGCAGAGCGAATGCTGTTCGATCAACTCCTTAGAGGAGCCGATGTCCTTCCATCCGCGGTCATCCTTGCCGTAGGTCGCGCTCTTGACCAGGTCCTGATAGTCCGACGGCATGATGTCATAGAGGTCTTCAGAAATCTTGATGCGTTCCTTGCTCATTATGGCCTCCTCAGATTCGCTCGCGGGAGCGAACAGTGTTCAGTGTGTGCTGCTCAGCTTCCACGACCGGCCAGGGAGAAGCTCTTCATCCCGAGGGCCGTCTTGATTTCGGACACGATAATCTCCGGCGGCATTGTCATGCCTCCGCACACGTGCGGGCCGGCATGGACGCGATGGGGATTCGGAATCGTCGCGCGGATTTCCTTCGCCAGCCATCCGGTGACGTTAAACTCAGGCACGAAGATGTGCTTGGCGTTCTTCGTCGCTTCGCGAATCTCTTCTTCCGGCCAGGGGCGCAATGTCTTGATCTTGACCAACCCGCAGCGCACGCCCTCGTCCTCCAATAGACGGATCGCTTCACGCCCCTGCGATACAGCCGTCCCGGAGGCAACGATCATGATTTCTTGGTCGATGTTTTCGGTGTCGATCAGACCATTCAGCCAATGGATCGAATGCTTGCGCGAGCGTTCGATGGCCGCCCAAATTTCCTGCTGCCATGAGGCATGCGTCGCGTAGCTGATGTAGTTGCTCTTCATGACGAACGGATCACGCATCATGCGCACGGGAGGACATTCCATGTCCATGCAGGGAACGGGCGAACGGTAGGGGTCATACGGAGGGAGACACATATCGGTCGGCGTGAGATTCACGACGTCCTTGGTATGCGTCACGAAGAAGCCGTCGCAGCACAGCGCGAGAGGGAGGTGGACGTCCGGCTCTTCCGATACCATGTAGCCTTTCAGAATCCAGTCGAAAAAGTCCTGTGCCGTTTCCGCATGCCAGACCAGCATGCCCGTATTCAGAAGATAGGCAATTTCGAGCGTGTCCGGTTGAATCGACAGGGGCGAGTTGATGCCGCGGCAGGTGACGATCATTTGGATCGGCAGCCGTGCGCCCGCCCACATTGGAAAGTTTTCCATTGCCCGCATCGTACCGGGGCCGGCTGTCGTGGTGAACACGCGCGCGCCTCCGAAGGCGGCGCCGGCGCATTGGGACATGACGGCAAATTCGCTCTCACCACGGAAGTAATCGCCGATGTACCCCTCGGCGAAGAGCTCGCCGATCAAGGCCGCCGCTTCGCTCTGCGGAGTAATGGGATAGGCGATCATGACGTCGCAACTGGCGCGGCGCACGGCTTCCTTGATGACTTCGCTGCCCGTAAAGAATGAGGGAGTGCGAGGCGCTTCATGGAGCATTTTCCATGGATCGGTAAACGTTTGACCCTTTTTGTTCTGTGTTCCGATAACTGAGGGGGTGTTAGCCATGGACCCTGCCTCCTTTCACTCGCCTCGATCTTCCAGCATTAACTGGAAGCGCCGTTTTTGGTTGTGGCCAGCCGCGGTTGCACTGTGCCCTTGAGCCGTTTCACCGTGTCGGCCAGTTTCATAATCTTTTCCACCGATGCGTCGCGGAACGAAAGCATGGCGTCTTCATGTCCGGCCTGCGCGCACATTGCGATCGTATAGCAGGACGTCCCCCCGCGAATGATTTTGAGTGACA
>JBKPSD010000032.1:0-9641 GCA_046734935.1 Nitrospirota bacterium
CTCATGGGCGGCTGGTTGGAGCGCTTGATCGGACAGCCGGTCGGGTATGCGCCACTGCCCGCGTTCATCTGAACGTCTGTTGAAACGGGCTTTCCGCGTCGTTCTGGCATCGCTCAAACCTTCAACGTACCTCAAACCGTACGCCTCAGGGGTTCGCTCGCGGCGGCCCAGCCAAACAACCCGTCTGAACAGCTCAAACCAATTTATCCAAAAGTAATATTTCGTTGAACAAACCTTCCCGATTCCGCAGAGTGGGGGAATGAGCCCGCTGACCCGGATTCAGACGCTTCTCGCGAAGCCTTTCATGCCCGCCGTCTTCTTCTTTTCCGGCGTCAGCTATGACACCCTGACCCTGACACGGATCGACCGCCTCCAGGACAACCTGCTGCTGCTGCTCTATCTCCTGCTGCTCGGCGTTCTCATCGTTCTGACCGGCAGACTCGGCATCGAGCCGCCTCCCGAGCGAGAACAGTTGGCAGCGCTTTCCCCGTTCACCCGATGGCTGCTTCGGAGCCGACCGTATTATCCGATGGCCAGTCAGTTTCTTCTGGGGAGCCTTTTCAGCGCATATGCCGTGTTCTATTCACGCAGCGCCACACTGACCAGTACGGCGGTATTTTTTGGTGTGCTGGTGCTCCTGCTGGTGGGAAACGAGTTCCTTCGAGACCGTCTGTCGAATCTTCGCTTGTTGATCAGCCTGTATGCGCTCGTCTGTTTCGGGTTTTTTACTTTTTTCCTGCCCGTCATGACCGGTTACATGAACGTGCTGGTCTTTTTGGCAGGTGCGGCTCTCAGCGCGACGGTGACCTTCCGCGTCGTGCAACTCATCTATCGCAACAATCCGGATCGGTCCAGGCGAGAGGCCTTTGGTGTCACCATTCCGTCGTTTGGATTGATCGGTCTTATGGTCGGATTCTATTTTCTGAACTGGATTCCTCCGGTGCCGCTTTCAATGAAGTTCGGCGGTATCTACCATGAAGTCAAAAAGTCGGACGACCGATTTGAATTATCGTTCGAACGCAAGTGGTACCAAGTCTGGAAGCGATCGGACACGACCTTCCCCGCGCATGAGCCGATTTATTGCTTTACCGCCGTCTTTGCGCCGGTCGCACTGAACACGACCGTATACCACCATTGGTACTTCCGGGGGCAACCCAATAAACCGTTCTCGCACGCCGACAAGATTCCTGTGAAGATATCCGGCGGCCGTGAAGCCGGTTACCGGGCCTACACGTTCAAGCAGCAACTCGATCCCGGCGACTGGCGGGTAGATCTTGAATCTGAGGATGGACGCATCATCGGGCGGGTCTCCGTGACCGTGGAAAGCCGCGATGACGGCCAGCCCCCGTTGACGACGATCTGGTATTAGGAGGTTTGATTGAGAAAACATTCAAGAGGCATGTAAAAGTACTCAGTACTTGTTTAGGCGTCATTAACGATGCGATCATTTGCGCCCTGTCCTGACAGCCCGAACTGCGTGTCGACGCTTGCTCCCGCGCAAGACAGCCGGCATGCAATAGGTCCGTATCGATATTCCAAGACCAGGTCAGACGCGAAAGCCGTCTTGAAGGCAATCATCGGTGGCCTCCCGCGCACCAAGTTGATCGAGGAAGAAGATGGCTACCTCCATTACGAATTTACGAGCCTTCTCTTGAGGTTCGTCGACGACGTGGAATTTCTCTTCGAGGAAGCATCCAAGACGATCCACTTTCGCTCCGCCTCTCGCGTCGGCTACGGGGATTTCGGCGTGAATCGCCGCCGGATGGAGGACATCCGGTCGCAAATCCAAGGCAAACTCTAAAAGAGTCGGTGGAAACCCTTCAGCGTGCCGAAGGATTGCGGCATCAATGGCTCTGGTCAGGGGCGGATGATTTAGACGCGCGTCGCGTCGTGTGTTGGAAGATGCATTTGGGGCAGGTGTAATGAATGAATTGCCCGCTGGCGACCAGCCGTTTCTTCATAGGGACCTTGCACCACGTGCAGAGGCGATCAGGAAGGTCTGAGGGGGACGATTGGGTACCGGCGGTCATGGGCCGGCATTCTCCCTGAGGGTCAAGAATCTTGTCAACCGACCGCACGGCGATCAACCGCAAATTTTTTTTACGGCTGTCATGCAGATGAAACAATTCATGGTATAGTGAAAAAAATTTCCCCGTAGTTCTCACCCACACACAGAAAGGCGGAATGCCCTATGAGCGTCCCGGTCGGTTCCGAAGAGACGATTTTGCCATCGAGTGTCCCAGAGGCTTCCTCGACCATCCCTGTCAAAGACATGGTCGGTGAAGGGAAGGCCTGGGGACTGTGCACTGCTGTTGACCTGCAAGACTGCCATCCCGATCTAATCCGCGACGCCGACCATATCCGCCGTTATGTCGTTGAGCTCTGCGAGCTCATTGACATGCAGCGATTCGGCGAATGCCAGGTCGTGGATTTCGGTTCCGGGCGGGTCGCCGGCTATTCGATGGTTCAGTTGATCTCGACCTCCTTAATCAGCGGCCACTTCGCCAACGACACCAACAATGCTTATCTAGACATTTTCAGCTGCAAGGGCTATGACCCGGCGGTCGTGGAAGAGTTTTCACGGCAGTTTTTCGGCGCACGGCGGTCGACCGCAACCGTCACGCTTCGCTATTAGTTGAAGCACGGCATGGGGCGGCCAACACGCCGCTCCCATGCCTCGTCCATCCTCGGATTTCCTCGAGATGCAAGCGACTGGCGTAAAGGAATTTTTCAAGCAATTGCCATCTAAGCTCGATGCTGAAGCTGCCGAGGACCTGGAAGCGGTGTATCAGTTCGACTTGAGCGGGTCGCAGGGCGGGCAATACGTCGTGACGATTCGCGAAGGAGCCTGCCAGGTGGAGGAAGGGCGGCATGAGGATCCGCATGTCATCCTGTCGATGGCCGGCGACGACTGCGTCAAGGTGCTGAACGGCGAGCTGAGCGGACCGGCCGCGGCCATGTCGGGCCGAATCAGAATCAGCGGCGACATGGGATTGGCACTGCAGTTACGAGCACTGTTCCCCACCGTCAGCCGGGAGATGTAAGCTGGCGGCAGGGCCCTGTATCTAGCGGTTTGCCGGCACGAGCGGAGCCTCGGCAGGCAGTTCCTCAAAGACGGTCGATCCCTCCTCCGGCGCACGCCGCGGAAACCGTTCCTCGAGAATCAGGTATATCGTCGGCACGAGAAAGAGTGTCAGCAAGGTCGAGACGCTGAGCCCGCCCACGACCGCACGTGCCAATGGGGCATTCGTTTCTCCGCCGGTTCCCCAGCCGATGGCCATCGGCAACAGCCCGAACACGGTCGCCAATGACGTCATCAGAATCGGACGCAGGCGCGTCTTGGCCGCACGAATGACGGCGTCACGAAGCGCCACGCCTTTGCGACGCAAGACGTTTGTGTAATCGACAAGCAGCACGCCGTTGCTCACGACAATGCCAAGCATCATGATGATGCCCATCATCGAGGTCGTGGAGAGCGTCGTGTTGGTCAGGAACAGCGCGAGGATCACCCCCGGAAAGCCCATGGGCACGGAAAACATGATGATGAACGGGTCCACCAGCGATTTAAACTGGGCAGCCATGACCATATAGACCAGGATCAGCGCCAGTACGGTTGCGAACAGCAAGCCGGCAAAGGTTTCGCGCTGCTGCTGGATCTGGCCGGCGAGGCGGATGCTGAATCCCGTGGGGAGTTGCAGTTGAGCGAAGCCTGTCTCTAGGTCCTCCGCGATGGCGCCGAGATCGCGGTTTAACGGATTGGCCGTGACGTGAATCACCCGTTGAAAATACTTCCGATCGATCTTTACGGGTCCGGCGTTCAATTTCAGCGAGGCCACATTCTTGAGCAGCACCGGCTCTCCGTTTCGTGCCGTGAGGATGATGTTCTCGATGTCTGTCAGGTCTTTTCGGTGGTCCTCAGCCAGCCAGGCACTGATGTAATATTCGTTCCCGTTCTGCGGATCGGTATAGATGATCGGATCGGTCTGCCCGTTGCCGTTCAGCGAAAACAGGACGGCGTTGGCAATGTCGGTTTCACTGATGCCCAAGAGCGCCGCCTTCTCTCGATCGACAATGACGTTGACCTCAGGGTAGTTTTCCTCGCGGCTGACTTCGATGTCGGCCAGTCCGTCGATGCGGTGCATCAAGCCTTCGACCTGCCTGATGACTTCCCGCGCCTTCTCGAAGTCGTACCCGTAGATCTCGACATCCACGGATTTTTGCGAGCCGAAGCTGGTGACGCGCTTCACGAGCCCGCCGGGATCAAAGAACATCGCCACGCCGGGAAAGAGCTTGATGACCTTCGGCCGAACGTCGTTCATGATTTGCACCTGGTTCCGTGAGCGGCGATCGGGAGATGTCAGATATACAGAGATGACCGACGTGTGTGGTCCCGTGTTCGGATTGAAGAGCGAAGAGCGGCCTTGCGCCAGCACACCGGTGCTGGAGACGATCGTCTCCAGTTCGCCGGCAGGAATGTTGGCACGCAAGACGCGCTCGACCTCGGCGACCTGCTGTTCGGTCTTCTCGACCCGCTGGCCGACCGGCGCCCGGAGGACGATCCGGAATTGGCTCTCGTCGGACACCGGCAGAAACTCCGTGCCAATCTTCGGCACCAAAGCGACCGCCGCGGCGAACATCGCAAGAATGGCGATGATAAACACTCTGCGATGGGCGATCACCCAGCGCAGCGAATCTTCGAATCCGCGGTCCAAAGACTCATAGCGCGCTCTGCTCCACTCCATCGTGCGAACGAACCATCGCGGCATGGACCGGTGCGCTTCCTGTTCCGGTTTGAGAAATTTAAAACAGAGCGCCGGGGTCACCGTCCGCGACACAAAAAATGACGTGAACAGGGCGATGGCAATGGTCAAGGTTAGAGGGATCAATAGAAGGCGGGCAATGCCGACCACAAAAAAGATGGGCAGGAAGACCACCACGGTCGTGACGGTCGACGCCAAAATCGGCATCGCCACCTCGCGGGCGGCATCGAGGATGGCGTCCCATCGGCGGGGATTGGTATTGAGGTGCCGCTGGATATTTTCCAATTCGACGATCGAATCGTCGACCAAGCGACCGATGCCCAGCGCCAGTCCCCCAAGGGTGAAGACATTTAACGTCTGGCCGGTAAAATAAAGCACAATGAACGTCACCATGATGGAGAGAGGGATGGCGACCGAGATGATCACCGTGCTGGTCAAATTGCGCAGGAAGATCAGAATGACGGCGGCCGCGAGCAGCGAACCGTGCAGCGCCTGCTCGACGAGGTTCCCGATGGACTGGCGGATGTAAATCGATTGATCGAACGAGATGCCGAGCTGAACTCCCGGCGGAATGCCGATCATCTTGGGCAACGCGGCACGCAGCGAATCGACGACCTCGACGGTGTTGGCGATCGGCTGCTTGTTGACCCGGAGATAGACCGCCCGTTTCCCGTCCGTCCTCACGATGTTCGTTTGAATGTCCGAGGAATCCGTCACCGTGCCGAGATCGCGGACGCGGACGGGGTTGCCCTGCTGATTCACCTTCACAATGACGTCCTGAATCGGTTCCACCGTACGGAACTGATTATTTGTGAAGACATTGTAGTCGAGGTTGCCGGCCTTGATGTCGCCGGACGGCAGGATCAAGTTCGCGGCCTTGACCGCTTTCACGACGTCCAGAATCGACAAACTCCGCGCGTTGAGCAGGGCGGGATCCAGGTTGATGTTAATTTGCCGGATTTTCCCGCCTTCGACCGTGGCGGCAGCGACGTTCGCAATCTGTTCGATCTGTGGCGCTATGGTATTGAACGAGAGGTCGTAAAGCGCGCGTTCATCGAGGTCGTCGCTGGACACGGTGACAAACGAGACCGGAATATTCGAGACGTCGAACTTGACGATAAATGGCTGCAGAATACCCGGCGGCAGGCTATTCAAGATCTGCGTGATCCGCTGCATCACCTCCATCTGTCCGACGTTGATGTCCGCCCCCCAGTTAAACCAAATCTGAACGGCTCCGATTCCTTGTTTTGCGAAGGATTCGACGTGCTCGACGTTGGAAGCGGAGCTCACGGCCTTCTCGATGGGATAAACCACGCTCTGCTCGATATCGAGCGGAGGGGCGCCCTTATAGATGACGCCGACGAAAGCGACCGGCACCTGGATGTTGGGAAACAGGTCGACGGGCAGGCGATTCAATGATGTCGCGCCCAGCACGACCATGGCCAGCGACAACATGAGAATGCCGATGCGGTTGCGTAACGCAAGAAGCGTAAGCCACATGCTCTAATGACTCTCAATCAGAAATCCGCGCAATCAGCCGGCACCTTTTGCGGGAGCAACGGGCTCCGTCTGTACCGGCGTTCCGTCGTGCACGAGGTCCTTGCCCGAGACGATGACCTGCTCGGCTCCCGTAAGACCTTTGGTCACCTCGACCCGGTTTTCGTCGCGGACGCCGATTTCCACGGGGACGCGTTCCGCTTTTCCGTCGCGAACGATGTAGACGTACTGCGCGTCTTCAAGCCGGCTCACGGCGTCGATCGGGATTTGCAGCGCGTTGCGATGCTTGCCGACCAGGACTTCGACTCGGGCGAACATGCCGCCCTTCAGCAGGCGGTCCCTGTTGGGCAAATCCACTTCGACTGTCATGGTTCGGGTCGCACGGTTTAACGCCTGCACCACGCGGGTGACGGTGCCTTCAAAAACGCGATCGGGATATGCCTCCGCACGGATCTCCGCCTTTTGCCCGATCTGGATGAGAGGGACGTGTTTTTCGACGACCTCGATGAGCGTGCGAACCGTTTCGATGTCATGCAGGCTGACGATGCCGCGGGAAGTCGTGGAATTGGCGGTGGCGGCCCCAGTCACGTAGGCACCCAGATCGAGGTTCCGTTCCGCCACATACCCAGCGAACGGAGCGCGGATGTAGGAGTAGGCGAGATTGGTCTCCGCCTGTGCGAGCGCTACTTCCATCTGCTTGACCTGCGCTCGCAGCGACTCCAGGGCGGCGACTGCGCCCTCCAGGTTCACTTCTGCGTTGTCCAAGTCCTGTTGGGAGACGAACTGTTCCTTGATAAGCGCCTGCATGCGATCGAGCGTGAGCTTGGCATTGCGAACGGATGCCTCCTGCTGCGTTCCCTTGGCTTTCGCGGCGGCCACGTTCGCTTTTGCCTGGTTGACCGCATGCAAATAGTCCTGATGGTCAATTTCGACGAGGAGCTGATTTGCCTTCACAAAATCGCCCTTGTCGACGTACAACTTGGCGATGTAGCCGTCTACGCGGGAGAAGATGTTAACGACCTGATTAGGCGTAATGTCCGCAGTATAGGCCAGCCGGATGTCGAGGTCCTGCTTCAGCGGCGTCACCGTCCCGACGATAATGAGCCGGGAGTGTTTCTGATCGACCTTGGCTCCGCTGCTGAGACGAAAGACCACCAGCGCCGTCACGGCAAAAAAAATGATGACGCCTAGCGTGACCAGCGGATGCTGCCTGACAGAATTCATGCGGTCCGTCTCCCCGTCGGGCCTTTCACCAGGCCGTGCAGGAACAAGTCGACATAGGCGGCGACCGTTTCGTCATGCGGGCGGTGCATGGGCACGCCAAAGATTTCGTGGAGCAGCCGGTGATGGACGACCATTCCGATGAAGGCCCGGGCGGCGAGCAGCGGATCGACCTCGCGGAAGGCGCCTTCGCCGATTCTCGTCTCGATATACGCGGCCAGGTGGTCGTAAAGTACGCGATGATGCTTTCCGAAGAACATTTGGGCCAACTCATGACCCTCGAGCGCGCTAAAAAGCAGCAACCGCAAAAAGGTGGAGTCCACATTGGGTCTGATGCGGAAGCCGGCGATTAACGTGAAGACGCGGCGGTCATCCCGTTTCTTTGCGGATTCTTCGACGGCGCCGAGGAGCTCGTCTATCGTGACCTTTTCGGCCAGAATCGCGCCGTACAGCGCATGCTTGGTGGGGAAATGCTTGAAGACCAGTGCTTCGCTCACCCCGGCCGCCCGGGCTATCTCCTTGGTCGTTGTGCCGTTGAAGCCTTTGGCCGCGAAGAGAGATGCGGCCGCGGCAATCAAGCCCGCCTGACGCTGTTGGCTGGTCGGCCGCGGTTGTCGTGCCATCGTGAGCAGTGAGTGAGTAATTACTCACCACAAGAGTAGCACGAAGTTCCCATCGCTGACAACCAAGAACGCGATTGCGAGGAATGCCGGTTACCGGTGATTCGAGGAGAGAAAATACCGCAATCGATTGCGCTCGCGCAGATTGATTTTCAGAATCTCCGCCCCGAATTGATGGCCCTTCGACCATGCCACCTTGGCGCTGAGGACGAACAAAGGGTCTCGGCCGTCGGGAAGATACAGAAACAACGTCATCTCAAGGCCCGGCTTCACGGGCCTATTGCCGCGGATGTGAAGACCTTTGCTGGAGAGATCCAGAACGCTGCCGTCGCCCATGATCAATTCTTCCCGCTCGTCCTGCGCGGAATACATCAGCCGGAAATCGACCGGCAGGCGGTGTTCCGCACGTCGGTCGCAGACGGGATGGGTTTTATGCGCAAGCCTTGGCGCTCGTGTCTGCTTCATGGCCCTATCCTTTCTTGGCGCTGTGCCGATGCAGATGATTCCAGACGTAAAACCTGAGTTCATTCTGGATTTCCACTTTCGGCGCGATCATCTCAACGCCGAAGCGCCGTCCCGATACCCAAGATACTCGGCTTTCGGCAATGCACACAGGTTCCTCCACGCCGGGAAGGTCGATAAAGAGTGATAGGTCCATCCCGAGCTTGACCGGATGATTGCCATGGATGCCGATCCCGGATTGGGAGATGTTGCTGACAATGCCGCTACCGATCAGCATGCGGCCGTCGCACATTCCGGAGTACATCAAGCTGAAGTGCGTGGGGACGCGCTCGGTCCCACGACGGTTCTCGCGAGTTGACTTGAGCGCCGTCCTGCGCACTTGATCGATGCTCAGCTGTCTCATCCTTCCTCCGTGGTACGTTCGTATGCGCCTCTTTACGGAACGATGCGGAACGCTGTTCGCTGGTCCTTGGCTGCGGACAAACTGACATGTTTCCAAATGGCTGCTTGGATCCGTTTCCGTTCCTCCTCCATCAGCTTCGGAAACCGAACCGCGAAGACATTGCCCTTGATCCATGACACCGTAGCGTCTGTCAGGCGCAAGGGCGCCTGGCCGTCGTTCAAGTACAAGGTGATGGTGAGACTGCCGCCGATCGCAGGAAGCGTCGTTCCCACCACCCTGCAGCCGGTTTTCGAGAGATCTTTCAGCGACCCGCTGGATGTCGTGAACCTGGCGCCTTCGGTGCTGGTATAGGTGACCTCATTGTGGATGAGGGCTCGTTCGGCGTAGCGGCGGTCCAGAGGCGCATGTGCCCGGGGGGCGGCGAGATTCTGTTCGAGCAAGCTGCATTTCATGGGGACCTCCTGATCGACACATCTCGAGGATACCCCAGAGGAAGATTTCAGCCATTCCCAGATCGAGGGGGTCGGGAACCCTCCTGAAGGGGGGCAAAAAACGCAGGGAGGTCGGGTCGAACGAAGACTACGTGGATCTACGTGGAACTCAGTGGCGAATTCGGGCCCAGGCTTTTTGATACTCCTCGAAGGAATCGACTTCCATCCAGCCTTTGAAGATGGGCAC
>JBKPSD010000033.1:0-13158 GCA_046734935.1 Nitrospirota bacterium
GCTGCGGTGACCGGCGGTCTGCCAGCAAGTATTCCCGCCGACACGGTCGCTGGAAAAAATTGCGGATCGGGGGTCACGGCCCTTTACTACGGAAGCCTGCGTATCCGTAGCGGCGATGCCGATACGGTGCTGGTCATCGGCATGGAGGCGATGAGCCGCATTCCTATCGTCTATGACCGGACGGTCGCCGATCTGATTCTCCAATACGGCAAATCGAAAACGGCTCTCGATCGTGTCGCCAGCGCCCTGGCACTGCTTCCCAAACTGCTGAACCTCAAACGGTATCCGCCTCACGTGGGTCTCGTCATGGGGCTGACGGATCCCATGTGCGACCTCATCATGGGGCAGACCGCCGAGAATATCGCCAAAGATCCGGTCCTGGGCATCAGCCGGGAAGACCAGGACGCGTTTGCAATTCGATCGCACAAGTTGGCGGCGCAGGCATGGAACAAAAAGATATTCGCCGAAGAAGTCATGCCGATGTTCGTGCCCGAGAGCAACGGCTATGTCGAACGGGATAACGGCATCCGAGAGGATGCCGATCCGGCGACCTTTCGGGATGTGAAGCCGGTGTTCGACAGGCGCCACGGCTCCGTGACGCCGGCGAACGCCTCACAGATTACCGACGCTGCCGCCGCCATGCTGTTGATGGAAGAGGAGAAAGCCAAGGCGCTCGGTCTGCCGATTCTCGGGTATATAAAGGAGTACGCCGATTTCGGCTATGAGCCGAGCTGCATGGGCCTCGCTCCGGTCGGGGCCATCGCCAAACTCCTGTCCAATACCAAACACACACTGAAAGATGTTTCGGTCGTCGAGATCAACGAAGCCTTCGCGTCTGTCGTGCTGGGAATCAGCCGCATTCTTGCCTCGTCCTCTCTCATGGAACGCAAATTTGGCCGCTACGGATGGACGGATCGGCTGGGTGAGATCCCGCCAGACGATCTCAACCCCCACGGCGGCGCGATCGCGCTCGGCCACCCCGTCGGTGTCTCGGGTCTGCGGCTGGCCACGACATCTTTGCTGGAGTTGAAGCGGCGTAACGCCGAGCGGGCCTTGATCAGCATGTGCGTCGGAGGGGGACAGGGCGTGGCGATGATCGTTGAACGGAAATAGCCATGTTGCACGAACTCACTCATTTCAAGTTCGCCACGGTGGCCAACGGAGTCCTGCTCGCCGGCTTCGACTACCATGCGAAGTCGGTCAACGTTCTCAATCACGAGAGTCTCTCCGATTGGGAGACGATCGTCCGCTTCTCACAAGAATCGCCTGAAATCACAGGCGTCGTCCTTGTCAGCCTCAAGGAGGGAAACTTCTGTGCGGGCGCCGATCTCGAGCAACTGCGCGCCGCGCAACAGCGCGGGGCCTTTGACGAAGTGGAACGGTTGGTGATCACCGCCCACAGGGTATTCGACGTCATGGCCCGCTCCTCCAAACCTTTTGTGGCCGCCGTGGAGGGCGTCTGTCTGGGCGGCGGGCTGGAACTCGCGTTGGCCTGCCATGCGCGCATAGCCAGCGCGCACGCGCGGACCTGCTTCGGCTTGCCGGAGGTGAAGCTCGGCATTCTGCCCGGCTTCGGCGGCACCCAGCGGCTGCCGCGGCTGATCGGCTTGCCAGCGGCATTGGAGATGATTACCACGGGCAGAACCTTGTTCCCGCGGCAGGCCCTGAAAATGGGCTTGTCCGACGGCCTGGTCACCTCGATTCCGTCTCCGGTCAGAACGCTCGGGGACATGCAAAAGGAAACGCTCGTGCAAGTGGCCGTCGCGCAAGCCCGCAGACTCTGCGCCGCCCGGCAGATGTCTCCGCCTCGCAAGGCGACCCCCGGATTCTGGGGCGCGCCGGGCGTTCGCTCACTCGTGTGTCGCTACGCCAAGCGGCAGGTCATCAAACGGGTGGGCCATTTTTATCCGGCTCCGCTCATGGCGATCGACGCCGTGCACCATGGGATGCGTCTGGATGTGCTCGAAGCCTCGATGGCGATCGAGAAGCCACGGTTGCTCGATCTCTTGGCCGGTCCTGTGTCCGCCCATCTCGTCGGGTTGTTTCTGGCCGGCGAAGAGGTCAAGCGGAAGGCACCTGCTGTCACGGAACCCCTCACCCGCATCGGTGTGCTCGGGGCCGGTTTGATGGGTTCGCAAATCGCCGGACAGCTCGCTGAAAAAGGCTATGCAGTCGCGTTGCGCGATGTGGCGTCGGGTGTTCTGGCGACGGCAATGGGACGAATCCATCAGACGCAGGCGGCTCAAGTACGCAAACGCATAATCTTAGCATCGGACCTCCGCTATCGAATGATGAGGATTACGCCGACGACCAGCGCGCGGGATCTCAGCGGTCTTCCACTCGTCATCGAGGCGGTGTCGGAAACACTGGACGTGAAGCGGGCGGTGTTCGCCGAGTTTGAGTCCATGGCGCGTCCGGATGCGATTTTCGCCACCAATACGTCGTCTTACACGTTGGCCGACATCGCGGCCAAGGCGGCTCATCGCGAACGGTGCGTGGGCCTTCACTTCTTCAATCCTGTCGCCAAGATGCAGCTCGTCGAAATCGTGCGTGCCCCGTTCACGTCGGACAAAGCGCTGGCGCATGCCTGCGCCGTCGCCAAGCGGCTAGGCAAGTTTCCCCTCGTCGTACGCGACGGGCCGGGATTCCTCGTGAACAGGATTTTGTCGCGCTATCTTGCGGAGGCGGTGATCCTGGTCGGTGAGGGCGTGCCGATCCGCCGCATCGATGCGATCGCCAAGGATTTCGGCATGGCGGTCGACAGCGGACACCCGATGGGGCCGCTCGAACTGCTCGACCTCGTCGGACTCCCCGTTGCCATGCATGTGCTCACCTCGCTGGCCGTTCTGGGTTCACGCATTGAATCGCGTGACGCGCTCCTGCGCGCGTTCCTCACCGGCAAGAAACCCGTCACCTTTTGGAAGCGAGGGAAGGAAAATCCGCAGGCCTGCGATCTGATCAGCGACTACCGCCGTACCGAGCGTTCCGAGGGTGGCACCCCGGCGGACGAGGTGCTTCATCAACGGCTGTTTCTTCCAATGGTCGACGAGGCGGTGCGCTGTCTCACGGACAAGATCGTGGACCATCCCTGGCAGGTCGATTTTGCCCTCACCTATGGAATCGGGTTCCCGGCATTTCGCGGTGGGCTTTTGACCTGGGCCAGGCAGAGCATGACGCCGGGACAAATGACGCAGGCCTTGGAAGCGCTCGCCGTCCGGTATGGCAAACGGTTCGAGCCTTGTCCGGCGCTTTCGCAGGGAGGATGGTAGCACCGGTCCACGCACAAATGGAGCAGCCTATGCACGAACATCCTTGGTGGATCCATTATCCGGAAGGAGTTCCCAAGGAACTCCCCCTGACCCCGGAGACGCTCACCGCCATGTTCTCGCGAAGCGCGCAGCGATTTGGGCGCCGGCCGGCCTTGTACTTTTTCGGCAAAACGCTGTCCTACCAGGAATGTCATGCTCTCATTGAGCGATTCGCCTGCGGCCTTGCCGCGTTGGGCATCCGTAAGGGCGATCGCGTGGCGCTGTGCCTGCCGAACTCGCCGCAGGCCGTCATCGCCTATTTCGGCATTCTCCGCGCGGGCGCAATCGTAGTCGCCTGCAATCCGACCTACACGGAATATGAGCTTGCACATCAGATGCGGGATTCGGGAGCGCGGGGCGTGGTCGTCCTCGACCTGATGTATTCCAAGATACAGCCTCTCAATTTAGACGTCGTCATCGTGACGCGAATTACCGATTTCATGACGACGATCGCGAGCTATATCTACCGACATCGGAACGGCCATCATCGGCCTCCTGAGATCCGGCCGGACGAAAATACGCGTTTCTTTCATGATGTATTGGATCAGCCGTCTGCCGTCGCGCCGGAAGATCTGCCGGTTGCCTCGCCGGACGATATCGCGCTCCTGCAGTACACCGGCGGCATCACCGGCATCTCAAAAGGGGCCATTTTACTGCACCGCAATCTGACGGCAAATATTTGGCAGCTGGTGAGTTGGTTTTCCCCCGCCGAACGCGTGGAAAGCTTCCTTGCGGCACTCCCCTTGTTTCACGTGTTCGGCATGACGGTCACGCAAAATATCTGTCTGGCCATCGGCGGGTGCATGATCCTGGTGCCGGACCCGAGGAATATTCCGGTGCTGGTCACGCTGTTGCGCAAGAAACAACCGACCGTGATCACCCTCGTCCCCGCATTTGTGCGAAAACTCCTCGAGCATTGTGATGCCAAGGATTTCACGTCGACGCGGTTTGTCATCTGCGGAGGGGCGGCCTTGCCGTACGATCTCTTGAAGCGGTTCAGGGAACGCACCGGGCATCTCATCTGCGAGGGGTACGGACTTTCAGAAGCCTCGCCGGTCACGCACTGCAACATTGCCCGGGGCCTCTCCGTCAAGCGCTCGGTGGGGCTGCCCATCGGCAACACCGAGGCAAAAATTGTGGACGAGGCCGGCCAGGAAGTGGCCACCGGGGAAAGCGGAGAGCTTTGGGTGCGGGGGCCGCAAGTGATGGCGGGATACTGGAACAACCCGGTCGAAACGGCCAATGCACTGAAGCCCGGAGGCTGGCTCGCCACCGGCGACATTGCGCGGATGGATCAAGACGGCTTCTTTTTCATCGTCGATCGAAAGAAAGACATGATTTTGTCGACCTCGGGGCTGAATGTGTACCCCGCGGAAATTGAACAGGTGCTGTTGCTTCATCCGCACGTGAGGGAGGCTGCCGTCATCGGCGTGCGTGCCGTGGATGGTGGTGAATCCATCAAGGCGTTTATCGTACCGGGGCAGGAGGTCTCGCCGGAAGAACTCACGGCGCATTGCCGGAGTCATCTGGCCTCTTACAAGGTGCCGAAGAAGATCGAATTCCGCACGGAATTGCCCAGGTCCATTCTTGGAAAGACGCTCCACCGCATCCTGCGCGCCGAAGAGGACGCGCAGCTTCACTTACAGCACTCTAACGGCGCTGAACAGCAGCTCAAGGGCGAGGCGGTGCAAAGCGCTGTTGAATGCAAGGCAGGTCACTGACGTGTCTCGCCAGCGCCAAAGCGGCGGAAAGTCCTGGCGATTCGATGCCGACCAGATTGATCAGAAGAGGGGTTTCACGGTCGACGGCTACGATGAAATCACTTTTCTTGTCACGGCCGGCCATCACGCAGGGCCGTATACCCGAATAGGCCCACCGGAGATCCGACTCATCCAGAACGGGAAGAAATCTGCGCAACGCCTCGAGGAACATTCCGGGCGGCGTCTTCTGCGATTGATAGTCCGATTTGTCAGTCACCGGCACTTCATTCGGCCCCACGAACAACTGTCCGTTCGGCCGCGGGCTGAAGTGGATGCCTTTGCCCTTCGCCCCGGGCGGCAGGGCGGGATACACGAGGCCTCGTATCAGGCGCTTCTTGGAGGGGGTAACCACCTCGTAATACTCTCCCCGGAGCGGACGAATGCTATATTTACCAGAGGGCAAGGCGAGGGCGGCGACGTCGTCGGCATGCAGGCCTGCGGCATTGATCAGGCAGCCGGCCCGCACGTTCTGGCGGTCCGTTGTCACGCGATACGCCGCTCCTTCGTCGTTGATGTCAACAACGCGGTTATTAAACGTGAACGCCACGCCGTGTGCTTCTGAGTCGAGTTTGAGCGCTTGCACGAAGGCCACCGAATCGATGACGGATACGTCCGGAATGACGATGCCGCAGAAGGTGGAGAGGTGTGGCTCCCATGCGCGCAGACCGGCCGCTGTCACGAACGACATGCGAATGTTTGATCTCCACGCGTTCAGCCACAGACGCCGGAGCATCGATGCTTCGCGCCACAGACCTCGACGAATGTCTTCCCGTGAGATGGCGATGACCATCCCGTTGCGCAGCAGGGGAATCTTCCGCTGCTCCGCATACGCGACGGCCAGGGCGCTTCCCTCGCGCGCCAACCGCGCTTTGAGCGATCCGGGATGTTCGTGGATGCCGCTGTGCAGCACGCCGCTGTTGCGCGCGCTGGTCTCCTCGCCCGGCCCGTCGTGCCGTTCGAGCACGATGATGCGAAGGGGGCGCGGCCAGCGGCGGCTTCCCAATTCCCTGGCGATGGCGCAGCCGATGACCCCCGCACCGACGATGCAGACGTCATACGTGTTCATGGCATCCGGTTCTCCGTCATTCTCCACGCAGACTGTCCGAGTCAAGGAGTCTCGGTATGCCCGATAGTCCTGCGGCAAAATACGGCAAGACCCTGTTCCTGTTCTGCGGAGGAGGGTGCAAGGCCATCCACCAGGCGGTCGCGGCGGCCGAAGTGGTCAATGCCGGCTTCACTCCGTCCCACATCATGAGTTCCTCCGCAGGGAGCTGCAACGCGCTCGGGTTTGTCGAACAGCCTGGTCCGGCCGGCGCCGAAAAAACAATCAGTGTCTGGGAAAACTATATCACCTCGCCGGAAGCGATTTACGAAGTGCATCCCTTTCTGCGAGAAAAATTGACCCGTCTCCTGGGTGTCGTGCCGTCGGCAACGCAGGGCTTCGGACCTTCCGGATCGTTGCTCCGCGACGTCAGGAGAGCGATGAGGTTTCTCCCGCTGGTGCTGTCGTTCTGCGTGCGCATGCCGTTGCGGGTGGCGGGCCGCACAGTGAGCTTCCTGTTTCGCCTCATGGATACCTTTGAAGCGCAACAGCAATCGTTCCGGCGCATCGTGCAGGCGCCCGAAATCCTGGAGGCGTTCGACGAGGTTGATAAATACTTCGAATTCAAGCGGATGAAGGCCTTCCTCGACCCGTTTCCGCTCTTGGCTCGTCTTGGCGAACAGATCGACCTGCAAAAGGTGCTCACGAGCTCCATCGTGTGGCACATCATCGCCGAACGGTACGAGGATGGCGAGACCGTGATCTTCTCGAACAAGGACGCCGACCTCGTGATAGATGCACAGACCGATGCGCGCAGTCAGAAAACGAAATACGATATGTTCTACAAACGGATCCGTGCCTCCATGGCGCTGTATCCGTTGTTCGAGTTGGTGGAAATGGACGGCTTCCGGTACCTCGACGCCGACCTGGCAAATCCTCTCCCGGTGGAGGAAGCGTTCAACCTCGGCTGCGATACCGTGTTCATCTTCCTCAACGTTCCGAAGAGGACCGTTCGCGTCGATCCGCATCCGTTGCGGGACCTTGTCGAATTGAACGACTTGCTGCGATTAAATGAGCGGTACATTCACCACCGCCTCAAGGAAGCGCAGGTGAAAGCCAAGGAATCCGGCGTCAATCTCTTCGTCATCCGTCCTGACGAGATTCCCGCGGGCCTGGGATTATTGGAGATCGACGCCAAGGTCATCGAATTCGTCAAGGGACATGAGCGGAAAAAGATGAAGGCGTATCTCTCCGATTTGGAAGCGCATAACCTACGGTTTGCGCCGCCGCTGCACTGATTTCCTGCACGACCGCTTGCCTACCTGGGAGAATTCGGAGTCATCATGCCTCGAGTATTGCGGATAGGCCATCGCGGCGCCGCGGGCCACGCGCCGGAAAACACCCTGGCGGCGATTGAGACGGGAATCCGGCTGGGCGTGGATTTCGTCGAGATCGACGTCCGGCGGACAGCCGACGGCGTTTTGGTGGCGCTTCACGATGCGTCGGTCAGGCGAACGACCGACGGGCGGGGGCGAGTCGATGCGGTATCCCTTCGGCAACTGAGGGCCTTCAATGCCGGAAACGGGGAACGGATCCCGACCGTCGAAGAAGTCTTGAAGAGCGTCGCTGCGAGCCGGGTCGGGCTCATGCTGGAACTTAAAGTTACCGGCACGGCTCCTCTGGCCGTCGACACCGTCCGGGCGGTCGAGTTTAAAAACCCCCTCATCTATGCCTCTTTCCTCCATGATGAGTTGACGCAGGTTCGAGCCGTCGAGCGAGAGGCTGCGCTCATGGTGCTCTTCGACAAATTGCCTCGAGCGCCTGTCGCGTATGCGGCTCAGTTTCACCCGGCGTATGTCGGTCTGCGGCACGACAGAGCCAGCCGGCCGATCGTCGAGGCCTTTCACCGTGAGAACATGCTCGTGTGGGTCTATACGGCCAATCGCCGAGAGGACATCGGCCGTGCGCTTTCTCTCGGTGTGGACGGCGTGATCTCCGATTTTCCTGAGCGCGTTGCAGGGCAGTAGAGAACACTCACCTCACGTCGAGCTACCACGCTGCGTCTGCTGTTGAACGGGCCCGGTATCATTGGGCCCGGATGACCGCCAAGCCTTGGCCGCCCATCGACACATAGACGGCACGAGGCGTTACCGTGGGGTCGACGACGACACGGCGCACGTTCGACACCCCGGGCCAAACTTGTACAGAGCTGTTCGACGGATTGAAGCGAAGCAGGCGGCCGCCGTTGTCGACGATCCACAATGTGCCGTCGGGATCCGCGGCAATGTCCATTAATCCGGTCGTCGGTAATCCTGCCACGCTCGTGTAATGGACGGTGTTGGAAAAGTCGCCGCTGCTATAGCTCGAAAGACCGGTATTGGGACTGACCCACCAAGAGGTTCCGTCAGGAGTAATCGCCGCTCCACGGTTGTTTTCACGGTAATCGGACGGCACGTCGAGCGAGTGTGCGCCCGTGTTGTAGGGTTCGGCCGGACCGTTGGTCGTCATCGCCCAAACAAAGTTATTCAGCACCCACGCTTTCGGATCGGCGTTCCATGGCTGACGCCCTACGCCGTAGCCTCCTGCGGTGAGGAGGTCTCCATTTGGGAAGATAGCGAGGCCATATTGCTCTCCCTGTTTCAACGTCACGGTCCCATTCGGTAAATGCCAGGCCGTTTCCACATGGATATGGTCGCCCCAGGTGTCGTTCACCACATGAGTGACGCCATGGTCGAAGCCAATAAACAGATGCCCTGCGGCGGTCCCGTTGTGGCCGAAGACCATGCGGCGCGCCGAGGCCTCTTCCCAACAGTTGACCGTGGCGTCGCAAAGAAATTCATATCGGCGGACCGCGATGCTTCCGTCGGCGTTCAGCGTCACCTTATCGGCTTGGCCCAAGTGGAATCTTGGATCGCTGAAGTCGGCAAAGGCCACACAACAACGGGGCGGGGCCGGAGGAGGAACTTCACCTTCAAATCCTCTATAACCGACGAACACCTCGTTGGAATGACCGCCGGCCATCGCGGTGATGTCGCTCACGGTCACCTGCCCTGTAGAAGGATCCGTGTACGTTTGCACGTGCAGACCGTCGCCGGCCGTGTAGCGTCTGAACGTGGTTTGCCCCGGGCGCAGGACGTAGAGTGCGTCGGCCGTCACGGCCCAGATATTCTGTGCGTCGTCCGGACTGGCATCGATGACCGTTCCGGTCAAGTTCTGGCCTGCCGCATAGAGCGTGAGATCGGAGACGGGCCAAGGACCGGCGGGACCGGAGGTCGGCGGCGGATTCGTCGTCGGTGGTGGATTCGTTGTCGGCGGCTGGTCCGGTGTCGGAGTTGTCGATGCCGCCGGGGGATTGTCGGAGCCGCTGCACGCACTCAGTACGAAGAGAAAAACACAGAGGACTGCCCGGATCGACATGGGACGCTCCTTGGGTGATGTAGGCCGAATTCAAGGGTCTATCCTATGGCATATCTTCCTTTTGATGATTCCCTAGCTGGGAAGATCCCCTGAACACCGGCCATCGACCCCTGGGGCTGCTCGTTGACGGCAATACGTGAATCGGCTAGTCTCCCCCGTCCTGTGGGGAGGCTGTCGAACATGGGCAAAACATCAATTTGCACGGTGCTGGTGCTGAGTTGCTGGCTGGCCGCGGATGCGTTGACGATCCGGGCGGCCGAACCCTCTTTCGAGTTGACCGCGCGATACATCCTGGAAGTGGTAAAAGCGTTTCGGACGGCCTACGTGCTGAAAGTCGTCGAACACGCGAAGGACGGAGGAATCAGGCCGAACGAAGAGTGGCAGACGGATTCACACTTCATCCCGTTACCGGCGCAGTTCGTCAAAGCCGCCGGCGACCAACTCGATAACTTCGAAATCGGACTGATCGGGCTCACTCCCGTCAATCAAGCGAACTTCCCGAAAACGCAAGCGGAAACGGACGCGCTTCTCCAACTGATGAAGAACCGTGAGCGATCGGTCGCTACCTTCGTCGACGGCGACCAGTTCAAAGCCATTTCAGCGGATCTAGCACTGGTCCAGTCCTGCGTGGAGTGCCACAATCATCATCCGAAAGCGACACGACGGGATTTCCGGCGGTGGGACGTCATGGGAGGGCTGGTCGTGCGATTGAAGCGCGATGTCCGCCCCGAAGGGGCCACGGTCGGGCCCGAACCCTCCAACCGTCCCAGCGGGCCGATCGAGAAAATGACCCCGCCGTTGACCACTCCGCCGCCCTGGGTCCGATAACGGCGCCTCTTGACGCTCGCCATACGCGGGGCGTACGCTTCACCTCATCTTTGTTCGCCGCCTCGGACGTTCGAGGTCGCATCATGGTCCTCCGTGGGATCCAGTACCAACGGCGCGGACCTGCCCGGTGTAGTCTCCTCACCAGACGGGATCTTCTCCATCGAACTGTGCGTTGCCTTCGTCTGAAGGCCACTTCTTTGCCAGAGCCTACGCCAATAGGCCTCGTGTCGGTTCCACATCCGTTCAGCCCGTTCGGCCAACCACCCGAGCAGCGCGGCTGCCGCATGCCTTGCCCGACGGGAAAAGGAGGTTTCTATGCCATATCGCTTCAATAGTGTGGATATCATCGTGGGTGTCGGTCTGTGCGGAATTGTGTTTGGAGCGATGGTGCTTGTTGTCGCAACCAGCGGCGCGTTTCTCGTGACGGGGCCCTCGATGGGAGTCAGCGAGGAGGTACTGCCATCGACCGAGGCGGCCTGGCTCCAGCCTGCGTTAGGGCGGGCCGTTGTCGAGCGGGCGGTGCTCCAGCAGCGTACCGACCAGATCACGGCGTCGGCGACCGCCGAATGGAATCAGGCCATGGCGGCGCATCGTAGCCTTCAGGCGGTCCGCGGCGGTCCGTTGGCTTTCATCATGGACCGAGCTGTGACGGTTCCTCAAGAGCATGCGGCCCGGGTACAAGCCGTCACGGGTCGAGCCATCGTCAATTTCACGCAGCGCGGGGTACGCAGCGGGATGCTGTCGGCCGACTTTTACCTCTCGGACTACAACCAAGGGATGATTGCCGCTGCTGAAAGCCGTGCCCAGCGAATGCATGCGGAATTTGACGCGACCTGGCAGTCAGTGCTCGGGCGGTGGATCGTGGAGGTGACGAGGGAACACCTGCGGAGGATTTCCGACGTGCAGGAGCAGTTGGGATCCGCCATCGTGCATGTGGCACAGGCCAGAATGGGGTTGGAGAGTGCATGGGCCTCCAATCAGTATCAATTAGGCAGCCTAATGGCCGCAGCGGACCGCATGCCAGTCATCCGCGACCAGGGCGCGCTGTCGGCATCGGCTGATGGCGGTTCGTCAGAGGCGGGGAGCGCGATACGGCTGCCGTTGATTCCCGACATTCCCGCCGGTTATCTGATGGCCTCGGCTCTAGTACTGTGCGCCGTGTTTTTCGGGGGACTCTTGCTGTCTGCGACGGCGCGGGAAGCCAAGGCCCTGGCTGACGCAAGACGGAATGCCGGCAGGTGGGTGTATCGCATGGCTGCATGACGCCATGCGCGGGGCCGCAGGCCCGAAGGTTGCGGCCCCGCGGTTATTGCACAGGCGGCGACAGCTTCACGCTGATCGCGCCTCCGAGCTCGCCCTCTTTCGCCCCCTCTCTCGGATACCCTGAAATATCGCGTTGCCCTTTCGGCTCTCCATGACAGGCCAGACAAGCCCGGTGATAGAACAGGGGAAGCAGTACGCGGACGAATTTCCCTTCGTCGGTGACTTCAGCGAAGACCTTATCGGATGTGCCGGAGGAAGGATCGGCGGCGAATCGTGCGAACGCGGCCGATTCGTACTCGTCCGGTTTGTTTCTGGGATTTCTGACGAGATGCGACGGAGCGGTTTGCTTCAAATAGATGCCGGACCATGCTTGGAACCGCGTGGCTGTCTCCGTGCCGAACGTCGCGGGAATGAGACCTTTATACGCAAAGCCGGGGACGTTGATGACGGCTTGATACGTGTCGATGGTTTTTTTGGACTCTTGCATGAGGCGGGCCAATAGCGGTTTCGCCATCTCAGGCACTTCGGCCGCCTCGAGGTTGCTGAGCGTAATGCCGGTACGTTGCTGAAACTCCTGAGCGACTTGCCGTTCGAAGACATCCGAGGTAAAGCCTTTGTTGCCTTTTGACGCGTCGTTGATCAGATCTTGTCTGTTCGCAATCGCCGCTCGTCCCGTATCGAGCAAGATCGCCAACAGTCGTCCGGTTTCCGATGCGTCTTCTATTGGCCCTGCTGCGGCCAGCAGAGGCAGGCATGTCAGCACAAGGAGGACGACAGCCATATAGGGTTGGATCACGAACCTGTATCCTGTCCTTCGGTCCATCAACACCCTTCCTTTGTGGTTTTTACGTGTAGGACTCAAGCGTACAGTGAGCGAGCAGGAAAGACCCATCCCCCAAAAGGGGGGAATCGTGCCGGCCGGAACGGCCTTATAACTTGTTGTCATCGCGCTTATGCTGGTGACGCTCGTAATCACCTTTTAAAGAGGCCACACATGAGCAATCGCTCTTGGACGACCGCGCTGACTCGATTCTTGGGCTGCATCGTGATGGCCAGTGCGGCCTGCGCCTCATCGCCGAAGGTAAAGCCGACCTGCGCCATTTCATGGGATCGGAGTGCGGATCACTGGCGCGTGGCAGAGTACCACCTCACGCTCTGGAAGATGAACGGAGAACAGGCTTCTCTCAAGGGTACCCACGTCATAAAGGCTCCTATGACCCAGGTGTCCTGCCAGGATGCCGGCGCAAACACGAGCGGCCGTTGGCAGGCGACCGTTCAGGCCTGCCTCAGCGACGGTACGTGTAGTCAGGCCGGCAAACCGATGTCGTTCCAGGTCGCCGAACCATAGGCACGAGAACCCGCACGGTCCCGCCGATTCTTCGAAATCAGTAACTGATCCGCCCGGCCTTGTGTACAGTAGATGCATGCAAGGACAGATGGATACAGAAGCGCCGCGGCCGTCCATGCTCAATCGCTTCAGGCGCCATCCGCGGGTCCGGATTGAGACGCCCTTCGCCTGCGCGCTCTCACCGGTCAGGCC
>JBKPSD010000034.1:0-8785 GCA_046734935.1 Nitrospirota bacterium
CTGATGAAACTGTCGCTCGGCAAAGATTTTTTCGGCCGCGCGTACGACCGCCTCTCGCCCTCGAGCGACCAGAGCCCGAAATGGTATTGCGAATCCTGCTCGATGCAGAAGAATCTCCAAAGGGATTTCCGCGACATCCGGTCCGAATTCGACAAACTCATCGCCGGGCAGACCTCGGAGCTGTCGAAATCCGACACGTTTCAGCGGGCGTCGCTTCGCTTGCGGGAAATTGCCGCCATCTTGGGGGCGACAAGCCCGTCGCCGTTTCTCGCCGCGCCGGACGTGGCTCAGTTGATCGGCCGATTTCAAACCGCGACCATGCAGGCGTAACACACCGGAATTTTTTGTCGACGTTCAAGCGCCATATCTTCGTCTGTATCAACCAGCGCACCCCGGACGATCCCAGGGGCAGCTGCTCGAAACTGGGCTCGGAAGGCCTGCACGCCCGCTTCAAGGCTGAAGCCAAGCGTTTGAATTTGAAAGACGTCGTCCGCGCGAACAAAGCCGGCTGTCTGGACCATTGCGCGCAAGGGCCCAGCGTCGTCATCTATCCCGAAGGCGTGTGGTACAGCGTCAAAACGGACGCCGACGTCACGGAAATCATGGAGCGGCATGTCCTCAACGGCGAAATCGTGACCCGCTTGCTGATGCCGGATCATCCGGCGCCGGCCACGCTGCCTCCCCTGCACTCCTTGCGATAAGGATTCGATGGCGACGGAAGACAAATGGAAGGCGAATCTCGAGAAGGTCGCCTTCATGAAGCAGTTTCCGGGATTGCTCGGATCGTGGGACGCGCTGAAAGGCAAAACGATCGAAGCCGTGATTCCGCTCAAGGGTAAGCAGGGCGCCGCCGCCATCATTTGCAGCGACGGAACATTCACGGTGGCCCCGCCAATGATGACGGAGCCTTATGAACTGGGCGAGACGTTGACCGCGGGACGGTCGTTCCTCGAGCCGAAGCATGGCGATGCCTATCGGGAATATGACCGGCTGGCCAAACGGGACAAGGACGCGCTGAAGCAAGCGCGGCTCGAAAAGATCATCGGCGCCATCGAAAACAATCTGGAGCAGATTCCGGAATTGAAAGAACGCCTGAAAGCGCTCGTGAAGGAGTGGCGGTGAGCAGCATTCCCAAGAAAAATATGTTCGAGATCTTCTCGCAAGGTCTCTTCGAAGGAGTCAAACCCATGATGATCGTTCGCGACCACCTGGTCCGCCATCCCGACCGCTGTACCCATCAAGCGGTATGCGTGCCCATCTGTCCGACGGGCGCCTGGCTGTCCACCCCACCGTATAAGTTCG
This sequence comes from Nitrospirota bacterium, assembly GCA_046734935.1. Classification (GTDB taxonomy): domain Bacteria; phylum Nitrospirota; class Nitrospiria; order Nitrospirales; family Nitrospiraceae; genus Nitrospira_C. Next base: position 1,303 of record JBKPSD010000034.1, read on the forward strand.
ATGCCGCCCGCTGCCTCGAAAGCTGCCGACTCTGCCTCGACGCCTGCCCGTCGCACGCCATTTTCGGCGTGTTCAGAAAAGGCGACAAGCTGCTGGAGCCGCAAAAGAAGGCCTAGCGCGCTGTGGACATCCCGAGTCTTCGCGAGCGGCCTGCGCGAAGACGCATTAGTCATCCGACAGTGCTGCAACCGCTCTCAGAATCGCCTCCTGCACTTGCTCTGGGGTCTGCTCTTTTGCAAGCACGTCGAGCGCGCCTGCTTCACGCATGGCTGCGGTGACGTATGCCCTGGTGTCGCATGATAAACCAAGGACGGCAACCCCTGGACAATGACCTGCAAGCAGACGTGTCGCCGCAATACCGTCCATCACCCGCCCCAGATGAATGTCCATGAGCACGACCGCCGGGTGTAGCGTCGCCGCCATTTCGACGGATTCGTTTCCAGTGCTCGCTTCGCCAACCACCTCGAGCTCGGGATAGCGGGCTAATACACTGCGTATCGTCCGCCGAAACAGCGCGCTATCATCGACAATCAACACTCGAATGCGTTGTGCTGGATCCATGTGATACGTGAAGCCCTGAGCAGGTTGCGCCTATCTTGACCTACGTTGGACTGTATCTGACGACGAAGCGTGATGTGAGGTGGGCGAGGAAAAGTCAGCCTTTGTAGGATCGATGTTCCCTAGCCACTGGAATTGAGGAATCTTCGCTCCACAGAAAGAGCAGATGACATTCCCCGTAAAGTATCCCTTTGCGGTCTGCTCCAACGCACAATAACAGGTGTGATTTTGTTCTTCGCTGCCCATGTGTAGCTTGAGCGCGAGCGATCCTGGCTGCAAGGGTAGGACTTGTCTGCCACATCGTCAATCAGCGTTGGCCTACAGGGGCGTACGCATTCGTGGCGACCAGGACGGTGCGAAACGACGCGGCTCGCGCCCGCCATTGATGTGACGGCACAGCCAGGCGGAATGTCGCTCAGTACTTAGATGCAGATGCCTTGGACGTCGGCAGGGTTCGTGGTGCCCGATCGGCGGGAAACGTTCCCCAGCGCCTGATGGCGTTTCGCTCCACTTCGAAGGCAGCCGGCACATTCGCCGGCTGCTTCTCAGGTCTTTACTACGGGACCAGCGTGAAATTCTGGGTCTGACTGCCGCCCGAAATGTCGATATTAAAGGATTGGGTGGAGTAGCCGGCCGCGGACGCTTGAACCGTATACTGGCCGGCAACCAGAGGCTGCGCCGTAAACGTAATCGGCAATGGCGTGCTGTATGCCCCAAGCAAGGGAGGGTCGATCGGGAGCAACGTCAGGCCGTAGGAGAAATCGCCGGGTGGCGGGCCGTCGGTGAGCGCGGCCGGACGAGATCGCACTGTCACCGGACCGCCGCCGACTGTTTGCTTCGCCGCGACAAAGACGGTTTCGTCGTCCGTCTGCGGAATCAACTCAACTGTGCCGCCAATGTCATGCGTTGCAGACGTCCCTAATGTAATTCGCGCACCGGCGGTGCTGACGGCGGTGATGCTAGTCTCGCTCGGCACGGGCACACCGGTGATCACTTTTGTGACATGACCGGGCGCAGCGATCACCACAGTGTAGGTTGTTCCTGCTGGGAGGCGGGCGAGAAAGAATTTGGCAGTTGTGGCGTTCAGCCGTGTGGCGCGCACGATTTCGCCGTTCGACTGAGCGGAGACCACGACGTTGCTGCCCACCAGCGCCTGATCGACAAAGCCTTCGATGCCGTTGAGCACGAAGGGGATCACCTTAATGACGGGCTTGAGTTTGTACTTCCCGTTGCCCGTCTGCACGATGGAACTGCAGGCATCGAAATCCAGCAATAAATCCACGCGCTGACCCGAGCCGACCGTAAACTGATGGATCAGCTTGAGTCCCGATTGGACTGCACTCGGGGTGTCAAGCGGAATTCTATTGCTCGGGATGTTTGGATCTTGTCCTTCGAGGACAATCCAATTCGCCGTCGGTTGATTTCCCTTGTTCTCTTCCAAGACCAAACGCAGTTGCGTGTAGTGGCCGGCAGGAAGCGCCGTTTCCCCGAGATGCTCGAGGGCGAAGTTCGGTTGGGTCGGATCGTTCAGATCCAGGAGGTTGATCGTGCGCGGCGGATTCAGCGTGATCTCGCCCCAGCCGGCGTCATTGTCGTTAGCCGAGTTGCTCTGATGGATTCGGACTTTACTCACGGTGACGTTCACGACCTCATAACCACAGGCCGGCGCATCGGTGAGCGACACACTGGCCGCTCCTGGAGCAGCTCCTTCGTCTCCGTTGTCCGTGCAGGCCGTGAACAAACCACACATCACGAGAGCAATGCACGAGACCCATCGATGAAAACGATCTCTAGAAAACTTCATGTGACACCATCCTGTTGTAAATTGTCGTTCCCGCTCATTCGTTGTCGTGAGTTGGTGAATGCGCTGAAGGTAGCAAGTTCCGTGCTCTTCGCGGTTCTCCGGCGCAGCATATGTCCTCACTTCGCAGAACCCTCGCCCGAACAATGAATTAACCTTCCTACAACTACTAATCCGCGACCATCGTCGGCAAATGCAATTCCACTTTCGTAGGTGTAATTTCTGCAGGAATGACCATACAGCGCCGGCAACGTAGAGGACAAAAACCGTTGCCGGGAGCCAATTTGCGGCTAGATGAGGTATTTTCTGAGGCGGCCCCAGTACGCGGTGCCCGTGTACGCGCAGGCGCCGGTGAAAATCGTCAGGGCCATCATCCCGTAGACCTTGGCCCGCGACATCTTGAGCTTGACGGCGGGATTCAGCACATCAGGTGACGTGCGCAGCAGCTTCAACGATTCGCCGGCGGAGAGAATAGGCCACATGCAGGAGAGGCGCAGTCTGGTTTCGTAGCGGGGAATCGCCATCGTATAGAGCCAGCCTTGATCCAGATGATCGACCGTCATGCGAATGAGCTGATTGAGCACGGGACGAAACTTCGCCAGATTTCCGGCGTCCAGCAAATCGCGCGGCTTCAGTCCATGATCCGTCAGCATCGACTCCGGCACGTAACACCGGCCACGCTGCAGATCATGGGCGACATCTTTGAGGACATTCGTGAGCTGCAATCCTTTTCCGAAACGCACGCCGACTTCCGACATGCTCCTCACGTTCCACGAACGCAGGCCGCGCCTGTGCGCGCACATCAGATCGGTCCAGAATTCACCGACGCAACCGGCCACGTAATATGTGTACCGGTCCAGATCATCCAAAGTCTTGAGCGCCGCAACATCGGCTGCAATGGTTCCGGGAAACACCATGAGATCCATTTCCATGCCCTGGATGAGCGTCGTCATCAGCCGCTGGATCCGGCGCCGGTCCTCCGTCGAAAATCCCTCGAGCACTGCAAAGCACGCTTCCAGCCGTTCGAGGAGGTCCTGCTCCGCGGAGTCCTGCTGAACGCCGGCGACGGCGTCTCGAATTTCCCGGATCTGTCCCAGCGAGACATGATCGCTGACGAACTGCGCTTTGAACTGGCCGAGGTAATCCAGCCGACGGGGCCGGTCGATGAGCTCGGTATCGGCGATCGTATCGGCCGCGCGCGCGAAGAGATACCCGAGACTCACTTGATCGCGCACGTTCGCGGGTACGACGACCAATGTCGTGTAAAAGAGCCGGGACACCCGCTTCAGAAGATCGCGTAGAAGGGCCTGTTTCGAATCGTGGATCCTCGTGGCGTCACGTAGCATGGTTCAGCAATTGCCGTGCTCGTCTGTCGTTAACGGACTTCCAGCTTGCCTTCCATCCCCTTGTCCCGATGACTTGGCAGCGGCCATAACCGTTTGTCACAGTAAATGGGAAAGGTGCCGGATACCGTCGGCGTGAACTTGAGAACAACAGTCTTGCCGGCGCTGACGTCCTGTTCGACGGAGAAGCCGCCGGCAGGGTCCTTGATGATGAAATTGTGCGGGGTCAGCGTCGTCACGCTCTTGAGGATGAGCTCGACGGGCTTCCCTTTTTCGACGACGAGATGGCCCGGTTCATACGAGTAGCTGTCGAGGACGACGGTGGTGCGTTGCACGCCATCCGAGTCAGTGGGGACGGTGAAGGGCGCCCCGATGGGGGCGCGCTCTGCAGCGAAGGCCATGGCAACCGCCGCAAGCCACAGTGCCAGCCCGGCCGTCACGTCGCGTCGGCGCATGTAGACCTCCTTGGATGAGAGGTTTCTAACAGGAAGCGCTGGAATCGGTCAATGTTCGCCTTGGGTTACGCGCTGCAAGTCCGCCTTGACCTTCCCCGTCCGAGACTTATTGTAGAATCCTGCGTCTGTCGATTTGTATTATAATGGGTGCGTATCATGAAGGGCTAAGCGGTTGAAACACCGCGATGAAGGAGGAATCAATGAAGTGGATTAAGGGTATCGTGCTGCTCGTGATCACGAACATTCTGTTCATGGTCGCGATCAACGTGATCGTGAGCGTTATCCTGCCGGCATTCGGCGTGACCCTGGGAAGCGATACGGCCTCACTCCTGGTGATGGCGGGTATCTTCGGATTCTCGGGCGCCTTCCTGAGTTTGGCGTTTTCCAAGCAGATGGCTCGCGCGATGCTGAGCTGTGAGCAGATCACGCAACCGCGCTCGCACGCGGAACAGGTCATTTACGGGTCCGTCCAGCAAATCGCCCGCCGGTTGAACATCAGCATGCCGGAAGTCTGGGTGTACGAATCTCCCGACCCCAATGCGTTCGCCACCGGTCCCAGCAAGAACAACTCGATGGTGGCCGTGTCGACCGGCCTGCTCCAAAATCTTAAGGAAGATGAAGTGCAGGCGGTCCTCGCCCACGAAATGGGCCATGTCTACAACGGCGACATGTTCACCACGACCGTGTTGGCAGGCCTGATGAACACATTCGTGTATTTCATCTCCATGCTCGTCCGGCGGTTCTTTGCCGAGCGGGAGCAGGAGGGATTGGGCTTTGCATTGTCCCTCGTCGTCCAGATCGTCCTGGGATTTCTCGCGATGATCCCCGTCATGTGGCATTCGCGCCGCAGAGAGTTCGGCGCCGATGCCTTCTCGGCGAAAGTGTACGGCAAGGGCGCGATGATCTCGGCCTTGCAGGGAATTGAACGCTGGGTGTCCCGCGCACAGGTGGAGCCGAGCAATACGGCGGACCCGCTGGTGACGTTCAAAATCGCCGGCACCAGCCATGTCATGCGCCTGTTCGCATCGCATCCGACGATGGAAGAGCGGATTGCGGCCCTTGAACGGCTCTAAGCAGATTGGGGAGGCTGTCATGAGAAAATGGTTCGTGCTGCTGACGATTGCTGTCGGTATCGGTTCGTTTGGCGGCCTCCCCCTTCGAGCGGAACAGGAAGGACTTCTCATGGCAGCCAAGACGACTCATTTGTATGACTTCATCATGGATGATATCGACGGCAAGCCGGTCAATCTCGGCGTCTACAAAGGTAAAGTGCTGTTGCTGGTGAACACCGCCAGTCTCTGCGGGAACACCCCTCAATACACGGATCTCGAACGTGTCTACGAGCAGTATCACGAGCAGGGCTTTGAGGTTCTTGCATTTCCCGCCAACAATTTCGGCCAGCAGGAGCCGGGGACCAATGCGGAGATCAAAGGCTTCTGTCTGACCAAGTACAGCGTCAGCTTCCCGCTCTTCAGCAAGATCAGCGTCAAGGGATCAGACAAACATCCGCTTTACCAATATTTGACGGAGCAGAGCCCTTTCCCCGGCGAAGTGGAATGGAATTTCCAGAAATATCTGGTCGACCGGTCCGGTCAGGTGGTGGGGCGCTTCCACCATCGCACGAAGCCCGCCTCGCCGGAAGTCGTCAACGAGATCGAGCGCGTGCTGGCGACGAAGTAGCGGCTCACGTTCGTTTGTAAAACGCGATGTGCTCGCGGTACTCCTGAATCGCGGCGCCGAGCGCTGCCGCGCCTCGTGGGATGTTCGCTTCCAACGTATCCTCGATCTTCTGATCGTCAATCTCCACGTCGTAACGGTCCTGCACGTTCGTGCGCACCGGGCCGGCAGTCGCCTCCCGGGGCATGAAAATCTCTTTCCACACTTCTTTCTCTACAAGGCAGACGTCGCGAAATCGTTCGTAGAGTAAAGCGAGTTTGTCCGGTTCAGTGACTCGGATTCGAACGCCCATGACTATCCTTTTCGGGTGAAGGTGAAGGCGGCTACTTTTGTGCGGACGATGAAGCGGGGAGCGCGTCGACGATGGAGAACCGCATGGTCCCAACTTGATTCGCCGCGTGGAACGGTTGCTGTCCGAGCGGCGTAATGAACAGCTTGACCTGGTATTTTCCGACCGGCCACTTGTCCTCTTTCCGTTTCAGTTCCAAAAAACCATACCGTTCATGGCCGGGAACTTCAAGGCTGTCTTTTCCCATCGGCGCATCGGAGGGTTTGCCCTCGGCGCCTTCCAAAAACCATTGCGCGCTGAACTGAGCCGGATCTTCCAAGGGCGCTACTTCGAACACAATGTAGATTGCGGGCGTCTCCGGAGTGAAGACCGACGTCGGTTCGATCGGCTTGAGTCGGGGATCCTGGGTGTACCAGCCCTTGCGTCCGAAGCTGTCCCATTCGACGTCGTAGCCCTTGGCCATCTTGATCCAAGTGAACAGCGACTGGGGAATGCCTTTTTTTTGCTCATCGAAGGACGGACTTTGGGTGGGATCGATCTCGGTCGTGGATTGTTCTTTCGGGGCGACCAAATCTCTCGCCTCGGCCTGCCCAGGGACGGTCACCAACGCACCGGAGATCCCCAGCAGAAAGGCGAGCGGCCAACGGTATCGCAATCGAGTGGGTGTTCGAGCGTCCATCGTAGACCCTCCGTTACCCTCCCTCATTCAACACCTATTTGGTACCAGACGCAAGCCGTCTGTGGTAGGTTGATTCACGTCATTTTTTAACCATGAGTCGGGCAGGGTGAGCGTTCGGGAATCCGTCGAGCAAGAACTGAGAGAACCGAGCCGCCGGTACGGGCTCCGAGACGGCGCGTGCCAAGCTGTGACCCAAGGCAGCGGCGAGCAATACCTCTCGGCCTTTGCGTTGCTGTTGGGAGCCAGTCCGTTTCACCTGAGTGTGCTGTCCGCCCTGCCTCAATTGATTGGAACCGGCGCTCAGCTGGCTTCCGTCAAGCTGCTCCGGTGGTTTCCCGACCGCAAGACGCTGATCCGAGTGGGAACGGTCGGCCAAGCCCTGGCGTGGCTGCCAATCTTGATGTTGCCGCTGCTGTTCCCGTCGTCCGGCCCCTGGCTCCTGATTCTCGGCACCGCCCTCTATTTCAGCTGCAATCACTTCACGACGCCGACATGGAACAGCTTCATCGCAGATCATCTCGACGAGCATGAACGAGGGGCATATTTCGCCAGACGAGCTGCGATCATGGCCAGCCTCAGCTTCGCGGCGCTTTGCGCGGCGGGATGGTTGCTCAGTCTTTGGCAGGATGACACGCGGTCATGGCTGGGATTTGCCGTCATTTTCACCGTGGCCTCCGCGGC
>JBKPSD010000035.1:0-48116 GCA_046734935.1 Nitrospirota bacterium
GTGATGACGATGCCGATGACGGCCACGATCACTTGCAGGGGATACTTGTTCCAACTGCCGACGATAATCATCACCTCGGCGATGAAATTCACCGTTCCGGGCATGCCCACGGAGGCCATACACGCAATGACAAAACAGCCGGCGATGAAGGGCATGCGGTTCGACAGGCCTCCGAGCGACGGAATATCGCGCGTATGCGTCTGATCGTAGACCCACCCGGCCATGGCGAAGAGCATGCCCGTCGCCATCGCGTGGGCGAACATATAGATCACCGCTCCGCTGAGCCCGATGTAATTCAGCGCGGCCATGCCGAGAAAGACATAACCCATGTGGCTCGAACTCGAGTAGCCGATGACGTACTTCGTATCTTTGGCATAGAACGCCACGAAGCCGCCGTAGATGATGCTGAAGATGCACAGCACCGCCGCGATCGGCATCAGCTCACGAGTCGTATCCGGCAGGATTTCGAACGCTACACGGATAATCGAGAAATGCCCCAGTTTCATGAGGACGCCCGCATGAAGCATGCTCGTGGCGGCAGGCGCCGCGGCATGTCCCACCGGCGACCAGGAATGCAGCGGCCAAAGCGGCGCGATCGACGCGAATCCGAAGAAGATGAGCACCCAGATGATGCGGTCCAGCGTCGTCCCAAGCACCGGGATGTTCATGAGCTTGGCATGTTCCCGCAACTGCAGGATGTCGAAGGTGTTCAATCCCGAATACCGGTAGATCAAAAGGATACCCATGAGGGCGACGACGGCCCACGCCGACAGGAACAGCACCAGCTTCATGGCGGCGTATTCCTTGCTGTTCGCGGCGAAATTGAAAATGAACCCGACGGAGTCCCGCTGCTTTAGGCCTTCCTGGTCCGTCATCTCCAGATACTTCTTTGTATGGCTGCCCCACATGCCGAGCAGCAGATACATGGGAATGACGGACATCTCGTAGAAAAAGTAGAGGAAGAAGAGGTCCAACGACATGAAGACGCCGATCGTTGCGGCGGCCAAAATTAAGAGCCAGATGTAGAATTCTTTCGTCCGATCCTTGATGTGCCACGAGACGAAGATGCCGGCGAACAAGAGAATCGAAGAGGCGAGGACCAGCGGCGTGCCGATGCCGTCCACGCCGAGATGTAAGGCGATGCCAAGCTGCCGGGACCACTCGAATTTTTGAATGAACTGGTAGCCGCCCTTCACCGGATCGTACGCGTAGAACAGATACAGCGAAGCGACGAGCGAGACGCCGGCCGACGTGGCGGCAATGCCTCTGACGAGCATCGGTTGGCGATTCGAGGCAAAGATCAGCGCGATGGCACCGGCGAACGGCGCAAAGAGGATCGTTAATAAAATATAGTCGCTCATAGCGACTCCTCGGCGAGCGAAGCGGGACGAGCGGCCAGCGGCGTCCTGTCGGTTCCCGGCGTGTGCCGTTTGTCGCCCCCGCCCTCTCCCCCTCCGGCCAGGGTGCCATGATCGATCCGATCCACCAACGCCTGCACGGAACCATTCATCATGCGCAGAAACGGAGCGGGATACAGTCCGATCCAGAGGATCATGACCGACAGGGAAAGCGCGATGACGGTCTCACGCGGCTGCAGATCGCCGATGGATTCCCGAACGGCCCTGCCGACGGGTCCGAGGATCGCACGTTCGTAATACCAGAGAAAATAGGCCGCGCCGGTAATGACGCCTGTGACGGCGATGGTTCCGTAGACCCAATTCGCTTTGAACGTGCCCAACAGGATCAAAAACTCCCCGACAAATCCATTGGTGCCGGGCAGGCCGATAGAGGCCAATCCAATCAAAAGGAAAAACGACGCAAGCAAGGGCGTATGTTTGGCCATCCCTCCGAAGGCCGCCAGTTGCGTGGTTTGCTGCCGGTTGTGAAGGAAACCTGCGATGAAAAAGAGGCCCGCGGTGCTGAAGCCGAGGTTAATCATCGTCAACAGGCCGCCTTGCAGACCCTGATAGTTCAAGGCAAACAGGCCGACGACGATGAACCCCAAGTGGCTGATGCTGCTGTACGCGAGAAGGCGTCGGAAGTCCGGTTGAATGAGCGCATTGATGGCGCCGTAGACGATCGCCGCGAGTCCGAGCGCCATCATGACCGTGACGACCGTCGGACTTTTTGAAGCTTCGGGAAGCAGCGGAATACTGAATCGCATGAAGCCAAAGGTGCCGAGCTTGATGCCCGCCAGTACGACAGCCATCCCGATCGGACCCTCGAGCAAAGCATCGGGCAGCCAGGTATGAAAGGGAAAGACAGGCGCCTTGAACGCGAATCCCATGAACATGAGCCAAAAAATCAGGATTTGTTGAGACAGCGGGATAGGAATGGCCAGGAGCTCGAGCAAATCGAAGGAATAGGCCTGATCCATGTGATGCAGGGTGGCGTAAGTATGGTAGTTGATGTCCAGCAGCGCGATGCCGACCAGCATGAACACACTGCCCAGGAGCGTGTAGAGCACGTATTTCAGCGCGGCGTAATGCCGTTCGGCCCCGCCCCCCCAGAGCTTGATCAAGAAGTAGCTGGGGATCAGCATCAATTCCCAGAACACAAAAAAGAGAATCAGATCCAGGGAGATGAAGACGCCCATCGTCGTTGTTTCGAGGGCGAAGAGCGCCATCATGTACAGCTTCGTCTGATAGCGAATGGTATCCCACGAATAAATGACGATCAGGACGGTCAGAAAGGCCGTCAGCCCGACGAAGAGGACGCTAATGCCGTCCACCCCCAGGTGGTAGCTGATGCCGAGGGCAGGGATCCAGGGGACATGCTCGACGAACTGCATGGCGGGCGATTCAGGCACGAATCGCATCAGGACGAACACCGCCAGAGCCAATTCGACGAGGGCGATCGTCAAGGCCGACGTGCGGACCATGTCCTCGTCGTCGAAGAGCCACAGCACGGCGGCGCCGACCAGGGGAAAAAAGAGCAGGCAGGTGAGGATCGGAAACGTCGAGTCGAGCTGTTCTAACATTGTATACTCGTTCTAACGTTGTACGAGTAATTGAATCACGACGGCCAGCAGGAACAATCCTGCGACGATGATGGCCGCATAATGGTGCACCATGCCGCTCTGCAGTTGACGCCATTGCCTGGCCATCAGGTGATTGCCGTACCCGATGATATTAAGGCCGCCGTAAATCACGTGCTTTTCGATCCATGTGGAGCCGGCCGCACCCAATTCTGCTAGCTGTCCGACCGCCCGTACGACCCCGTCCACGACGACCCGATCAAACCAGTCGAGTGCCAGTCCGATTTTCTTGGTCGGCTCGACGAAGAGCAGATCGTAGAGTTCGTCCACGTAGTACTTATTCAGCAACGTGGTGTAAAGCGCGCCTGCTTTGACGGTCCATCGCTCGGGCGCAGCGGGATTCACACTGTACAGATAATGGGCCAATGCCCATCCGAAGAGCGCGATGCCGCTGGCAACCATCATGAGCGTGAGGACCAGGCCTGTGCTGGCATCATGCTCCGTGCTGGCGCCTGCGGCAGGCGCCAGGAAGTCATGGAGCCAGCCGTGGTCCGGCGGGAAGCCGAGGAAACCGCCGACGAGCGACAGAATGCCGAGCAGCATCAATGGGCCGATCATGACCATCGGCGACTCATGAACGTGTTCCTCGGTGTGATGGTCCATGCGCGACGTGCCGTAGAACGTCAAATAGGTCAGCCGGAACATATAGAAGGAAGTCAGAAGCGCGCCGATGGCGGCCATCCCGTACAGCACATAGTGGTGATGCGTGAACGCATGCGCCATGATTTCATCCTTGCTCCAAAATCCTGCAAAGGGCGGGATCCCGGCGATTGCGATCGTGCCGATGAAAAAAAGCTTGTGAGTCCAAGGAATTTTATGGCTGAGTCCGCCCATCTTGCGGATGTCTTGCTCGCCGGACAAGGCATGGATGACCGAGCCGGCGGAAAGAAACAAGAGCGCTTTGAAGAACGCGTGCGTCATCAGATGAAAGATCGCCGCCGTGTACGCGCCGATCCCGGCTCCCAGGAACATATAGCCCAGTTGGCTGACCGTCGAATATGCGAGGACCCGCTTGATGTCGTTCTGCACGAGGCCGATCGTTGCGGCGAAAAGCGCCGTGATGCCGCCCACGACGGCGACGACTTCCAAGGCGACCGGCGACAAGTCGAAAATCGTATGGTTGCGCACGATCATGTAGACGCCGGCCGTCACCATGGTGGCGGCGTGGATCAGGGCGCTAACCGGCGTGGGGCCTTCCATCGCATCCGGCAGCCAGGTATAGAGGGGCACCTGCGCCGACTTGCCGACAGCCCCGATCAGGAGGCACAGGGCAATCGCCGTCGCCATCTCGGGTGACAGGTGGCCGACCTGGGCGAACACTTTCGTATAATCGAGCGTTTTGAAATTGATAAAGACGAGAAAGATCGCAAGCAGAAATCCCGCGTCGCCGATTCGATTGACCACAAACGCCTTGGTGGCCGCTTTGGCTGCCGATACCTTGTCGTAGTAGTAGCCGATCAACAGATAGGAGCAGAGGCCGACGCCTTCCCACCCGATAAAGAGCACGGCGTAGTTGTTGCCCATGACGAGCAGCAGCATCGACACCATGAAGAGGTTCATGTAGGTGAAGAAGCGCGTGAATCCATCTTCCCCGTGCATGTAGCCGACCGAATAGACGTGGATGAGAAACCCCACCCCCGTCACGACGAGCAGCATGACGCAGGTGAGCGGGTCGACGAGGTAGGCGAGATTGATCGTGAGATCGCCGCCGAAAATCCACTGGTAGGCGACAACCTCGTGCGGCGTCCCCGTGCGTAGGACGTCGGCGAACACTCCAACCGTGCAAAGGAATGACAGGCCGACCGACCCCCATGCGAGACGGTGCGCCCATTCATGAGACCAGAGATAGCGGCCGAAGATGCCGTTGGCGATGACGGCGAGGAGTGGAAATATTGGGATCAGCTTGATGAGCAGGTCGGTCATGCCCCGGTCACCATTTCAGCAGGTTCATTTCGTCGACGTTCGTGGAAATCTTCCCGCGAAAGACGACGATGATGATCGCGAGGCCGACGGCCGCCTCGCCGGCGGCGATGGCGATCACGAACAGCGCCACCAACTGCCCCGCCAGCGACTCCAAATAATGCGAAAACGCGACGAGATTGATATTCGCCGCGTTCAACATGATCTCAACCGACATCAGCACGATGATGAAGTTTCGTCTGATCATCACGCCGAGCAGGCCGGTGATGAAGAGGACGGCGCTGACCGCGACGTACGCGCTGAGAGGGATCATACGTAGTGCACCGCGGCGCGGCGACTCATGGATGAAGATTCGCGAGTGACCCGCCGCTTCGGCGACGCGTCACTTCTCACAGATCACCATTCGCACGCCCGCCGATCGGTTTCGGTGTTTTCGCCAGCACGATTGCCCCGATGATGGCGCCCAACAGGAAGACTCCGACGATCTCGAATTGCAACAGGTAATCACTGAACATCTTCATGCCGATCGCGTAGGTGTCGCCTTCTTGCAGCACGGCGCTGGCCGGTGCATCGCCCTTCACGCCTCCATAGGGAGACTTGAAGAGCAGGGCGAGCACGTAAAGCGAGCCAAATACGGTCGGCACGACAAAATACAAATAGGTGCTGTGAAAATAGCGCTCTTCCGTCTTGAGATTCAGCAGCATGAGCACGAACAAATACAGCACGAGAATGGCGCCGGCATAGACCACCACTTGCACGGCCCACAGGAATTCGGCGTTGAGCAGGACGAACAGGCCGGACACGTGCAGCAGCAGCGCCAGCAGCGCAAGACCGCAATGGACGGGGTTCCTCAATGCGACGGTGAGGACGGCTGCGGCCATACTCATCAGGGCAAAATAGGCGAAGAACACGACCATCATGGCGTTCAACTCAGATGTTTGGGCGCGGATTGGGTCGGTTTGACGACGGATTGCGGGAAATAGTAGCGGTATTCACGGCTCTCCTCGATGTCCTTTTCCTGATTGTGCGCGTACAAGTACTTCTTGGCGTCCTCGAGATGCCGCTCGCCGATCTCGTAGAGACGTCGCTTGTCGAACAACAGCGTCCGTTTGTCGTGCGTGGAAAACTCGTACATCTTCGTCATGGCCAGGGCGTTCACCGGACAGGCCTCCACGCAATAGCCGCAAAACACGCACTTCGTGATATCGATGTAGAACTCGGTGGCGTAACGCTGAAGGGGGCGCTCCGGGTCTTCGGCGCTGATGACCTTGATGCAACGCGAAGGACAGGCGGCTTCGCAAAGATCGCAGCCGACGCAGCGTTCACGGCCGTCGTCGTAGCGCAGCAAGCCGAGCGCCCCCCGATGCGCGTCGGGAATCGTCCGCTGCTCGCGAGGATATTGAAACGTGATCGGCTTATGAAACATGTGTTTGAACGTCACCTTCATCGCATCCCAGATTTCGTAGAAGAGGGCAGCGTGGAGAAATTTTCTTGTCAGGGCTCTTACCGTCATCGCTGCTGTCCTATACCTTTTCGATCGTCACGCCGGTTCGCTTGAAGGACGGAACGCCGGTGATCGGGTCCACGTGCACGGACATGAGATCCTTGACGGGTGGCTCGTTGAAGTGTTCTGGGAAAAAGCACGTGTTGGGTGCCACGCTCTGATCCACCTGGACGCCGATTTGCAAGGAGCCGCGATCCGAGGTGAGTTTCACCGTGGCTCCGTCTTCCAGGTTCAGCCGCTCCATGTCTGTCGGGTTCATCCGGATCCGTCCCGTGTTGGGGGCGATCTTGATCAGCCCGGGCGCGAGCGTCGACATTTTGCCTGAGTGATAGAGCAATTGTCCCATCATGAGCGTGAAGGGCCGGGCATTCTCCGAGCGTGCCGACTTATAACGGCCGGCCGCGGCGGCCGCATATCCGTTCGAGAGATACTGGTCGGCCGTGGGCACGATTTTCTTGGGCTGGCCGAGGTTATAGTAGCCCGGAAGCAGCTTCATGATCTCGGCCTGGATGTCGTTGGCGGATTCGTATTCCCACTGGGAGCCCAAGCCGTTTGCGATGGCCGTCATGATCTGCCAATCCGGCACGCTCTCTCCAATCGCATCCATCGCCTGCCGCACGCGCAGCACCCGGCCCTCGAGATTGGTCATGGTGCCGTCCTTTTCCGCAGACGTCGTCGCCGGCAAGACGGCATGCGCCATCTGTCCGGTCTCGGTGAGAAACGGATCTTGGACCACCAACAATTCGAGGCGGTCCAGGGCCGCGCGGACTTCCAGGGAAGCGGGCAGCGTCGCCAAGGGGTTCTCGCCGACCACGTACAGCGCGCGGATTTGTCCGCCGCGGCAACGCTTGAGGATCTCCATCAAATCGGCGCCGCTTCCGGTGGCGGGGAGCGTCACGTCCCAGGCTTTTGCCAGCTTGTCGCGCATCGCTTGGTCCTCGAAGGAGGCCAAACCTGGCAGGAATTCCGGGGCCACGCCCATGTCAACTGCGCCTTGCTCGTTGGGTTCCTCGGTGACCGTCGTCACTCCGCAGCCGGGCCGTCCGAGTTTGCCCGTGATCCAGGCCAGATCCACAAGTTTCAGGACGTTCTGGTAGCCGTCGGGCCGCCGGACAATGCCTTCGCCGCAGAGAATGATCGAACGGGGAGACTCTGCAAACAGCGTCGCCGCCTCCTTAAACTGCTCGACCGTGACGCCGGTTTTCGCGGCCGCCTGTTCGAGCGATATCCCGCTGACGGCAGATTTGAGCGCGGCAAAGGCTTGAGGATGCTTTTTTACGCCGTCCTCGTCGACGAGATCCAGGTCGATGGCCGCCTTGACGAGGGCGTCGATGACCAGGCCTTCCGTGCCGGGCTTGATCAGGCAGGGATGAGAGGCCAGTTTCCCGAGGTTGGTGATCGCGGAGTCGAAGGTCACGACCTGCGCCTTGTAGACGCGAATGGCTTCCTTGATCCGGACGGAGGTCAACGGGTTGGTTTCGGTGAGGTTCGAGCCGATGACAATGACCGCTTTGGCCTTGGTCAAGTCTTCCCAATCGTTTGCGTTGCGGCCGATCCCCAACGCCATTTTGGAAGCTCGGACGAAGTTCATGTGTCCGTAGCGGGCGCTGCTGTCCAGATTGTTCGTCCTGAACGCCACACGCATCAGCTTTTGGAACAGGTAGAGCTCTTCATTGGTGCAGCGCGCGGTGATCAGCCCTGCGATGGCATCCGGGCCGTGCTTCTTGCGGATGTCGGCGAATCGATCGGCCACGGCGTGCATGGCCTCGAGCCACGGCACTTCCACAAGCTGATTGCCTTTTCGCAGCAGAGGCCGCTTCAGGCGCGCCGGCGCATCCATGTACTCGAAACCAAACCGTCCCTTGACGCACAGTCCGCCATGGCCCTTCGACGTCTCAGCCCGATCGCCCCACTTGTTCTTCCACGACAACGGCGACGTGACGCGGATGACTTCCGTGTCCTTGGTCTCGAGATACATCTGGCAGCCGTCCCCGCAGTAGTTACAGGTTGTGGTCGTCTTCTTCATCTGCCAGGGTTTGTAGAGATATTTCGAAAACTTGTTGGTGATCGCCCCGACGGGGCAGACGGCAAGGCAGTCTCCGCAGAACTCGCAGGCGAGCGGGAGGTCTCCCTTGGCCACGACTTGATTGAAGCCGCCTTTCTTCATGAACTGCAGGGCGTCGATCATCAGGACGTCCTTGCAGACATTGATGCACTCGGCGCAGGCGATGCAGCGGTTCATGTTGAAATCCAACACCGGGCTGCGCGTGTCCTCGGGAATGAATTTCTGCTTGGCGTTCGCCAGATTCGTCACGCCGTGCTGGAAGGCCATATCTTGTAGTTCGCAATGACCGTCCGCGTCGCAGACCGGGCAGTCCAACGGATGCACCGAGAGGTGCTTCTCCACGGCTTTCTTTCTGGCCTGGAACAGATCGTCGCCTTCCGTGCGGATGACCATGCCGGCCGTGGCCTTCGCCGTGCACGAACGCACGGGGGCCTTCTTGCCCTCCTGCATGACGAGGCACATGCCGCATGAACCGAATGGATCGAAGGTGTAGTGGTAACACATCGCCGGAATGATCTTGCCCGTGCTCGAGATCACGTCGTACAGCGATACGCCGTCCTTGGCCGTGACGGTCTTTCCGTCGATCGACAGCTCGATCGTTGCGGCTTCAACATCCGGATTTGTTGCTGGTTTCAGTCCCATACGTCCTCAACCGCGGTGTTCCCGAACAGTCCGCTTTACCGGTCGCATTCTCCCATCACGATGTCATAGGTGCCGAACAGAGTGATTGCGTCGGCGATCATGTAGCCTCTCGACATATGATCGAACGCGCCCATATGGATGAACGAGGGCGCGCGAATCTTGAGCCGATACGGCTTCCCGCCTCCCGTGCTCACGATGTAGAATCCTAGTTCGCCCTTGTGCGCTTCCGTTCCGCAATAAATCTCTCCCGGCGGGGCATTGAAGCCCTGCGAGAAGAGCTTGAACTGTTGAATCATGGCTTCGAGATTCGTAAAGACCCTTTCTTTTGGCGGCAGCGTCACGCTGGGCACGTCGGCCATGATCGGGCCCTCCTGGATTTGCTCCAGGCATTGCTTGATGATCTTGACGCTTTCGTACAGCTCCATCACACGGATCCAGTAGCGGTCGTACGTGTCTCCGTTCTTCCCGAGCGGCACGCTGAACTCGCACTTCGGGTAGGCCGAGTACGGTTCGGCCTTGCGCAAGTCGTAATCCACGCCCGAACCGCGAAGCGTCGGACCGCTCAGGCCGAAATTGACGGCATCTTCGGCCGAGACCACCGCCACGCCTTTGGTGCGAGCGAGCCATATACGGTTTTTCTCGAGGAATACGATGTACTCGTCGATCTTGGGCGGAAAGTATTCCAAAAACTGCTTGAGCTTGGCGAAGAGCGCCGGCGTAAAGTCGCGCTCCACTCCCCCGATGCGATACCAGCTCGTGGTCAGGCGTGCGCCGCAGAGCTCGTCGAACCAGTCGAGCAGGATTTCCCGGTCCCGGAAGCAGTAAAAGAACACCGTCATCGCCCCGATGTCGAGGGCCTGTGTCCCGAGCCAAAACTGATGGCCGATGATGCGCTGCACTTCGGCGACGATCGTGCGCAGGTATTCCGCGCGGTCCGGGACGGTGATGTTCATCAGCTTTTCGACCGCGCGGCAGTAAGCGAAGTTGTTGTACATTGCGCACACATAGTCGAGCCGGTCGGTGTGCGGAATGAATTGGTGGTACGTGCCCTCCTCGGCGAGCTTTTCCACGCCACGGTGCAAGAACCCCATCACGGGCGTGGACTTGACCAGACGCTCCCCTTCCAATTCAAGAATCACCTTCAGCACGCCGTGCGTGCTCGGATGCTGCGGCCCCATGTTGAGCAGCAGCTCTTCCGTCCGCAACGTCGGAAGCGTCTCACTCTCGGGATGGGTCGGGTCGACCTTGTAAACGGTGGTTCGTTGATCTTCAAACGCCATCGGCGATGCGACCTATTTCGTCTCGTCCAAAAATTCAAACGTGTCACGCCAGCCCTTGCCGCGAACCGGGAAATCCTTCCGTAGCGGGTAGCCTTCCGTGTAATCGTCGGGCATCAGAATACGGCGAAGGTCGGGATGGCGGCGGAACCGAATCCCCATCATATCGTAGACTTCGCGCTCCATGAAATCCGCCCCTTTCCAGAGATCGGTGAGCGAATCCACGATGCAGTCGTGTTCGGGGACGCGGGCCTTGAGGCGGATCCGATGCCGCTTTCTGATCGAATAGAATTCGTACACGACTTCGAACCGCTCCTCGTCATCCGGCCAGTCGACGGAACTCACATGGACGATGTAGTCGAAATCCATGGCCGGGTCGTCGCGCAGAAACTGCGCGACCTCATGCAATTTCTCCCTGGTCACGGTGACCGCCAGATCGCCGCGCCACTCGACGGCCTTCACGAATCCGACGGCGAAGTGCTCTTGAAGCCGGTCTGACAACTGCTGAAGCGACATCGAATGTTTATGCCTTCAGACCCGCTTTGACCTGTTCCGGCTGCTTGACGAAGACGCGTTTCTGCATGATGCGTTCTTGCAATTTGAGGATTCCGTCGAACAAGGCTTCGGGCGTCGGAGGGCACCCGGGCACGTAAATATCCACCGGGACGAATCGGTCCACGCCCTGCACCACGCTGTAGCTGTCATAGATATTTCCCGAGGTGGCGCATGAGCCCATGGCAATCACATATTTCGGCTCCGGCATTTGGTCGTAAATTTTCCGGATAACGGGCGCCATGCGCCGGCAGACCGTGCCTGCGACGATCATCAAGTCGGATTGCCGGGGAGAGGCGCGGAAGACGCCGGCGCCGTACCGGTCCATATCGTAGCGCGAGGAGACGGCGGCGATCATTTCAATGGCGCAGCACGCCAACCCGAACGTCATCGGCCAGAGGGAGCCCTTGCGCGCCCAGTTGACGGCTTTCTCGACCGTCGTCGTGATGAGGTCCGGGGCGCCGTCTTTGTCATGACGGCCGAGCTGGATCAGTCCCATTCCAATGCTCCCTTGCGCCAGGCATAGACGTAGGCGACGAGAAACAGGGCGATGAATATCATCATCTCGACCAGCCCGATCACACTGACCTTGTTGATGTCGGTGAACACCACCGCCCAGGGATAGAGAAAGATGACTTCAATATCAAAAATCACAAACAGCATCGCAAAGATGTAATAGCGGACCGGAAAGGGCATCCGGGCATCCGAGAACGGCTCCGATCCGCACTCATAGGCCGAAAGCTTTTCAGGTTCCGGATATTTGGGCTGGACCAGGTAACTCAGCAACAGCGTCACCACGCCGAACGCGAGCGCGACGAAAATAAACAAGAGAACCGGAAAGTACTTAGTCAGATACTCCAGGAGTAACTCAAAACCGCTCATGGAGGTCACCTTTCAACACCTTGAGTTGCAAAGGAGAAAGCGATATTAGACGGGGGGTTGGCGCGATAGCAAGCGCACAAAGGACCTACCTCGAAGACCCGGAAGTCCTACCCTGTTTTGGCTTCGGGCGAGCGGCGCCGGCGCCCATGAGCGAGGCGTCCATCCGAAGATGTGCCGGAGTGGTCCCGTCATCCTCCCATTCCGCAAGGAGGGGCGAAAAGGCCTTGGCCTTTTTCCGCCTGTGAATCTGGGTCTCCAGCCGGGGGCCGGAAGAGCGTCGGGACTGGTTCTGAGGCACGGGTCTCGGCTCCGTATGCATCGGCGAGCGGCCAACGAAGTCACCTTAGCAGCCGGCGTCCGCGGCGGTCAACGGGGCAAGACCGCAATATTCTTGACACTATGGCATGATTTGCTATGGTTTTTTGAGCAGACTGTGCTTTAACCAGAAGGACGACGCCATGACTATTCATCCGACCGGAACCCTTACGGGCTGCGTGCTGTTCGCCGTCATCATTGCAACGGGGCTTTCGCCGGCGTCGGCCGATGACCTTGACAGTATCCGCTACGGTGAAGCGGCCCGGACCTATGCCGCGGGGGCGATACAGCGGGTTACGCCTCAAGACGGTGTGGTGAACGTCATCACGGGCGACAATCAAACCGTCGGCAATCGCATGCGGCTCGGCCAGAATGATGTGTTCTATTTGAAATTACAAAACCCCGCGGAGGCGGCCGTGGGCGACCTGTACACCGTCTACAAGCGGACGCGAAAGGTATTTCATCCCGCGACAGGACAATATCTCGGGTACTTGATCACGAGGCTGGCCGTCGTTCAGGTGGTTCAAGTCGACGACCGGCTGACGACCGCCCGCGCCTTGCGCGCGTTCGGGTCGGCGGCTCCCGGTGATCCGGTCATGAAGTTCTCGGCGCCAACCACCGATGAGGCGGCCCCCGAGGCTGCATCCAGCGACGTGAGCGGCATGGTGATCGAACTGCAGGCGGACTTGCAGATGACTCTGGTCGCACAACGGAACATTGTCTATCTCGATCGTGGATGGGAGGACGGACTGCGCCAGGGCGACCGCATGGACCTGGTCCGCTACGGCGGTGCGCTGCCGCCGCGCCAGGTCGGAGAGGTGAAAGTCTTGTCGACGGAAGGCCGCACGTCTACCGCCCTTGTGACGAAATCGGTCTCACGGATTCTCGTAGGCGATCAATTCAAGTCCAGGTACCAGGGCGACATCGTTCCTGCGGCACCGCCGGCGATCACGCCGGCTCCCTCCATGAATCAGTCGTCCCAAGAGCCGTCCACCGACAAGCGAGCGGTCCAAAATGCGGCGCGCGAGACCCGGTATACACTGAACGATCTCATGAAGCAGCTGCACTATGAATCGGGAGAGGCGCGCATCAAGCCCGAAGGCTACCAAACCCTCGACCAACTCGTCGAACTCGTGAAAGCCGCTCCGCCCAATCAGATGATTCGCGTCGAAGGACATGCAGACAGCATGGAGATCGGTCCCTCGTTAAAATCGATGTATGCCACGAACTGGGATCTCTCGAAAGCGCGCGCTTCCGGGGTGCTCCGTTATCTGGTGGAGAAAACAGGCATCGATTCCGCGCGGATTTCATCGGTTGGTTACGGAGCGACCAAGCCGGTGATGAGTAACGCGACTGAAGCCGGCCGTTCAAGAAACCGCCGGGTCGAGATCGTCCTGTATGATCCGGACGCCACCCCCGCTCCTCCGGCCGCCCCGGAGTCTGCAGCCCGCCCTGCCGAAGCTGCCGCCGATGAGTATCGCGTCTCAGGCCTTGAATCGGCTGGCAAAGCGAACTCGGATGCGTCAGCGGACAAGCCGGTTTCCGTAGAAGAGAACCATCCCAATTCTCCGGAAGCCGTTCCCGATACTGCCGTCGGTGAGAACGGCTCGGTGCCGACTTCGCCAGACAAGGCCGATCAGCCGGGTCACTCCGGTCAGTAACACCATTTTCTCGGACCCTGGAGCGCGCCGCCTGGCGGGGCACGCTCCACGGGCGCCATGGTTCCCCGCCTCCATCTCTGCTGTTACAATGCCGCATGCTCGATGCCCCTCTCTTTGCAGACGTCATCGTCCCGCGCCATTTCGCCGGCCCGTTCACATATTTGATTCCCCATCAGCTACGGCCAGTTTTGCGTGTCGGGCACCTGGTGTTCGTGCCGTTCGGCCGATCCTTTATTCAAGGCGCGGTCATTGCGCTGACGTCGAACCGCCCTCCGGCGGTACCCCTCGAACGCCTCAAAGCCATTCGGACGCTGGTCACCGCGGGTCCGGTCACGGAAATTACTCTACCTCTGCTTGAGCTGGCCAAGAAGGTGGCAGAGACCTACGTCGCTCCCTGGGGCCAGTGCCTGAGGCTGGTGCTGCCGCCGAAGCCAAGCGCCGTCGAGCGCAGCCGCCTGATCCTGACGAAGGAGGGTCAAGACGCGCTTGCCGCCAAGGAATCAGTTTCTCCTGCGATGATTCAGCTGCTCGAGCGACTCAAGCGCCGTCCCCTGGGCATTTCTCTCTCGCGTCTGTCCAGTGCCAAGGAGACCGGCGATGCGGATGTCGTCGGTTCCATTCTCGATCGTGGATGGGCGCATAAGGTCTCCAGCCACGCACATCGTGAAGAGGGACGCTCGGCTGAGCCGGCCTCGCCGGCGGTCCACCCCCTGTTCCTTGACGAGCGGCACCCACTCGACGCAGGGCCGGGCATGCCGTCCGAGGTTCACGATTGGCAGAGTCGTCTGCTGCGCATGCTGGAAACCAGGAAGGCGTCCCGTCGCATGGTGGAGGCGCCTTCCGCCGAACGCCTTGCACTGCTTCGATCCGCCGTGGGCCGGACCGTGACACAAGGCCGCAACGTCCTCGTGATCACGGGGGAGGCGAATCGGGCCCAGTCGCTGGCCGCTGCCCTGGATGATGCCGCCTGGGCGACCGCCGTCTTCCACAGCATGATGCCTGACAAGAAGAGGGCGGAAACCTGGCAGCGCATTTCCGAGAACAAGGTATCCGTGGTCGTCGGAACGAGAGCAGCGCTCTTTCTTCCGTTTCATGGCATCGGACTGATCTGGGTCGATCGCGAAGAGGATCCCGCGCTGAAAGAGCCGATGGAGCCCCGGTACCACGCGCGGGAAGTGGCCTGGATGAAAGCGCAGCAAGAGCAGTCGCTGCTCGTCTTGGCGTCAGCGCATCTCTCGCTCGAGGCCTCGGGCGTGGAAGCATCGGACGCCCTGGTGCGAGCGCCCGAACAACCCGATAACTGGCCTCAGGTGGAAGTCGTGGACCTTCGCGGGGAGGATCGCCGGTTGCTGTTGAGTTCGCGGCTGTATGAGGCCATGCGCGATGCCATTGCCCGCGAGGCCGGCGTACTGCTGTTTCTCAATCGAAAAGCGTATGCGGGCGCTTTGCTGTGTCGAGACTGCGGTCAAGCGCCGCGATGCTCCCTCTGCGCCGTCGCGTTCGCGTTTTCGCGACAGAAACAGGTGCTGTTTTGCCATTACTGCGGCGGCATGCAGCCGACTCCCGACCTTTGTGCCGCCTGCGGGAGCTCTCGCCTGCAACCGGTCGGGGAAGGCACAGAACGATTGGAAGAAGAAGTGAGGCGGCGATTTCCCTTAGTCCGGGTGTTGCGGGTGGACGGAGAGACGCTTCGCATGTCCAAGGAGGCTGCGGGCGTCTGGGAACGGGTGCGCCGCCGGGACTGGGATGTGCTCGTCGGCACTCAAGTCCTGTTAAGGAACGACATCGTGCCGACGCTCGGGCTCGCGGGCGCCGTGCAGGCGGATGCCGGCCTGAGCCTTCCGGATTTCCGGGCGGCTGAACGCACGTTCCATTTGCTTCACGACGCCGCGACGCTGGTGCAGCCGATGTCGGCGGGCGGCCGCCTCATCATCCAATCCTATCTCCCCTCCCACCACGCCATCCAGGCAGTCGCGCGGCATGATCAAACGGTCTTCAAAACGGAGGAATTGATGCAGAGGACGGCGCTCGGCTTCCCGCCGGCCATGCGCGTCATCGTCCTGCATGTTTCAGGCGTCGAAGAATCGGCCGTTGAACGGGCAGCCAAAGACTGGGCTGCCAGATTGACCCGTGCGGCGCAAGCCGCCCTTGCGTCGGGCGACCTCGCCATCATGGGGCCGGTTCGATCTCCCGTCGCGCGGGTCCGCGGTCGCTACCGGCGACAGATCCTGATCAAATCCCGTCCGGGGATTTACGCGGTGCAGGCGGTTCAATCGACACTCGCCGAACTTGAGTCCGGCTATGGCAGGCGCACCGTCAAGTTCGATGTCGACGTGGATCCGATCGACATGTGGTAAGCCTATCTTTTTTTCCGCGCGTGCACCGGTTCGCCTGGCGGCGTCCCGTCGTTGCTGCGTTTGAAGAGCCCATACGAGAACGCGATCCAGAATACGGCGGAGAACAGACCCATGAACGTCGCCGAGAGGATAGCCCCCATGTCTTCGTCGGACGGGTCTCCGCCTGCAGACCGGATTTGTAGCATCGTCATGATCGGCCAGGCAAAGCACTCGAGGCCGAGGAGAAACGTCGTCCAGGCCCAGATGCCCGTGACGGTCCGGCCGCGCCACGACAGGAAGGCCGCCGCGGCAGTGAACACACCCGCCGCAGTGTAGACGGAGACGGCATTGGAGGCCAACCAGGCTCCGACGGCGACGACAAGCCCACCCAACACGGCATTCACAGACCTTGTCCAAGACGACGGCATGCTGAACGGTAATTGGTGTTTGAAGCGCGGTCGGATGCGTTTTCGTCGATGCGCCGGACTATACGGTGCGCTTCACAAAGAAGGCGGCCGCCTGCGCACGCCGGGAGATATGAAGTTTCTGGAACATGTTGGCCAGGTAGTTTTTGACGGTCTTGTCGCTCAGCTTGAGCGTTGAAGCGATTTCCTTGTTCGTCAATCCGTCAGCCACCAATGCCAACACCCGCTCCTCTTGAGGCGACAGTGAGGACGGACGCGCCACGCCTTCGGAAGTGGGAACGGTCTTAATCCATTCCAGCGCCCGCTTTGTCACGGCAGGATCGAGAATTGAACGCCCCCCCGAGACGGTACGGATCGCGCGAATGAGCGCCGCCGAATCGATCTCCTTCAATACGTACCCGTAGGCCCCGGCCAGGACCGCCGCAAGGACTGAGTCGTCATCGGTGTAGGACGTCAGGAAAATGACCCGCGCGGTCGGCTGGTCGGACAAGATGTCCCGACAGGCTTCGACGCCGCTGCCGTCAGGAAGACGGACATCCATCAGGATGACGTCGGGCCGGAGCCGCTTGGCTTCCGCCGCGGCCTGGGCCTTGCTGTCGGCCTCGCCGACGATCGTAATGCCCTGGTTGTTGTGGAGGACGGTTCGAAGACCCACGCGCACGACTTCATGATCGTCGACGAGGAGAAGCCTGATCGAAGACGGTTTGACCGGCGCGGCACTGCGGCGGCGTGAGGAGGTTGCACCGGCAAGGGCCATCGCTGCTCCCTGTGTCATTGACGATCGATTGGTGCCGAAGGCGGGACTTGAACCCGCACGGCTTTCGCCACACGCCCCTCAAACGTGCGTGTCTGCCATTCCACCACTTCGGCTTTGCGGGATGTTGAAAAAACCCAACGGCGGCACTCTCGGGACGCTCAGATTCTCGACGTACCAAATAAGGTACGCCTCGTATCCTCGCTTGCTGCGGCTTTGCCGTTGGCTTTTTTGAACATCCCGCTAGTCAGCTATGTTCCGCGGGAGAGGGAGCGGCATTATAGAAGTAGGCCAAAATCCTTGTCAATCAACGGCCTGTTCTGTAAGATTGGCCCTCCATTGCTCGCCGGTTAATCCAAATACCATGCACGGCTATCACGACCTTCATCCCTCTCTCATGCGAGCGGCCACGACCGCACCCGCGGCATCGCTGGCGGCGTTGTTTGATGTCGATAACACACTCATCCCGGGACAAGCCTGTGAAGTGCGGTTCTTTCGATACCTGTGGCGAAGAGGGCTGGTCGGCTGGCATGAAGTACGCCGAAGTCTCTCCTGGCTGATTCGGCAGAGTCCATCCGTCACGATTCACCCGCTGCGCGAGCGGAAGCTGTACCTCGAAGGAAAAGATCCGTCCGTCATCGAGGCGTGCGCCAAGGAGTTTATCAAGGACGACATACTCAACAGGGTTTCGGGGAAGGGCCGCGAACGGCTCGAGGCACACCGGCAATCGGGCCACCAGCTGATTCTCATCTCCGGCGCTCCGGATTTTCTCATTGCGCCGCTTGCGGCTGCGCTGAACGTCCCTACCCTCTTCGCGGCGCGGCTCGAGCGGCGCGGCAGTCTCTACACGGGATCGGTCGTGCCGCCTCTCCCCTATGGGTCCGGGAAGCGTCAATTGATCGTGTCCCACGCGCAGGAAAAGGGTCTCGAGCTTGCGAGTTCCTTCGCCTACGGCGACAGCCCGGGCGACACGGACATTCTGGATTTGGTGGGATACCCCGTCGTAGTCAATCCGATACGAGGGATGCGTCGCGTCGCCCGTGCACGGGGCTGGCCGGTCGTGAAGTGGCTGTGACATGCGCGTCACCGAGATCTTCCATAGCATCCAGGGCGAATCGACTTTTGCAGGGCGGCCATGTGTCTTCGTTCGGCTGACGGGCTGTCCTTTGCGCTGTACGTGGTGCGACACCGAGTATGCGTTCTACGGCGGCAGCGAACTGTCGATTGACGAGATTGTGGCGAAGGTCGAATCCTATGGCTGTCGACTGGTGGAGATTACGGGCGGCGAACCCCTCGCTCAATCGGCAGCCTTCGCGCTGATCGCGACCCTGTGCGATCGAGGGCATGACGTCCTGATCGAAACCAGCGGCGCCATCGACACTGCCCCGGTGGATGCCCGGGCGCATCTGATCCTCGACGTGAAATGCCCGGGCAGCGGCATGTCGGACCGCATGTATTGGCCAAATCTGGCGCGCCTCACGGCGCACGACGAAGCCAAGTTTGTGATCGCCGATCGGGCCGACTATGAATGGGCTTCTCGTCTGATTGCAGAACAGCAGTTGGCGCCCCGCTGTAGCGTGCTCATGAGCCCGGTCTTTGGTTCCATGGATCCGCGCCAGCTCGCCGAATGGGTGCTGGCGGACCGCCTGCCTGTTAGGGTCCAGCTGCAGCTGCATAAGTTTATTTGGGCGCCCGATATGCGCGGCGTTTGAGCCCCATCGGCAGTGTACGCACGGAGAAACTGAAACGCGAACAAGGGAGAGAGTTGAATGAAGACGATGCAGATCGAGATGAAGGTCGGCCGCGCGGAAGGCGAAGCAGCGGAAGTGCTCGTCGTCACGCACTGCGAAGGAGAACCGCTCGGCAAGACTGCCGCATTGGGACTCGATAAGGTTCTCGGCGGCTCGCTGGGCGAACTGCTGCAGTCGCGAGAGTTCGAAGGGCGAGCCGGGGAGGTGGTCGTCTATCACACTCATGGGAAAGTACCGGCCAAACGCCTGTTGTTGGTCGGTGTGGGCAAGAAGCATCAGATGACGTTGGATGCGATCCGCCAGGCGCTTGGACATGCGGTGAAGCGAGTCCGCCAGTGCAAGGTGGATTCGTTCGCGGCCCTTGTGCCGGCAGTGACGCCCAAAGGACACACTTCCCTCGAGGTCGCTCAAGCCATGACCGAAGGCGCGATCCTCGGGAATTACCAATTCACCACCTATCGGAGCGACAACGGGACTCCGGCCAACATCGAACGGATGTCGATTTTGACCCCGGAGAAGGGGCAGGCACGGCCGTTGTCCGAGGGCATACGCCGCGGTCTCGCGACTGCGGAAGCCGCGGTACTCGTCAGGGACCTCTGCAATCATCCTTCGAACGTGATGACGCCGACCCGGATTGCCAACGAAGCCAAGAAGATCGCGAAAGAAGAAGCGCTGAACCTCAAAATACTCGAGCAGAAAGACATGGAACAACTGGGGATGGGCGCCCTACTCGGTGTGGCGCGGGGCAGTCACGAGCCGCCAAAGTTCATCATTCTTGAATATAACGGATCGAAGAAAAAAGAAGAGCGTCCCGTCGTCTTCATTGGCAAAACCATCACTTTCGACACCGGAGGAATTTCGCTCAAGCCCGCCGAAAACATGGAACACATGAAAGCCGACATGACGGGAGGCGCGGAAGTGCTTGCCGCGGTGCGGGCGGCGGCGAGGCTGCGCTTGCCCCTCCGTCTCGTCAGCGTGTTGCCGGTCGCGGAAAATATGCCGGGCGGAAGGGCCATGAAGCCCGGCGATATCGTCAAAACGCTGTCAGGGAAAACGGTCGAAGTGCAAAATACCGACGCGGAAGGCCGGTTGATTCTGGCCGACGCTCTTGCGTACGCCCAACGCTATCATCCCGCTGCGTTGGTCGACATCGCCACGCTGACCGGAGCCTGTGTGGTCGCGCTCGGCCAGTTCGCCATCGGCATGTTCGGCACCGACGATAAGTTGAAGGCGCAAGTGCAGAAGTCCGGGCTCAAGGCAGGCGAGCGGGTATGGGAGATGCCGCTTTGGGACGAATATTTTGAACAGCTTCGCAGCGACGTCGCGGACATGCGCAATATCGGCGGCCGCGGCGGCGGGATGATCACGGCGGCCTTGTTCCTGAGCAAGTTCGCCGGCGATGGCCCCTGGGTGCACATCGATATCGCTAGCACCGATTGGAGCGAGCGAGAGCGGGCCTACATTCCCAAGGGTCCGACCGGCATCGGCACGAGGCTGTTGATCCAGTACCTTATCGATCGGAGCCTGTGAGGTGGCGCGTCTCGAGCTGACGTCACGCGAGAAAATCGGACAGCTCTTCATGGTCGGGTTCCTGGGCACGAGCGTGACGCCGGATCTTTCCGCCTTTCTCAAGGAGTACAAACCGGGCGGCGTCATCCTCTTCTCGAGGAATCTGGAATCCGTCGAGCAGATCGTTCAGCTGACCAACGACCTCCAGCACTGCAGCCCCAAATCACCGCTGTTGATCGCGATCGATCAGGAAGGCGGCCGCGTCTCGCGTCTGCCGAGGGGCTTTACCATCTTTCCCCCTTGCCAGCTGATCGGCCGCTGCCATTCGGGCGAGCTGGCGTATGCGGCGGCAGCGACGATCGCCAAGGAATTGAAATCGGTGGGCATCAACATGAACATGGCCCCCGTGCTGGACGTCAATAGCAATCCGGGCAACCCCGTCATAGGAGACCGGGCCTTCGGCTCTGATCCCGAGACAGTCATTGAAATGGGATTGGTCACAGCCGCCGGGCTCCAGGACTCCAAGGTTGTGGCCTGCGGCAAGCATTTTCCCGGTCACGGCGATACGAACGCCGACTCCCATAAAGAGCTTCCGGTCGTGGACGCGCCGCGTGAACGGTTGGAAACGGTCGAGTTTGCTCCCTTTCGCCGAGCGACCGCCGCAGGCATTGCTTCGCTCATGACCGCGCACGTGCTGTACCGAGCACTGGACGACCGGCTTCCTGCCACGCTCTCTCCCGACATCATTACGCATCTCCTCCGCGAACAGATGGGCTACGACGGAGTCGTGCTCACGGACGATCTCGAGATGCATGCGATCGTGGATCATTATGGCCCTGGAGACGCGGCGGTCCGCGCCTTCATGGCCGGCTGCGATGTCCTGTTGATTTGCAAGGAGCGTGATCGGGAGATCGCCGCCTTCGAAGCGATCGAGAAGGCCGTGGCTTCCGGCACCATCGACACGGCACGGCTGGATCTCTCTGTCGCACGCATTCAGCGGATCAAGCAGCGCCACCTGCTGCCCTACCGGCCGGCGGTGATTTCCGAGGCCAAGTTAATCGCCGGTTGCCGTACGCATCAGGCGTTGTTGCAGAGTATCCGGCACGCGAACATGCGAATGGAAAAGAAATCGGCTGAGAGGGTCGTGTAGCCACCACCGTTGCAAGCGAGCGGGCGCCTCATGGGAGTCAAAAAAGGCGATCTCATCGACGAGCGGAAGCGCCATCCCGATTCGTGTGGCCTTCTGCTCAAGGTCATGGGCGGCGGAGAAGGGTTCGAAAAAATCATCTGTTGCGACCATGAATTGACGGATGCCGATGTCGTGCCGTCGCTCGTCAGCTCCAAAGGACGTAAACGGGGAGAGATGCCGGCCGGCATCGTCCTCGATGAAAAGAAGCTGTATCCCGACTCGTGCGGCTTGCGAGTCATGATCATGGATGGGGGAGCTGGCTTCAAAGAAATCCGATGTTGCGGGCATTCGTTGACGGTCAGTTCCAAGCGTGATCTCGCCTACGATCAGATGCGGAGGTCGGAGCCGCCGCCGAACGCGCCCGAAGGCAACGCATAGCGGATGTGACGGGGGGACCCATGCAGGATCGCAAGGAAGTCATGAAGCGCTGGTGCGGCGTCATGGAGTGGCTGGACCGGCTGGGCTATTTGACCGCCGGCTTCAGTCTTCTCGTGCTGGGCATGCTCATTTTCGCGCATGCCTGGTACGTCTTTGTCATGAAAGCCGGCCAGGCGGGCCTTCTCCCTTCCGGGCTGAAGCTCCTGAACGATCTGTTGCTCGTCATCATTCTGCTCGAGTTGTTTCGGACCGTCATCCGGTTCCTGCAGACGGAGGTCCTCGACTTGGAGCCCTACCTTGCCGTCGGCATTATCGCCTGCACGAGGCGGGTGCTCACGGCCAGTGCGGAGTTGTCCCATCAGCTCAATATGACGGAAACGCAATTCTATCAATATCTCATGGATGTCGGCTTGAACGTCACCGTCATCATGGTGCTGGTGGTGGGCGTCTTTCTCGTTCGGAAACGGCCGGCTCAACCGCTGCCAGTGTCGCCTTAGACCATCGCCGCCGTGCGGGCCAGTCCTTGCCTCCCCTTCCCCATTGTGGCATCATGCCCCTCCCTGGAGACGGCATGGCGCAATTGCTTGAATACGTCGGGTGCGTCCATATCTACCTCGGGCCCTATCGGGGAAATCCGATTGCCCTCTATTTGAAGCGGTCTAACGGCTCATGTCAGATCGGGCCCAAGGTCTATCCCTGGAACGGAGTCGTCGGCACGGGCGAGTCGCCGAACAAGGCGGCTGCCGATTTCGAAGAGAAGTGGAAGGCCAAGGGGCTATCGGCCGACATGTACTCAGGCCCCTCCTGGGAAGGCGGCATCAAGCCTGAGAAGCCGGCTCCGCCGAAGCCGGCTGCTGCGCCAAAGCCGTCCGCTCCTGCCGCCGCCGCAGCACCCGCTGCACCATCAAACCCTCACCCTCAAGCTCCATCGGGATCTGCTCCCTCCGCGCAGTCATCGGGCGAATCGAACTAACAGCCTCATCAACTGCGCTCGTCCTGCCTCATGCAGGGGCGGACGGTAATTGTCCTGCTCGTCTATGGAGCGCAGCAGCCGCAGCGGAGGATGCTCAAGCGCGAGAGGCAGATGCCGGCGTATTTGCCGACAGCCGGCTGTGCTTCAAGCCGTAGGCGAAGTAAACGATGATGCCGATGATGGTCCAGACCACGAAGCGGAGCCAGGTGAGCCGAGGCAGCTGCCACATGAGCCCCAAACAAGCCAGCGTTCCCAGGATAGGCACAAACGGCATCAACGGGAGCCGAAACGGCCGCGGATGATCGGGCTTGGTGTACCGCAGCACGATGACGCCGATGCACACGAGGACGAACGCGAAGAACGTACCGATATTGGTCATGTCGGCGGCTTCGCCGATGGGGATGAAGGCGGACAAGATTGCGATGGCAATGCCGGTCAGGATCGTTGCGCGGTGCGGCGTCCCGAACCGGGGGTGGACCTTTGAGAGCCAGGTGCCCAGCAGTTGATCCCGTGACATGGCGAAGAACACTCGGATTTGGCCGAGCATCATGACGACCAGCACGCTCGTGATGCCTGCGACGGCTCCGATCCCGATGACTGCCGCTCCCCATTTGAAGCCGACCAGCCTGAGGGCTTCGGCGACTGGCGCATGTATGTCGATCTGCGACGATGGAATCAATCCGGTCAGAACCGCAGCGACCGCAATATACAGGAAGGTGCAGAGGCTCAACGATCCGATAATGCCGATCGGCACGTCGCGGGTGGGATTTTTGGCTTCTTCGGCGGCGGTCGAGACCGCATCGAACCCGATATACGCGAAGAAAACGATGGCCGCCGCTGCGCCGACTCCGGCAAACCCCTGCGGCATGAAGGGAGTCCAGTTTCCGGGATCGATGGACGTGCTGCCGATCGCAATGAAGAAGAGGATCACGGCAAGTTTGACGACGACCACGACTCCCGTCGCGCGGGCGCTTTCCTTGATGCCGACCACGAGGATTACGGTGACGAGGAGGACGATCAAGGCGGCCGGAATGTTGGCGATGCCTCCATCGGGTCCTCCCGGGGCGCGCGTCGCCCAGAGGGGCAGCTGGATGCCGGCCAACCCCAGCAAGTTATTGAAATAGCCTGACCAGCCGATCGCGACCGCCACACAGGCGACGCCATATTCCAAAATGAGGTTCCAGCCGGTCAGCCAAGCCAGCAGCTCGCCGAGCGTGGCATAGGAAAACGTGTACGCGCTCCCCGCGACGGGGATCATCGCCGACATTTCCGCATAGCAGAGTGCGGCGAGCGCACAAGTCATCCCCGACAGGACGAACGAGAGTACAATCCCCGGACCGGCGCCGGGCCGATGGGCATCCCCGACGATGGCCGTTCCGATCAACACAAAGATTCCCGTGCCTATGATGGCCCCGATTCCGAGACATGTCAGATCCCAGGCGGTCAGCGATTTCTTGAGACGGTGCGCCGGATGGTCGGCGTCCGCCAGGATTTGTTCGATGGGCTTGGTGCGAAAGAGCTGGGTGATCACCGAGCCTCTGACGACGGCGGGTGCGGCCACGGACGGCTGGCTAAGGACATCGTGACGGTCCATGTGTCCTCAAGTATAGCAGGCAGTTTCCGAGGCGTGTGAACTGTCAACGACATCCGGGTCACGGCCGCCGCCGTGCAGCTTCAAGGAAGGCTTCGAATAGCCGCCGATGACGCTCGTGACGGTCGAACAGAAATTCAGGGTGCCATTGGATGCCCAACAGGAATCGCTGCGACGAGGATTCGATGGCTTCGATCACGCCATCCGGCGCGACCGCTGTGGCGGTCAGGGCCGGGGCCACTGCTTTGACGGACTGGTGATGGGAGCTGTTGACGCGCAGGGTCTTCGTTTTCACGATCCGGTGCAGAAGGCTTTTGGGAGCGATTTTCACCGGATGGGTCAACTCAGTCGCCGGGAGCGATTGCCGGTGCCGAAGCGGCTGTGGCCGCTGCGAATCGATGTCTTGATAGAGACTGCCGCCGAACGCCACATTAAGAGCCTGCATGCCGCCGCAGATCCCCAGGACAGGCAGATCAGCGGCCTTAGCCAATTGCGCCATCTCCAGCTCAAAGGTGGCCCGGCGCTGACTCATGACGCGGAATTTGTAGCGCTGCCGCTCGCCGTAGAGTTCGGGAGCGAGGTCGGGGCCGCTTCCCGTCAAGAGCAGGCCGTCGATTTGGGTGAGGAGACGGCGACGGGCGTCGAGAGCCGCGACGAGCGGAAGGACGATAGGAATGCCGCCCAAGTCTTCGATCGCACGTACATACCGGGCACGCAGAAAGTAGGTGGGTTCTCGTCCGCCCCATTCTTTTCGATCACCGGCGTTGAAGTCTGGTGTCACGCCGATGAGCGGTTTCATCGGTCAGCGAACGGGCTCCATCGGTGCGGGTTCGAGAGGCGCGATGGCTGTGGCCGTCTCAGCTTCTGGGACGCCGAGAAAACGAATCGGTTTGTCTCCTCGCAGATGATCGGGCGTGATGATGTACGTTCCGTACATGCTGGTCGTCCAGATGCTTTTCGCGGCATTCTCGTTTCCGCCGGAAAATGCATAGGCCAACCCGCCGACCAGCCCGCCGCCGATAGCGAAGGCAGCCTTTAAGGGAAGATACAGTATGGTCGACAAGCCGGCCGCCGCGCCCATGCCGGCGCTGGATGCGCTGCCGCCTTCGGTATCGCTGGATGCGGCCGGCAGGGGTTCTTGACTCCATGCCGAGGGCACCGACGGGACGGTGCACAGCGCGACGACCAGACCCATCGCGACGAGCCGGAAAAAAACCGCAGAACCCGTCGATGTCAATAGCTGTAGTTTCACGGAGGATCCTCCTTCCACGACAAAGTGAACGTGGCTGCGCCGGTTTGAATCGAATTGTCGGGCGCAGCGATGTGGCGTTATAACAAATTCGACTCTGCTTGCAAACCCCCTACCACGAGTCCACGGCGAATGCTCGTCAACGGGGATTGTGTGGAAGAAGATCAAGTTCTGCCGCCACATGGGAGAGGATGAAGTCCCGTTTTTGTAGGACCATTACGTCCAGTTCGGCAACGAATGTGTCGGCGGTGAGACATTGATTTTTCTGGGTGATGCCGGATTGCAACAGCAGATCCAGTTTGCACCATGCCAGGGCTTGAATAAGAAGCTCCTGCGCCCTGTCATGGTAAGCCGCGCGCTCCTCATGCGGAGCCGCGACCAGGGCCTCCTCCAACCATTGATCAAAGCCAATGGCTGTGCTGAGACGGTCGATCTGGGGCTGGTTCATTTCAACCGCCACCTGGATTCCGCCTTTCCAGCTGCGCTTCTTGACGTTATAGACCGTGGACTGGGTGAAGGGTTTGCCCTCCACTGGCTGTGGCCCTACGAACAATGTCACACGGAACTGAGAGAGGTCAGACGCACGGTCGATCATCGTGCCGGCATTGTATCATGCGGACCCCGATTGACCGGTCCTTTCGTTGACGCTCCGAAACTCTGACGATAAGATGCCGTGCATGCAGAATGCCGCGCAGGCAGAGAGAGTGCTCGAGATCCAACGGGCCCTTCGGGAGCACGGCCTCGAGGGCTGGCTTTTCTACGATTTCCGGGGCAGCGATCCGCTCGGCTATCGGGTCCTCCTGCTCGATCCCGCGATGCATGTGACCCGGCGCTGGTATTACTGGATTCCGGCGCAAGGTTCGCCGCGCAAATTACTTCACCGCATTGAGCCGCATGTGCTCGATGTGCTGCCGGGAGGCTGCAGCGAGTACGTGTCGTGGGAGGAGCAGCGCCGACTCCTCGGCGGCATCTTGAACGGCAGCCGCCGGATCGCCATGCAGTATTCGGCCATGAATGCGGTCCCTTATGTTTCGCGTGTCGATGCCGGGACTCTCGAGTTAGTCAGAAGCTTTGGAGTGGAGGTGGTGAGCTCCGGCGATTTGATTCAACTCTTCGAAGCGCGCTGGACCGAACCGCAGCTCGAGTCTCATCAATACGCCGCGGCCGCGCTTCGGCGCATCGTCGATGAAGCGTTCGATCAGGTGCGGGACGCTCTGACCAAGGGAAAGGATCTGACAGAGTACGGTTTGCAACAGTTCATTCTATTGCGCATACGGGACGCAGGCATGCTCACGTCCAGCGCCCCGATCGCCGCGGTGAACGAACACAGCGCCGATCCTCATTACGGTCCGTCGGCCTCCGGCTCGGCGACAATAACACGAGACAGTCTGGTGCTCATCGATCTCTGGGCCAAACAGGCCGCCGCCGGTTCGGTCTATGCCGATATCACGTGGACCGCTTATGCCGGGTCGGCCGTCCCTGAGCGGCATCGGACGGTGTTCGGCATCGTCAAACGGGGCCGTGATGCAGCATTGGAATACGTGCGGGCCGCGATGCTTGCGGGCCGCTGTCCCTTCGGGTACGAAGTTGACGCGGCTTGCCGCAATGTCATCGAAGCGGCCGGCTATGGCGCACGGTTCGTTCATCGGACCGGACATTCCATCGGTGAAGAGGTTCACGGCAATGGCGCCAACATCGACGGACTGGAGACGCAGGACACGCGGCGGTTGACGCCGAGAACGTGCTTTTCGATCGAGCCCGGGATCTATCTTCCCGGCGAATTCGGCATACGAAGCGAGTTGGACGTGTTTCTCACAGAGGAGGACGCGCTCGTGTTCGGCTTGCCTTTGCAAACCGAACTCTCACCCTTGCTCTAGCCCACCGGCCATTCCTTGACACTGCTGTGAACAGGCCTATACAGTGACTCCTGGCCTCGGGTCGGGCCGGCGTTCAGCCACTTGTCAAAGGAACTAGACCATGTTCGGGACGATGGGCATATCGGAACTCATCATTATTCTCGCCATCGTGCTCATTATTTTCGGTGCGGGCAAGCTGCCGCAAATCGGAGAGGGCGTCGGCAAGGCGCTCAAGGGATTCAAGAAGGAGGTGCACGA
Organism: Nitrospirota bacterium; assembly: GCA_046734935.1. GTDB lineage: Bacteria > Nitrospirota > Nitrospiria > Nitrospirales > Nitrospiraceae > Nitrospira_C. The sequence goes on from JBKPSD010000035.1 coordinate 28,125, forward strand.
CATTCCTCCTCCTGAAGCCGCTCAACCGGAAGCGGCTCCTCCTGCGCCTGCCCCGGCTCAGCAAGCGAGTGCAGCCCCGCCTCCTCCATCGGCTAACCCGGTCCCGGCAGCGGCGCCGCCGAGCCTCAAACCAACCTCCCCTTATACACCGGGACCTGAAATGACACCCGGGACGACGGCAGCCGCGCTCTATCAGACGGGGCCGCAGGCGCCTCAGCCTCAACGTCCCCGATCTGTAGCTGCAGCCGCTGGCACCACACCAGGCCAAGCGCCGCCAACCATGGAAGAAAGGGCGGCAACGCCGACCCCGATGATGCAAGGCCAATATCCTCCGCTGCCGCCGAATGCCCAACAAAAGCCGCAGGCCAAACGTCCATCCGCCGTAGTGAACAAGGATGCCGTGGCACGGGTGCAAGCCCAGCAAGCGGCCTTAAAAGCCAAGGCCGCGCAGCCGGGAGGCGGCGTGTCGCCGGCCGACATGCAGCACCTGGGTGAAGGACTCGGCGACGCGCTGCGGACGTTCAAGCAGGCGGTGGCGGACGTCAGGAATTCGGTCGATCCAGAGATGCGTACCATCCAGGCGGAAATGGATGCGGCGCAAAAAGAGATTCAACAATCGATCGAAGCCGCGCGTGAGATACCCGCCGTTCACGAAGACCCTCCCAAGTCGGCGTGATGATGCGCGACGGCGCGCACGTCCGATCGTACGTAATCTCGTTATCCCTTCTGATTGGCTGCGGCATGCAATGGGGGTGTTTTCAAGAGGCCCCGGCGCCCTCCGTCGAGCGCGGCATCGCCGTATTGATTCCCCTGCTCCGTGACGACACTCCGGAACTCCGGCGGACGGCGGCGGAATCTTTGGGCAAAATCGGCGACCGGTCGGCAGTGCCCGCGTTGTTACCGGTTCTTACAGATCCGACGCCCTCGGTTCGGGCCGCGGCTGCCCAGGCGCTGGGACGGACGGCGGGTCCGACCGATACGGACGTGATCGCCGGTCTCACTCGTGCGCTTCAGGATTCAGACAACAGGGTCAAGCAGGTTGCGGCGATCGCGATCGGTGACATCGAACCGCCGGCGGCCGAACTCAGGGCGGTCGCCGATCTCCTCCGGGCGCCTGACGTGCAGGTGAGGCGCGCTGCCCTCCGCGCTCTGTTGCTGGGCGAGACGGGTCCATTCATGGAAGCGCTCCTAGCGCTCTTGAATGATCCCGATGCCGACGTTCGGCAGGGAGCCGTCGCGGCGTTGAGTCTGTCAGGGGATCAACGGGCGGCGGCGGCACTCGCGAAGCGTCTTTCGAATGATCCCTCACCGGCCGTTCGCGCGGAAGCGGCCTATCAACTCGGACACCTGGGCGAAGCGGGTATCCGCGCAGGGTTACATGCGGTCCTCGAGAAGGAATCGGATCGGGGTGTGCGGCGCTGGATTGAGGCGGAACTCAGGGGGTTACGCGCGAACGATTGAGCGCCGAGACGAGCTCGACCAGGTCGTGTCGCGACTTGTCCTCGATCTCCGTGAATTGAATGCCCATACCGGGGAACAGCAGAAAGCGCTCGGGCTTATTGCGAGTCCAGGCGACTCTGGCTTTCGCCTTGTGCTTTTCCCACGGGCGGTCGGGAAGCGCGAACTCGACGGCGAGTTCCGTGCCGGGCGCCAACGGCTGACTGCTCTCGATGAAGAGTCCTCCCCCTCCAATGCCGCCGGTCAGGCTGTCAAACTGTTTTCCTTCCGGGGTCGTGTATTTGACCTTGACCGCCAGGGGAGCCCGGGCGTGCGCCCGCGCATGTGCAAAGCGAAGGTCCTCATCCGTGTTGACGATGCGCTCGATGACATCGCTCCACGATACCGCCCCGAGCACCGCTCCGTTGCCGTTCTGAAGCGAGATAACTTCGCGGATAGGGTCGATTTCCAAGCTCTTTCCCTGATGTCCGGGCGTGGCGAGTACTGGAAATTTCATGCGATCCTGCTCACGGCGTCACGGTGTGATGCATTTATGCGGCTGGACGGCCGACTTGCTGCAACGATTTCACGAGTTCAAGGACTCGATTACGGATCTCGGCGGCGATGTCAGTGAATCTGACGCCCATGCCCGGGCTGAATGTGTATTGATCCGCTTTCGGGCAAACCCAGGCGACGACGCCTTTGGCGGCGAGCCATTCGTTGCCCTGGTCCGGTAAGGAAAATTCCAGCGACAGCTTCGTCCCGACAGCAAGCGGTGATTGGCTCTCGATGAACAGGCCTCCACCGCCGATGCCGCCCGCCCGGCTTTCGAATTGCTGGCCTTCCGGGGTCCTGTACTTGACCCGAAAGGCGAGATTTACGCGCGGCTCCGTCCTGGCTTCGCGGGACACAGGGGGTTTCCGGTAGGCGAGAATTTGATCGATCACGAAATCCCATGAGAGATTTCCCATCGCTTCGCCATTGATGCCGATGAGCGTGATGATTTCCCTCGTGGCATCCAACTCGATCGTCTTGCCCTTATGTCGCAGGCTAGAAACCACCGGATACTTCACGCGTCCTCCTGCCACCGTTCCTTGGCAAGTATAGCGCACGGTTTCCCCTTGTCGAGAAAAAGCCGAGAGTTTTCACGCACTCACCGCCGATCCCTCTCGAAACAGAGCCGGCCCGGTGAAGCAGCCGGGCCGGTCAAGGGAAAGAGCGAAATATGTCCAGCGTTTAGGCAGTCTTGATGTCTTTGTCCTGCTCGAAAATACGGATGGGCGGGTGCTTGCCGAGGATGGCGTCCTCGGTGATGAAGACTTCCTTGATCTGCTTCTGCGAGGGCGCGTCGTACATGACGTCCAGCATGACTTCTTCCAATATCGCTCTTAGACCCCGGGCGCCGGTCTTTTGGGTGAACGCCTTGCGTGCCACCGCTCCCAGCGCTCCCTCGGTGAACTTGAGCTTCACCTTTTCGAAGGACAGCAGCTTCTCGTATTGTTTGGTGAGCGCATTTCTCGGCTCGGTCAAAATCTTGATCAAGGCGCGTTCATCCAGTTCATCCAACGTCGCCACGACGGGCAAACGACCGATGAATTCCGGAATGAGGCCATACTTCAGAAAGTCCTCCGGCTGCACCCGCTCGAACAACTCGCCCAACCGCACGTCTGCGCGACCGCGGATTTCGGCGCCGAAGCCCATCGCCTTGCGATTCAACCGCTGCTCGATGATCTGCTCCAAGCCGACGAAGGCTCCGCCACAAATAAACAGGATGTTGCTCGTGTTGACCTGAATGAACTCTTGATGCGGATGTTTGCGTCCGCCCTGCGGAGGCACATTGGCGACGGTGCCTTCAATCAGCTTCAACAATGCCTGCTGAACACCTTCGCCGGATACGTCGCGGGTGATCGAGGGACTGTCGCTCTTACGGCTGATCTTGTCGATTTCGTCGATGTAGACGATGCCGCGCTCTGCTCGTTCGACGTCATAATCCGAGGCCTGGAGAAGCTTGAGAATGATGTTCTCGACGTCCTCACCGACGTATCCCGCCTCCGTGAGAGTCGTGGCATCGGCGAGCGTGAACGGGACATCCAGATACTTGGCAAGGGTTTGGGCGAGCAGCGTCTTGCCGGTGCCGGTCGGGCCCACCATCAGGATGTTGCCCTTCTGGAGCTCCACATCGTCGACGTCTTTCTCCTTCGCCGAGATGCGTTTGTAATGGTTGTGAACGGCCACCGACAGGATCTTCTTCGCCCGCTCCTGTCCGACGACGTACTGATCGAGATGATGCTTGATCTCTGAGGGTTTCTTGAGTTTCGATGAAATCTCTTCCTTGGCCTCTTCCCAATCTTCCGCGATGATGTCGTTGCACAAGTTGACGCATTCGTCGCAGATGTACACGGTAGGCCCTGCGATCAGTTTGCGGACTTCGTCGCGGCTTTTGCCGCAGAACGAGCAGCGAAGGTGTCGATCCATCTTTTCCTGCTTGGCCATGCGTCCTCCGGTATTACTTGTCCTTGGCCCCGTCTTTTTCCGACGCCACCTTCAACGATTTAGGCGCCCGCGTGATCACTTCGTCGATCAAGCCGTAGCGCTTTGCTTCCTCTCCGGACATAAAGTAATCGCGCTCCGTATCGAGCGCAATCTTTTCGATGGGCTGCCCCGTATGCTTCGCCATGATTTCATTCAGCCGTTCGCGAATCTTGAGAATTTCCCGCGCATGAATGTCGATTTCGGTGGCCTGTCCCTGGAATCCGCCGAGCGGCTGGTGAATCATGACGCGCGCATTGGGCAGCGCAAACCGTTTGCCTTTCGTTCCGGCGGTAAGGAGCAGGGCCCCCATGCTCGCGGCTTGACCGAGACAGATGGTGTTGATCGGCGGCTTAACGTACTGCATCGTGTCATAGATTCCCAAACCCGCCGTTACGCTGCCTCCGGGCGAATTGACATAAAGATTGATGTCTTTTTCAGGGTCTTCGGCTTCCAAAAACAGGAGCTGTGCAATGATGAGGTTGGCGAAGACATCGTCGATCGGCGCTCCGAGGAAAATGATCCGATCCTTCAGAAGCCGGGAGTAGATGTCGTAGGCCCGCTCGCCTCGATTGGTTTGTTCAACGACGATGGGAACTAACATGCAGGTTCTTCCTTTCCGAATGCACCAGGAACGTGCGGGCCTGGGCCTATTTCTGGATCACTGCGTGGCGGTATACGAAATCCAGGGATTTCTCGGCGAGAATTCGAGCGCGTAATTCTTCAATCGAATCCTGGCCGCCGGCCTGGATCATTTTCACCAGTTCCGCCTGGGCAATCTTCAACTCGGACGCCAACCGGCGAACTTCATTGTCGAGGTCTTCTTGTGTCACGGTCAGCTGTTCTTTTTCAGCGACCGCTTCCAGAATCAAACCGACCTTCACACGGCGTTCGGCTTCCGCGCGGTTGTCCTGACGCAGCTTGGCCAGGTCGGATGTTTCGAGCGCAGATCCGCCTTCTCCGCCCCGCCGCTGGCGCTGCTGGAGCTGTTGGCGGATGATCGCCTCCAGTTCCCGTTCGATCAGCGTCTCGGGCAAGTCGAAATGATGGGTCTCGACGAGGCGCTTCACGATCGTATCTTTGTAGCCCTCTTCGATTTCGCGCGTGAGCGCCTTTTCCATCTCGCTGCGCAATCTGTCTTGTAACTCGCCCAGAGACGAATAGGCGCCGCAATCCTTGGCGAATTCATCATCCAAGGCCGGGAGGGTCTTGATCTTGACCGCAGAGACCGTCACTTTGAATGTCACCGTTTTCCCGGCGACGCGGGCGTCCGGATGGTTGGCGGGATAGGGTTGAGCGATCTCGACTGTCTCCCCTTCCGTTTTCCCGAGAACATGCTGGTCCATCTCCAGTCCGAGCACCGGAGCTTTCGAGCCGACCTTGTGCAGGTGTCCCGTCTTCTTGGTCCCCTCAAGCGGCTGGCCGTCGAGAAAGCCTTCCAGGGACAAAATGACGAAATCGCCTTCAGCGGCCTTATGGCCAGCCGGCGGTGCCTCGAGTCGAGCGTGTTGCTCGCGCAGGACATTCATGCCTTTCGACAGTTGTTCGTCGGTTACGGTGCGCGTATCGGGCTTCAAAGAGATCGGATTCGGCGCCTTGTAGTCCCTGAGCTCGATGTGGGGCTTGATCTCGACCGTGGCGGTGAACGTAAACGGCGCGTCACGCTTGATCTTCACACGCTCTAGCGGGGGGATCTCGACGAGGACCGGCGAGATCCCCGCCTGACGGACGGCACGGTCGTAGTAATCCGGCACAAGGCTCCGAAGGACATCCTCTTCAACGGCTTTCGCATACCGTTGTTCGAGCAGCGCCTGGGGCGCCTTTCCAGGCCGAAAGCCGGGCACGCGAACCTGACGGTTCAGCGCCTTATAAGCCTGCACGAAACGTTGCGCGACCTCCTCGACCGGCACTTCGATCTTGAGGGCCCGCTTCATGGGCCCAAGCTCGGTGACTTCCATTTTCATGTGTCGCGCGATTTCCTTCTGCGTTGCCGGCACGATTCGATGCCCACTGCCGGATTGAAAGATGTGGTGCGAGAGGGGGGACTTGAACCCCCACGGTTGCCCACGAGATCCTAAGTCTCGCGCGTCTGCCAGTTCCGCCACTCTCGCACGGCGGGGAACGCTGGACCGGGTTCCAGTCGAGTCAGCAAACAAGCGCAACTATACGGCGATGCTGCTATTTTGTACAGTTGGATGCGTCCAGCTGTCAACCCATACTCCTGCGGGGAGAAGCACGACGGCCACGGAAAAATTCGCCGCTTGGGGGCGCCATCGGGAATGCATTGAAATGTAGCCTCGTATGTAGCTGCCCGGTATAATGGAAGGCATCATCCCCTCGTTGTCTTGCCAGTGTCACGGTAGGGAGGTGCATCATGCGCACGGGCTTCCTGCTCATCATTCTGGCGGTGATGTTCTTTCCTGCGTTTTCGTCACCCGTCGAGGCCTATCGGGACTACTTAACTGCGGAACAGAAAGCCCAGCTGGAGAAAATCCAAACCGTCTTGGTTGAGGCGATTGCCTTGACCGACAAGGGGACGGTGAATGCGGCTCCGATTGGTGACGTTGCGTCACGCCGGTTGGGCGAGTTGGGATATACCGTCGTACGAGATCCCGGCAAGCCCCATGATGCCACCTTTAAGCTCAAATGCGAGCAACGGAAGACGTGGGAAGGGACGACAGCAGCTGGAGGCGACGCGGACCTTCCCGACGCTCCTTCGCGGCTCTGGAAAGGACCCGCCTGCCAACTCACCTATGTCCTAGGCGAGACGAAGATCAAGTGGCAAAAGGAAGTGCGCACGGATTTCGAGGACGCGGCCGCTGCGGCCCTGTCTGCGAACGCGGGCGACCCGGGCGACTATGCGATGACGAAACTGCGGGAGAAGCTCGAGCACTATGATTTCCCGGTCCTGCTCGCGGCCGAGTGGGGCCATCCTGAGCGGCTTCTAAAACTGTTGGATGCCGCCGACACCCCTCAGGTACGGAAGATCACAATCATTTCGCTATTAGGGGAGATGCAGGCCGACGAAGCGCTGCCGACTCTGAAGGCGGCGCTGAAGGACAAAAATCTGTCGAAAGAGGCGGCCGTCGCCCTGGGCAGCATGGGAAAAGACGGCATCCCCATACTTGTCGATATCCTGAAACACTCGAAACAACCGGAACTGCAGGCTGCCGCCGCCAAGGGACTAGGAGACTTGGGCAATACTCACAACGACTCGTCAGTCGTGCCGCCCTTGCTTGAGATGCTGGACGCGCCCGGCATCGACATTACGGTGCAAACCGAAGTCGCGTGGGCCCTCGGCCGGGTCCCCGACCGGCGATCCGTCCAACCATTATTTGATCTCGACAAGAAACTCCAGAAGATCCGGAACGATCCTCCCGACCCCAAGATCAAGAAGCTGAAAGAAGCAGTCTTCTGGTCGATCAAGCAAGTGTACACTGAAGACCAGTACAGTTAAGGCCGGACCGCCAATCCATCCGACTCTACTTGCGCGATACCCGTCTCTTCGGCGGCGAAGGAGTCCGTGCGATCAGATCCAGCGAAGCTTGAGACGGACCTGAATTTTATGAAATCATTGGGCTGACGGACAGTTCCTACACACATCATAAAGGAGATCGGTACGATGCAGCAGATCTCACGGAGGCGGTTTTTGCAATGGACGGCGATCACCGGCGGCAGTCTGGCAGTCGGAAGCCTCGTCGGCCGCGGGCCGCTCATGAACTTCGGCATCCGCCTCGCCCACGCGGGCGACCCGATCAAAATCGGCATCATTGATCCGTTGTCCAGCCCGTACAAGACCTCGTCCATTCACGATGTCCATGGTGCCAACGTGGCGATCGATTTATTCAATAAGAAAGGGGGAGTGTTGGGGCGTCCGGTCACTATTCTGGAAGCGGACGATGCCTCAAACCCCGATCAGGCCGTCAAAGCGGCGACGAAGTTCATCAAGGAGGATCGGGTTGACGCCCTGATGGGAACGTTCAACGGCGAGTGCTCGCTCGCGGTGAGCGCGTTGGCAGCGAAGGAAGACAAGCTTTTTATGGTCACGGGCGCTCACATTTCCGAACTGAGCGGTGCCGCGTGCAATGCGCAAACATTTGTGTTCATGCCCAATGTGCGCATGCTGGCTCAGGCGGTGGCGCCTCACCTGGCGAAGGCGTATGGCACGCGCTGGTATATGATCACGGCGTCCACGATGGATGGCAGATCCAGCGCCCAGGCGTTAATCGACGCGGCGCACGCGCAGAAAGCGGAGATTGTCGGCGAGACGGTGACTCCGTTCGGGACGACGGATTTTGAACCGGCACTCACCGCAGCCAAGGCGAAGACGCCGACGGCGGTCATCCTGAATCTGTACGGCTGGGATCTCGTCAATGCGCTCAAGAGCTACGCCAAGCTCGAGATGGCCAAGGAAAAGATCGGCGTCGGCGGGCTTATCGGCGGCGAGCAAATCGGCCGTCCGCTCGGCTATGCGAATAACGCGGGCATCTGGGGCCTGATTTGGGATCCCAAGATCAACACCGACAGCTCCAGACGTTTCATCCAGGGCGTCATCGATAAGTACAACCATACGCCCACCTCGCGGTGTTACCTCGGGTATGCGGCGGTGACCCAGATACTGGAAGCCATGCAGCGGGCCGGGAGCACGGAGACCGCTGCGTTGATCAAGGCGCTCGAAGGCCATGAGTTTGACGGCTTAAAAGAGGGCAAATCGGTTTTCCGTGCCTCGGATCACCAACACGTCCAGGACGTTCTTGTCGGGGAAGCGTACGGAAAGGAACTCGGGTTGGGCCACTACAAGATTCTTTCGACCGTCGCAGGCTCGGCCAACGCCGGGGCCGCGGAACAACAGCTCTGCCGCCGCTGACCCGCCGCCGGGGGCCTTCGCCCCCGGCGCAGGTTCACATCGCTTACTTCGTCACCAGCACCTCCACGCGACGGTTTTTTGAGCGTCCCGCATCGGACGTGTTCGGCATCACCGGCCGGGTATCCGCGTAGCCGTGCGTCGTCACGGCGCTCAAACCCCCTTCACCGAGGGCCAACGCGGCATTAGCTGCCCGTGCTTCAGAGAGCTCCTTGTTGGACGGATATTTTTTCTTGAGCTCGCTGCGAATCGGCCGATTGTCGGTATGGCCGTCAACGCTGACTTTATATTCGGGGAACTCTTTCAAGATCGATCCAACTTGCTTGAGGGCGTCTGCGCCTGCAGTTTTCAACTGATCTTCTCCCGATCCGAACAGATACCCGGACGCCAGGTTGATGAGCAGCCGCTCGTTGTTCAGGTCGACCATAATATTGCCTTTCTCGATTTGAGGCCGCAGCGCTCGGACCAGGCCCCTCTGAGCTTCCTTGAGCTTGGCCATCTCCGCCGAGAGGTCTCCGCGAAGGCCGGCCAACTGTCGATCCCGATCGGCGAGTTGCGTTTCTAATTCGACCGTCCTCTGCTGCGCGGCCGCCAAGTCCGCCGCCAATCTGTCCTTGCCGGCTGCGGCGGCATTGACCGCTGTCAATTGCGCCTCGAGCTCGGCAATCCGCTTTTTGGCCTGTTCAAGCTCCGTCGCCAGCTTGTCCTTGTCACCGGCTCCGGCCTGCAGCGCTGCGACGGTGACTTGAGCCGCGGCCAGCTCGGCGGCGAGCGTTCCGCTGTCGCCGGCCCCCGCCTGCAGGGCCGAGATCTGCGACTGAGACGACGCGAGACTGCCTTGGGCTTCCCCCAACTGCCGCTCGAGGTCCGCGCCTCTGGCGTTGGCCCGATTGAGGTCTCCCTGGACGCTCTCCGTCTTGGCGCGCGAGGAAGTCAGCTCCCGATCGCGATCGGCCAACTGATCCTCCAAGGACCTGCTCTTGGCCGAGAGGACCTCGTTCTCTTTCCTGGCGGCTGACAATTCATCGTTCAAACGCTGGCGGTCACGCTCCAGCGCGGCAAAGCGGTCGGAGGATGCCTTCTCGGCTGCGAAGCGATCGCCATACCGATATTCAAAGCCGCCGTCGCAACATACGGCATCCTTGAGGGTCTGAAACTTTTGATCGTTACAACCAACGGCCGTGCTGACTGCGATCAATGCAAGAACAATTCGGGTGAGACGCGTGTGCATAAAAACTCCTCACGCTGAAGATGATGGACACATCCGCCGCTCATACGGAGGACGTGCAGTGTGCGCATTTCGTCGCCTTGATGGGAATGGTGGAAAGGCACAAGGGGCAGTCTTTCGTTGTCGGAGCCCCCGGAGCGGCCGGCGTCTTGAGGCGGTTGACTTGCTTCACGATCATGAAGATCACGAATGCAATAATGATGAAGTCGAGTACGGTTTGTAGAAACACACCGTAGTTGACCGTTGGCGCCCCGGCGGCTTTGGCCGCGGCAAGCGAGGGTTGCGGGGTTCCCGAGAGATTGAGGAAGAGGCTGGAGAAGTCCACCTTGCCCAGCACAAGGCCGAGCGGCGGCATGAGGACATCGCTCACCAGCGATGTGACGATTTTTCCGAAGGCGCCGCCGATGATCACCCCGATGGCCATGTCGAGGACATTGCCTTTCATCGCGAACTCTTTGAATTCCTTCAACATACGTCCTCCATTGGAAGAAGGTGAACGGCACTCGTCTAGCGTTTCCTCGTCGTATCAAGCGCGTAGCCCAGTGTAATCAAATACAATTGGTCCGTGTCGGTTGTCCCCGGCGCCGGGCGGCTGTTGTACCGCGTCGTGATTTGAAAGCTGGTGACGAAACCTTGCCAGACCTTGAAACGGACACCGTTATCCATCGTGAAATACACGTCGGACGTATCCTGCAGGGATGGGAACAATTCGCTGAGATGATAAATCGCGATGGCGTCCTCGAAGATCGGCCAATTGAACTTCAAAGAGACGCGAGCCCGAAGACTCGCCTTGTCCGGCGCGACGCTGAAGTCTTCATTGAAATAAGACAAACCGGCTTCCGTGTAGAAGGTCATATCTTTGGTAATCCCTGTGTAATCTCCACGGTCGACCCACTGATAGCCGGGGCCGGTGGCCAGCGCCGTTCGGAGCTTGAGGTCTTGAAACGTGTCCTGTTCGAAGTAGGCCGAGGTGAACCAGAAAAGCTTTTTCGTGATGAAAAAGTCCAGTTTGATCGTGCCGCGGGCGTTCCTCGTGATGAGTCTGCCCGCGTCGTCGCCATACACGTACCGGACGTTCATGGTGAGCCGCAGTTGCTCGCTCCTGGCGACCAACTCGCCGATAAGACTGGCGTTTCGTAGATGGCTGTTACCGGTTGTTTGTGAATACCCGCCTGTGAGGTTTCCGATATAGATCACCGGCGCCTGAATCAAGGGATTGACTGATTTAATGTCCGTCATGGGCACTTCCATCGTGCCCTTCAGGGGCTCCGCATGAATGACTAGCACACCGTCCGGCCCCTCGCTTGTGGTCCCGTTGAGGATTGTGCCTTCTTTCAAGTGAAAAGGAATCGGATGAGTCACCGTGAGCTTGGTCACATTGTCCCATTTTAGTTTGATGAGGTTGTCGGGGTTAGCCGGGTTCTTGAGAAGAAGGATCCCGGCGTCCATTTCGAGCACTTCGCCGTAGATGACGCTCCCGTCCTTCAACGTCACTGTGTCGATCGGCGCCGCAGCGGCAGGCGTTTCTTCCGCGGCGCGGGCGGTGAGTCCCGACACGCACAGGAAGACGAGCAGCAGAATTCCGCAACACGTCCGCATCCGCATCCCTCCATACATGATCCGGCTGTGAGGCGGCCAGGATCGTGAGCTCAATCACGGCAGAACTTAAAAAATGCTTAGTTGTATAACCGAACGCCGGAGGCTTGGCAATCGCGAAGTCGTGAATGGTTGTCTAGGCTTGAAAGTGGAAGCATACACCTGTGAGCACGTGGGTTCGAGTGGCGGCGTGTTGAAGATGCGAAACGTCTAGCGGCCCAACAATCCTTTCAGAAGATCCTCACCTTCCTTCTTGAGATCGGAGGGCTTGGTCGTGCCTTTGAGGAGTCCTTCGACCGCATCCTTCGCTCTCTCTTGCACGTGTTCTTGAACTTTTCCCGTGAGCGCTTTGCTGTCCAGCCCATAAGAAGGATTTTGCACCGTTCCCGTCACGACAAGCGGCAGTCGAAGACGCCCGTCCTTCATCGCGACCTTCGCCACTGGCGAGGAAGAGGCAATTTTTTGACTCAGCCCCTGCGTGAGGTTCAAATTCAACGCGAGGTTCAGGCTCTGATCGAACCCGACGGTACCGTTGCCCGTCATCTGGAAATCATGGCTGTCCGCTAGAAGCTTCTGAACGTTGACGACGCCCTGCTTGATCATGAAATCGGTCTGCAGCGTCGAAAAGGCTGTGGCTTTGGCCTGATCGAGGGAGATGCCCGCGACCTTCAGCAGTTCGAGCGCTTCTCCGGTGAGATTCACTCCCTCGATTCTGCCGTCTTTCACTTCGACATGCGCAGGGCCCTCCAGGGCCTTCGTGAGATCGGCCATAGAAAAGCCTCGGCCTGCCACCGCAATGTCCGCGGCCGCCGTTCCGCTGACTGCAAGCTTGCTGTCGGGGCTCAGTGCCTCCAGCGCGGGCGTCAGTTGCAACCCTCGAATCAGGATCTTTCCGTTAAACGGCGGGGAAGGAGAGCCGAGGGACATTCCTCCCTGGGCTTTGGTCTCTCCGTTGAATAGCAAAAATGAGAGATTCGAGAGCCGGGCGTCTTGTCCTTTGAGATCAGCGTTCACGTCAAGATTCTTGACTTCAATCGGCCTCTTCAGACGCATATCGATCGGAAGATCGGCCGTACTGACCGACGCGGATGTCATTGCCACCTTCGCATGGCCGTTCAGCATGGTGCCTTTCACATCGAGCGTCGAGCGGCCTGTCTGGATCTTCAGGCCAAGATCCGTGACGTCGGCCAGTTCCATCGCGGAGACCCCCTGCTTCAAAGGATAAGGAGCCCGAGCGACGACGCGCAGATCAGTGATCTCGACCGGTTTGGTCAACGGCAGCGACATGGGCAGATCGCTCGAACGAATGGATGGGGCGGTGATGGTCGCATCCAGCTTTCCGCCGACGAGCGCCCCTTTGACGGCGACAGCGGCCCGTCCGATTCCCAGCGTGAAATCGTATTGCTGCAGCTCGAGCGTTTGCACCAAAGGTCCGAAGCGCCCGTCGAGCGAGACCGGCATCTTCTGCGGCTGGACCATCGCATTGAGATGCAGGGTCGGTGTCTCTCCGAGATGTACATCCGTGAGCGTGACGATCAGGTCCTGGACCTGATACTCCTGTGGAGACGCCTTCGACAGGTCGCGGTAAATCAATGTCCCTCCGTCGATGGAGAGGCGGTCGACGGCCAACAGGGCGAGAGCCTGCAGCGGATCGCCCTGTTGGGACTCCGGCTTATCCGGCCGTGCGGGAGCGGCCGTCCTGGGTCCGATCGTCGATAAATTCGTCACCCCGTCCTTGTTTTTGATGAGGGTGATCAGTGGATCCCGCAGCGTGATCTCTTCGATCTCCACCCGTTGACTCAACAGCGGCAGCAGCTTGACGCCCACGTCAAGCGAGGTCAGGGACGCGAACGGACCCGTGCTGAACGCTGGATCGTCCATGACGGTGAATCCAGCCACGCGGGCGCCGATACGCGGCCAGATCGTCAGGCGGATTCCCTGCACCGCGATTTTCCGGTTGAGCGCCTCTTCGATAACAGGCTTGTATTGATCTTGGTACGAGGCGAGATCGATCAGAAACGGAAGCGAGAGGAGACCGCCGATGATGAGCACGACGACGACGAACAGACCAATAACAATTTTTTTCATGCGCGCCTCCTCGCGCAGTATAAGAAAGCGCATGTGACCGGTCAAACGCGCCTTGCTGCTCATAGGGGCGCATGCTAAAATTCGCCTTCCGACGTTCGCGGAGAGGTGCGAGAGTGGACGAATCGACATGCTTGGAAAGCATGCGTCTCGGCAACGGGACCGTGGGTTCGAATCCCACCCTCTCCGCCATACCGTACTTCGTGTGACCCGCCCGCGTTTCATCGCAGTAGCTAACTACCGCGGGCGGATAGACACCTTGAGTGCGTTGCAAGCTAGAATGAGCTTGCTCGACCCGGAGCCTCATTATTGTGGCGACGGGATAAACGCCTTGAGTGTTCAGTTAATCTTGAGTGTTCAGTTAATATGGTTAGGTTAAATGAGTGTGCTTGACCCCGAGCCTAGTCGTGTGGCGATGAGAGAAGGATAAAGACTTTACGTGCTAGGGGCTGGGCCCTGTGCAACAAGACCCTGTGAACCCCGCCAGGTCCGGAAGGAAGCAACGGTAAGCAGTTAGTTTTGGGTGCCGCAGGATCACCTGGCCCCGCTAAGCAGGATGCTGAAAACGGTCTCCAACTGCGTTCTCGGTCGGTCGCCCCACTCGCCGTACTAAACAACGTACGCCTCGTGGTCCTCCCTCCCTGCGGCCTTGTTGGAATACCGTTTTGAGCATCCTGTAGTGTGAGAAAAGGAACACACTTCATCCATGGATTACCAAGTCTCTGCAAGAAAATACCGGCCGGCAACGTTCGACGATCTAATCGGTCAGCCTCACGTCGTTCAGACGCTCGTCAACGCGATCACTACCAAGCGCATCGCACAGGCCTACCTGTTTTCGGGGACCCGGGGCGTCGGCAAAACGACGGTGGCCCGGATCCTGGCAAAGGCGCTCAACTGCGAGCAGGGCCCGACGCGCACGCCCTGCGGAACATGCGCCAATTGCGCGGAAATCGCGCAAGGCCAGTCGGTCGATGTCATTGAAATCGACGGCGCGTCAAACACGAGCGTGGACGACGTCCGGGAAATCCGCGAAAACGTCAAGTTCACGCCGTTCAAGGGCGCCTATCGCGTCTATATCATCGATGAAGTGCACATGCTTTCAAATTCGGCCTTCAACGCGTTGCTCAAGACGCTTGAAGAACCGCCTTCGCATGTGGTCTTCATTTTTGCGACCACGGAAGTTCACAAAATTCCGGCAACCATCCTTTCACGATGCCAGCATTATAACTTCCGCCGGATCGCCAAGACCGAAATCATCGCACGCCTGCGGCATGTGGCCGAACAGGACGGCATTGCGATCGAAGACCGGAGTCTCGCTGCACTGGCCAGAGCCAGCGAAGGCAGCATGCGGGACGGCTTGAGTTTGCTCGATCAAGCGGTCGCCTTTGGCGGCAAGTCGATCGTCCATGCGGACCTCGAGACTCTCCTCGGCGCGGTGCCGCAGGAACTGTTGCGCTCATTGATCCGGGCAGTGACGTCGCAGGACAGTGCGGCGGCGCTTCGCACGCTCTCCCAATTGATAGACGGAGGGCACGACCTCCGTGCGTACTGCGCTGATGTCGTCGAATATCTGCGGAATCTGCTTGTGGTCTCGGTGACTCCGGCTCAGGAGTGGTCTGCATTGATCGAGGGTTCCGCAGACGATCTGGCCCAGCTTGCCGCCGACAAAGCGTCCCTCACGCCGGAACACATTCAACAGCTCTTTGCCCTGTTTACCCAGGCTGAAGACGCCCTGCGGTTCAGTGCACATCCGCGGTTTGTCCTGGAGACGGCGGCGGTCAAGGCGACACGGCTGCTGCGGCAAGAGACGGCCCCCACAGCACAGCCCGCTCGCACGGTCTCACCGGGAGGTCCCCCTCCATCGGGAACCGTCCGAAGCGACAAGACACCACCCTCGACGCGCCCCGCCGGCGTCCCTACTCCGCCGCGTTCGGCTTCGCCTGGAGGCCCTCCCCCCGTTGCGGCCGGGCGGCCGGGCGGGTCGCTCCCCCAGCCCCCTGACGGACCGCCGACGCCTGCGGGTCGCAGCACCCCGGTGACTGCGGTTCGAACGCCACCGGCAGCCATCACGCTGAATTGGGAACAATTTCAAGAAGAAGTCGGCCAGAATTTTCCCAACATCGCGCCTTTTCTCGAAATGGGACGGCTTCTCGGCATCGAGGGCAATCTGGTGACAATCGGATTCACGAAGCAGGCCACCGTGGCCCGCGCGATGTTGGAAAAGACCGACAACATTCAGGCCCTGGGTTCCCTCTGTGAGCGGGTAAGCGGACAGCCGGTCCGACTCCGCGTGGTCGAGTTGACGGAAGCCGATCCGCCGGGTCCCACGATGGCGCAGATCAGGGCAGCCAAGGAACAGGAACAGAAGGTCGTCCTCTTCGAGCGGGCCAAGGCTCATCCGGTGGTCAAGCAGGGGCTGGAGATATTCGGAGCCGAACTTGCCGATGTCAGAACGGTCTCGAACCGACACGAGGTGCAGGAATGAAAAATCCGTTGGGCAACATGGCGAACCTCATGAAGCAGGCCCAGGCCATGCAGGCGCAAATGGCAAAGCTCCAGGAAGAAGCGGCCGCCAAAACGGTGAACGGAACGGCGGGAGGCGGCATCGTCACCGTCACGGCGAACGGCGGCATGGAAATCGTGAGCGTCGTCATCAACCCCGAGGCCGTCAAAGGCGGA
Organism: Nitrospirota bacterium; assembly: GCA_046734935.1. GTDB lineage: Bacteria > Nitrospirota > Nitrospiria > Nitrospirales > Nitrospiraceae > Nitrospira_C. Next base: position 44,543 of record JBKPSD010000035.1, read on the forward strand.
GACGTCGACATGTTGCAGGATCTTGTCCTGGCTGCGGCGAACGACGCCTTGAAGAAAGCCCGTCAAATGGTGGCGGATCAAATGAAATCGGTGACCGGCGGCATGAACATTCCGGGTCTCTTCTAAGCAGTCGCCATGGCTGTCGATCAACAAGGCTTGCTGGCCCGCCTGGTCCGAGAGTTGGTCCGTCTGCCCGGCATTGGGCAAAAGACGGCGCAGCGACTCGCCTTTCATCTGTTGAAGGCCGAACGGGACGAGGCGCTGCGCCTGGCCGACGCCATTCGTGCCGTCAAGGACGGCCTCTCCTTCTGCCGTCAGTGTAGGAATATCGCCGAGGGAGACCTCTGCGAATATTGCCTCGACCCCAAACGGGACCAGAGCAGAATTCTGGTGGTGGAAGAGCCTAGCACGCTGTATGCCGTCGAGCGGGCCGGCGCCTACCGGGGGCTTTATCACGTGTTGCTGGGCGCTCTTTCCCCTCTGGACGGCGTGGGGCCGTCGGACATCCGTGCGGAAGAACTGATTGATCGCGTTAAACTTGGAGGCGTTCAGGAGGTCATTCTCGCGACGAATCCCACGATCGAAGGAGAAGCGACCGCCATCTATCTGACCAATCAATTGAAGCCGCTGGGCGTGCGCGTCTCAAGGATCGCCTACGGCATTCCGGTCGGCATGGACATCGAGTATGCCGACGAAGTGACGCTGCTGAAATCCATCGAAGGGCGCCGCGATCTCTAGCTCTGGAGCGCCTTTTCAATTGACCGCCTTTCAAACCCCCTGATATAGTCTCACGTTCATTTTTCATACGACCGGGTGACGAATGAAAACACGGAATTCACCGAAGCGGACGACGCGCAGAAGAGCGGTTGCGGCGAAACGAGCGCGGAAGCCGGCGGCAGCGGGCGGAAAGTATAGCGCCATCCGACGTGATCTCGAGAAACAGCGTCAAGCCATCCTTGATGAAGCGGGTGAAGGACTGACCAAGCGTGAACGGCCCGAGGCGTTTCCGGATGTAAGCGATCAGGCGTCCGCGGAGGTGGATCAGAACTTTTCGATGCGGATCAAAGAGAGGGAACAGAAACTGCTGAAGAAAATCGATGAGGCGCTGGACCGCATGAACAAAAACACGTACGGCATTTGCGAACGCTGCGAAGAAGAAATTCCTTACCAACGTCTGAAGGCCCGCCCTGTCACCACCCTCTGCATCGCCTGTAAAACGCTCCAGGAACAGGAAGAGAAGATCCGCCGATAGTCGTCACTTCGGTGGTTTTAGTTTTTTGACCCGCTGCTGGACCAAGGCAATCCGGTCCGCTTCTTCGGGAATGCCCTCCACGAGCACCAGATACGTTTCATATTCGGAAAGGGCGCGTTTAGGATTGGTCGGCTCAAGGGCCTCCGCCAGATTGAAGCGCGCAATGGCATAGTTCGGACGAAGCGTCACGGCCTTCTCGAACGATGCCAAGGCGCCGGCCCTGTCCCCGAGCTTCAGCTGCACGGACCCGAGATTGTTCAAAATCTCCGGCGTGTTGGGCCTGATGGCCAAGGATTGCACCATTTCGGCTTTCGCTTGTTCGTATTGGCCTAGCCCGAACAAGGACTGTCCTAGTTTATGGTGCGCTTCCGCTTGCCACACCTTGTTGCTGAAACCGCTGGCAATGGATTTGCGATAGGCGTCCGCGGCGATCTCGTAGCGCTGCGCGCCGCAATAGGAAAGTTGGGCCGTTTGACCCCGCGCAAACTGTTGCAGCGATGCAAACGGTTCTTTGTCCTCCGCGCCCTGGCTGTCCACCTGCTGCCCTGCCTGGTTTCCGCTGGGGTGCCGCAGCCGGCTGAGGAACTCCCGGCGATACGGCGAAAACAGTTTCACATAGGGATCGATTGTGAAGGAGGCCTGGAGCAGGGTCGGATGCTCTCGTGCGCTGATCACGAGGTATTGGGTGGTGGTTTTTTCATCGCCAGTCTCATACAGGGAACTGGAATCCATATTCGATTTTTCGGAGAAGTTCGCGACGGTCAGATAAAACTCCAGCGTCGGTTTAAGGAGCGTCAACGTGTGCCGAAGCACCGAATATGGACCGAGGTCGAGGCCGGAAGGAAATGTGTACAGTGTTCCGACTAGAGTTCCATCCTCATCGAAAAAATATGATTCATCCCCGTGTGAGGCGCTGCGGTCCGCCGGGATCTTCATTTCTTGGCCCGAACCCCAGGCGTTCATCCGGAACAGCGATGGCGGGTGTTGCTGAATAAACGCCGGTTTTGACTCGCAGAGCGTACCCGGCTTCATCAGCATCAGGTCGGTCTCCGACGGCGGCATGTTCTGTTGCCGTGGATTCGGCGTCTCGCATCCCGTGACCAACACGGCCAGCGTTACAGAGGTGAGGACCCCGCACGCTGTGAACCATCGCCGGCGATGCGACAATGCCTCGCGCATGTGCATGAGCAGCAGAATACCGAAAGAGCGGCAGGGTTTGCCAGCGGTGAAACGACAACGCCCGCTTTCGTGGACGAAAGCGGGCGCTCTCAGGGGAAAGGTAATCGATTAATACCGCGAGGAATGCCGCCGTTGGCTGTCGAGCATCGCATCTTCGCTCGTATACCCGAACAGATACGGCATGCTGCCGGCCAGCGAATAGACCGGGCGGTTGAAGCCATAGTCGAGCCCCTGCCCGACCGGATGCAACAAGAAGCCGAGCCAACGCCAGGGATTGTCGTTGAGAGGCGAGCCCGCCGAGACGTCGGTGTAGACGAGGGCCGTGCTGTCCATCACACTATAGATGCTGGCAGGCGCCACATAGCCGATGTCGCCACCATCAGCCGTATTCTGATGGCCGGCACAACCGACGAGGCCGGCGATCAGAAGCAACGCAACCGCGATCAATTTCTTAGTCATTCCTCTACCTCATCTCTTCAGTCGGGTGGGGATGCGGCACGATGAAGAAAGTGTAGCCGAGGTTCTCGGTTCTGTCCAGAAAACGGCGGGTTTGCGACGGGCGAGGCCGCCGGCCGGAAAACGGCGGAAATCTCGTGAAAATCTAAGGAGATGGTGGGCGATACAGGTATCGAACCTGTGGCCTCTTCCGTGTGAAGGAAGCGCTCTGCCACTGAGCTAATCGCCCATCGACCGCGAGTCTAGCATGAGGATTTAGCGGCCTTCAACGCCGGCATGCGCACCAGAGTCGTTCGCCTTGACATCGCCAAAAGACGATTTCTACAATGCCCTTTCTTCACCCTCATCTCTCTCGGAGTCCCTCACATGCGAGAAGACGTGATTATCATCGGCGGGGGTCTGGCCGGATCAGAAGCCGCCTGGCAGGCGGCCAATCGCGGAACCAAGGTGACCCTCTATGAGATGCGTCCCAAGGAAGCGACGCCGGCTCATAAAACGGCCGGTCTCGCCGAACTGGTCTGTTCGAATTCGCTGGGGTCCGCCGACCCGTTGAATGCCGCCGGCATCCTCAAGGCAGAAATGCGCCGTCAGGGGTCGCTCATCATGAAGATCGCCGATGAGGCACGCGTCCCTGCAGGGTCCGCGCTTGCGGTGGACCGCGATCAGTTTTCATTCAAGATCACCCAG
>JBKPSD010000036.1:0-7139 GCA_046734935.1 Nitrospirota bacterium
CTTGATGCACTGCTTGACCGCTGCGGCGCTCTCGGGGTGGAGATTCAGGCGGGCCGACGCGTCTCCGGTATCGAACGAACCGAGAAAGGCTTCGTCGTCCGATACTCTGACGGCGCCGTGACCGCCCGGGTCGTCGTCCTCGCGACCGGCGGCCGGTCGCTCCCCAGATCGGGCAGCGATGGTTCCGGCTATGGGCTGGCGCGCGCACTCGGCCATTCGGTGACGTCGACCGTTGCCGCGCTGGTTCCGCTGGTCCTTCGCGACACGATGTTTCACGCGAGCCTCTCGGGATCCTCTCACGATGTGACGCTTACCACGTTCGTGAAGGGAAAGGCCGTCGACGTCCGCAGAGGAAGCCTGCTCTGGACGCATTTCGGCGTGAGCGGTCCCGTCGTGATGGATGCCAGCCGGTTCTGGACCGGGGCCCGGAAGCGCGGCGAACAGGCCGAGCTTTCCGTCAGTCTGGTTCCCGATTGGACTCAGGAAGAGGCGAGGGAGTGGTTCATGGCCCAAGCGGCCGCGAACGCGCGGAGGTCGCTCTCAAAGACGCTGGCAGTCATCGTTCCCGAACGGCTCGCGGAAGCCATTTGCGCAAGTGCGGCCGTCGATTCGCGGACAGCCGCCGCGCAACTACCGCGCGCCGAACGTGAGCGGCTCATCGCCGCGCTGACGAGGTTGCCGTTGCCTGTGACGGCCGATCGGGGATGGAACTACGCCGAGGTCACGGCCGGCGGCGTCCCGCTCGAGGAGATCGACTATCGAACGATGGAATCGAAATTGGTGCCCGGCCTGTATGTCATCGGTGAAATGCTCGATTGCGACGGGCGGATCGGCGGCTTCAATTTTCAATGGGCGTGGGCGACGGGCTACCTGGCGGGCTGCGCCGCGGGCGAGTCTCCGCGATAAGCGGCGTGTTTTTGCCGGACACTTGAGGTATTGGCACGGGCGGAGTACTGTGAAAGGGACCGCGCGCGGCGCGCATGTCGCCCATGATCCGATTCTTCGGACACATCCTCACCTCACTCGGCAGCAAAGTTCTCATTGCCCTCTCGGGACTGGCGCTGGCCGGCTTCGTCGTCTTCCACATGCTGGGCAACCTCCAGGTTTTCCAAGGGCAGGAGGCGCTCAATTCGTATGCCGCGTTGTTAAGGGAGATGCCGATGGCCCTCTGGAGCGTGCGGCTCACGCTGTTGGCCATCGTCGCCCTGCACATCGGGCTTTCTGTCCGGTTGGCCGTTCATAATCAGCGGGCACGGCCTGTGGGCTACGTGGCCCGTCACTACCGCCATGCGTCGGTGGCTTCCCGGACGATGGCGCTGACCGGCAGCCTGCTGCTGCTGTTCATCGTCTTTCATCTGCTGCATTTGACGGCCGGCGTCGTCGATCCGGCCGCCCACAACCGCTTGGACGTTCGCGGGCACCGGGACGTCTTCGGGAACATCGTCCATGCCTTTCAAAACCCGGTGCTGGTCGTGATCTACCTCATCGGCCAAGCGGTGCTGGGTCTGCACCTGAGCCATGCACTGTCCAGCAGTCTCCAGACCTTGGGCATGGAACATCCGATGCTCGATCGGCTGTTCCGTGGCGCCGGACCCCTGATCGCCATGCTGGTCGTCGTCGGAAACACGGCGATCGTGCTCGCGATCGCGTTCGGCCTGGTGCACACGTGATCGGATTGGTGCACGCATGATGCCCCTCGATTCCAAAGTTCCACCGGGACCGCTGGAGACCAAATGGGATCGTCACCGTTTCAGTGAAAAGCTGGTCAGCCCGACGAACAAGCGGCCGATCAGCATCATCGTGGTGGGCACCGGTCTGGCCGGCGCCAGCGCCGCGTCCACCCTGGGCCAGCTCGGCTATCAGGTGGAGTGTTTCTGTTTTCAGGACAGCCCCCGCCGCGCGCACAGCATCGCCGCGCAGGGAGGCATCAACGCCGCGAAGAATTACCAGGACGACGGCGACAGCGTCCAGCGCCTGTTCTACGATACGATCAAGGGCGGTGACTTCCGCTCGCGCGAAGCGAACGTCTATCGGCTCGCCCAGGTGAGCACGCAGATCATCGATCAGTGCGTCGCGTTGGGGGTGCCGTTTGCGCGCGAATATGGAGGCCAGCTCGCGAACCGCTCGTTCGGCGGGGTGCAGGTCTCCCGGACGTTCTACTGCCGCGGACAAACCGGTCAACAGCTCCTGCTCGGCGCCTATTCCGCCCTGTGCTGGCAGATTGAGCGCGGCCAGGTGAGGATTCATCCGCGGACGGAAATGCTGGACCTCGTGGTCATCGACGGCCACGCGAGGGGCATCGTCGTGCGCGATCTCGTCACGGGGGAAATCCGGTCGCACACGGCGCAGGCCGTGGTTCTTGCGACCGGCGGATACAGCAACATATTCTTCCTCTCGACGAACGCCAGCGGCAGCAACGTCACCGCGACCTACCGCGCCTGGAAGCAGGGTGCGGCCTTCGCGAATCCGTGCTTCACGCAAATCCATCCCACGGCCATTCCGCCGAGCGAAGCCTATCAGGCCAAATTGACGCTCATGTCCGAATCGCTGCGCAACGACGGGCGGCTGTGGGTGCCGAAGCAGAAGGGAGACGTCCGCTCGCCGTATGAAATCCCCGAAGCGGAGCGCGATTACTTTTTGGAACGCCGATATCCCCGATTCGGCAACCTCGCTCCGCGGGATCTGGCGTCGCGGGCGGTCAAGGCGATCTGCGACGAGGGCTGCGGAGTCGGCCCGGGCGGGCACGGCGTGTATCTCGACCTGTCCGATGCCGTCAGGCAAGAGGGGCTCGACATCGTCAAAGAGCGATACGGCAATCTGTTCGACATGTACCAGCGCATTACCGGCGAGGATGCGTACAAGACCCCGATGCGCATCTATCCCGCCCCGCACTACACCATGGGCGGGCTGTGGGTCGACTACAATTTGATGAGCACGATTCCCGGCCTCTTCGTGATCGGGGAAGCGAACTTCGCCGATCATGGCGCGAACCGCCTCGGCGCCAGCTCGCTGATGCAGGGGTTGGCCGACGGCTATTTCATCCTGCCCTATACGATCGGCCATTACCTGGCGACGACGAAGAGCAGCGCGATCAATCCCGATCATCCGGATGTGCGCGCGGCGAAAGAACGGGTACAGGACCGGATCGCGCGTCTCCTCCGGGGCAAGGGCAAGCAGACGGCGGCCTCCTTTCATCGCCGCCTGGGACGCCTGATGTGGGATTTCTGCGGCATGGCACGGGACGAGGCTGGACTGAAGCAGGCGCTCGAAAACATTCCGGCGTTGCGTGAGCAATTCTGGACCGACGTGGCGGTGCTCGGGTCGGGCGCGGCGTTCAACCAGGAACTCGAATATGCGGGGCGGGTCGCCGATTTCCTCGAGTTCGCGGAGCTATTGTGTCATGACGCCCTGCATCGGGAGGAGTCATGCGGAGCGCACTTCAGGGAGGAGCATCAAACCGCGCTCGGTGAGCCGGTGCGCGACGACGGCAAATTCTCCTACGTGGCTGCGTGGGAGTATGTCCCGAACGCCACGCCCGTGCTGCACAAGGAACCGCTCCTGTTCGAGTTCGTCAAGCCGGCCATGCGGACGTATTGAGCCGGCGGAAAGAGACTCGATGAAGTTTACGCTGAACATCTGGCGGCAGGCCGGACCAAAAGAGAAAGGCCGGATGGTCACCTATCAGGCGAAGGACGTCAGTCCGGACATGTCCTTCCTCGAGATGCTGGACGTGCTCAATCACGAGCTCACGCTTAAGGGCGAGGAGCCGGTCGCATTCGAATATGATTGCCGGGAAGGCATCTGCGGCAGCTGCTCGCTCGTGATCAACGGTGTGCCGCATGGACCGGATCGTGGCATTACCGTGTGTCAATTATATATGCGGCGGTTTTCCGACGGTGCGACGATTACGGTCGAGCCCTGGCGGGCCAAGCCGTTCCCCATCATCAGGGACCTCGTCGTCGACCGCAGCGCGCTCGACCGGATCATGCAAGCCGGGGGATACATCTCCGTCAATACGGGCGGGGCGGTGGACGGCAACGTGCTGCTGATTGGAAAGGATCAGGCGGAGACCGCGATGGATGCCGCCTCGTGCATTGCGTGCGGCGCCTGTGTCGCCGCGTGCAAAAATGCATCGGCCATGCTGTTCGTGGCCGCCAAGGTGTCTCACCTGGCTTCGCTGCCCCAAGGCGGACCGGAGCGACACAAGCGCGCCAAGTCCATGGTGGCTGCGATGGATCGGGAGGGCTTCGGCTCTTGCGGCAATCAGTATGAGTGCGAAGCCGTCTGCCCGAAATCGATCAGCGTCCACTTCATCGCAAAGCTGAATCGGGAATTTCTCCGCGCCACCATCTCTGAACCGCTTCCGTTCACCGAAGCTCCGGCCGATCCCCACGATGAATCCACTCAGTGACGATCTCTAAATCCATGCACCCGGATGTAATTCCGTTCTTCCTTCGTTCGAGATCCGAGCGGTTCACACTGATAAGATTGCCTGCGTATAAAGGCTCTTCTCTTGACAGATTGGGGGAACATGCACTATCGATGAATGATGGGCCGACTGCTGAATTGCCCCCAATGCCGCTACGAACAGGTGCTTCGGGCCAGGCCGCTTTCGGCCAGCGAGCGCATGGCGGCCCTCTTTTTGTTATCTCCTTTCTCCTGTCCCCAATGCAGCTGCCGCTTCCTGGCGTCAAGGATCGGATTGGACAAGCCACGCCATCCGATGGACCGCCGCGAGCATCTCCGGATTCCCGTTCGGCTGTATTTGTCCTTCTCCGGCGGCAAAGTCCGCGGCGAGGGCACGGTGCTCGACCTGTCGATGGGCGGCTGCATCATCAAAAGCGAGACCCAGGTGCGGGTGGACGACATTTTCTATTTGGAGATATCCACGGGATCGCACGAGCCGCCGCTAGAGGTCGCCGCGATGGTGCGCTCGGTCAGCCCTCGGGGAATCGCCTTCAAATTCCTGCGCGCCGCCCAGGACAACAAGCGCCTCCTGGCGTTCATTCAGGCGCAAACCGCCGAACATCTGACGAAATCCTCACCGTCAGCCGTTTCAGCCAAAGTGTAAAAGCCGTCAGCGCAATCAGGTAGGTTGCTCCCAAGCGGAGGGCAGGGGATAGTCTGTCGTCAACCGCTCATGTTCGGCCAGATCGTATGGCTCGATCGCCAAATCGACACGATCGAGCGGTTCGGCGCAGGCAGATGAGGTGAGAAAATCGATCAAGGCCTGTGCCTTCTCCTCCGTGGAAAACCGGCAGAGCCCGTACTCCGGCATTGCGGATGACGGATGCCAGAACGCCAACTCAATTGCGCTTCCCTGATACACGCCCAGCGAGCGATGTCTGACCTGAAATCCGCCCGGTTGGCGCGACGAACGCTCGAGCGACATGTCGGAACCTCCGCTATCTTCGAGAATATCCGCATGATAGCATGCTTTTGTCAGCACCTTCATCAAAAGGGAGGAGAGCCATGGGCATCGGGCGCACGCTTCTACTATCCGTCGTCGTCGCCGTGAGTCTTTCGAGCTGCGGCTATAACGACTTGCAAGGACTCGACGAAGATACCAAGGCCGCCTGGAGCGAGGTCGTCAATCAATACCAGCGGAGGGCGGATTTGATTCCGAACCTCGTCGCGACCGTGAAAGGGTATGCCGCACATGAGAAGGAGACGCTGGAAGGCGTCGTCGAGGCGCGGGCGAAAGCCACCAGCGTTCAGGTGACGCCGGAGATGCTCAGGGACCAGGCGGCGTTCGAGCAGTTTCAGAAGGCGCAGGCCGGTCTGTCATCGGCGCTTGGCCGGCTGATCGCTGTTGCGGAAAACTATCCGAATCTGAAAGCCGATCAAAATTTCAGGGACTTGCAGAGCCAGCTCGAAGGCACGGAAAACCGCATTACGGTCGCCCGCAAGCGCTACATCGACCGCGTGGCCGAATTTAACAAGATGGTCCGCTATTTCCCCACCAATATGACGGCGAAGCTTCTCCTTCACATGGAAGAAAAGCAGAATTTCACGGTGGCCGACGAGAAGGCGGTCGCGAAGCCGCCGGAGGTGAAGTTCAACTGACATCGCACACATGATGCTCGCCGAACGTATGGGCCGTGTCTGGCAGAGGCCGACACGGCTCATCGTCTTCTTAGGACTGCTCACAGCCTTTCAGGTTTACGCGCTGGACGTTCCCCCGCTGACCGGACGCGTCGTGGATCTTGCGGGTGTCTTGCCCGCTCAGGATGCCGAACAGCTGACCGCTCAACTCAAGGCCCATGAGGAACACACCGGCAACCAGGTCGCGGTATTGATCCTTCCCTCGCTCGAGGGAGAGCCGCTCGAAGAATACTCCCATCGCATTGCGACGACTTGGAAACTCGGTCGAAAAGGCATCGACAACGGCGCCCTCCTATTCATCGCGCTCAAAGAACGGAAGCTGCGGATTGAAGTCGGCTACGGGCTCGAAGGCACGCTGACCGATCTGCGCTCGTCCCGCATCATTCGCCAGGAAATCGTCCCGCGGTTCAAGGCAGGCGATATTCCGGGCGGCGTGCGCGCAGGAACCGAAGCCATTCTCAAAACGATCGAGGGCACGTATCAGGCCGCCGATGAGCCGCGGGGGCTGCCGGCGCTCCACTCGGGCGTGTTCGAATATGTGGTGATCGGCATCATCGTCGGGTTTTTGGCCGGGATGATTTTGAGCCAGGGACTCAAGCGCGCCCGTGCCTTGCTTGGCGCGGTCCTCTCATTCATGGTCGCGCAAGCCGCCAGCATTCCGTGGGGCGTTGTGGCGGCCGGCGTCACGGCGGTTCTTCTGTGGACGGTCCTCAGCGCGGGAGGCGGCCGGCGACGGCGATCCGGCTTCAACGATTGGAGTTGGTACAGTACGGGCGGCGGTGGATGGAGCGGAGGCGGATCATTCGACAGCGGCGGGTTCAGCGGCGGAGGCGGAGATTTCGGCGGTGGAGGGGCGAGTGGCGACTGGTAAAGCCATACAATTGACTGAGGAGGAGAAAGCGCGCATCAGCGAGGCGGTCCGTGCCGCGGAAGCGCGCACGAGCGCTGAAATCGTTCCGCTGCTGGTGGCGCGATCAGGGCTGTATCGCGATGCGCAACATCGTGCGGGACTGGCTCTGGCGCTGACCGTCTTG
>JBKPSD010000037.1:0-5539 GCA_046734935.1 Nitrospirota bacterium
CGAGGTCGCCGCTCGCCTACCTGCAGTACACGTCTGGATCCACGATGACGCCCCGCGGCGTAATGATCTCGCACCATAACGTGCTGGCGCACTGCGAAAGCCTTCTGGGCAGAGCAGGGATTAACAGAGACAGCCGGTCGCTCTGTTGGCTGCCGTATTTTCATGACTACGGTCTCGTGCATGGCATTATTGGGCCGTTCTATGCCGGCATACCGGCGTTCCTTCTGTCTCCCTTCACCTTTCTGCGCCGCCCTCTTCGATGGCTCGAGGCGATTGATCGGTGGGCCATCACTCATAGCGGCGCGCCGAACTCCGCGTATGATTCTTGTGTCAAGGCGCTTCAGAAACAGAGGGACTGGAGCAGCAACCTTCAACGCTGGTCGGTGGCCAGTTGTGGGGCGGAGCCGATCCACCCTCAAACGATCGACCGCTTCTGCGACGCGTTTGCCCCGCATGGGTTCGCGCGTACAGCGTTCACGCCGGCCTACGGGCTGGCGGAATCAACGTTGGTCGTGTCGAGTGCACCGCCTGATGAACCCCCCTTGGTCATGGCTGTTTCTACCGAACGGCTCGAGGCAAATCTCGTGGAGACGAAGGACGTTCACAATGAAGGAACGCGTAGGCTGGTCGCATGCGGTCGACCGCTTCCTGACATGCAGGTCATGGTTGTGAATCCGGTGACGCTCGTTGAATGCCGGCTCAATGAAGTGGGTGAGCTATGGGTGTCCGGTCCCAGCGTGGCGGAAGGCTACTGGAACTGTCCGGACGCTACCGCTGAAGCCTTTAACGTCGCTCCTGAAGGGAAAGAAAGTGGCCGCTATCTCCGGACAGGAGATCTGGGGTTCCTGCATGGGGGACAGGTTTTCATTACAGGTCGTCTCAAGGACCTCATTATTCTGAACGGCAGGAATTTATACCCGCATGACATCGAGCTCGCAGTGGAAGGGTGTCATGCCTCACTGCGCGTGGGAGGTTGCGCGGCCTTTTCCATCGAAGAACAAGAATGTGAACGGCTGGTCATTGTCCATGAAATCGAACGCTTGCCAAATGTCGATGTCGAACATGTGGCGACAGCGCTGAGAGTTGTGGTTGCAGAGCGTTTTGATGTACCGATCTGGGCCGTCGTTCTCGTCCGTTCCGGGGCTATCCCCAGAACCTCCAGCGGGAAGGTACAGCGCCAAGCCTGTCGTAAAGCCTACCTCGGACAGTCACTACAGATCATCGCTTCGAGCGTCATTGCTTTCGGCCCAGGATCAACAGAACAGCCCATAGCTGCTGCTCCGACTGGATCGCCCGCAGGTGAACAGGAGGTCGAAACATATCTGCTCCGAGTGTTTGCGGAACAAGCAGGTCTGCCTGTCGATCGAATGAATGCCGAGACTTCAATCGTGAATTTTGGACTCGATTCCCTGGGAACGAGCTTGATCAAGAACCGCGTTGAGCAGGATTTCGGGATCGAACTGACGTTTACACAGCTATTTAGTCAGTGGACGATCCACGACCTGGCCTTGCACATTGTTGGATCACTCTCTGAAACAAATACCAAGGACCTGGCTGAACACTCGTCGGCTGCCCCGGCGACCCTCAATCAGAGCGACCTTCCCGCAGGTGACGGTCTACGGCACGCTCTTTCATTCAGTCAAGAGCGATTATGGTTCCTTGAGCAAATGCAGCCAGGGGGTGCCTTGAACCACATCTCTTTGGCTGTCACGCTCACAGGGTCGTTTGACCGAGACGGCTTCACCAGGAGCCTCGAGGGGATTGTCTCTCGACACGACATGCTCCGTACAGGTTTTGCGACTGAGGATGGACGAGCCTATCAGTCTGTCGGCTCCCGGGTGGCGGTGCCGATACGGTACCACTCTCTCCGCGACGTTTCTGTGTCAAGCATAGATGATGAAATAAGAAGGTGGATACGCGAAGAAACGTTGGTCCCGTTTGATCTCCGCACAGCTCCTTTGCTGAGAGTACTGGTGCTCGAGCGAAGCGAGGATGACCACATCTGTGTAATAACCGTTCACCGTCTCATCGCCGACGGTTGGTCTCTGCGGCTGTTCTGCAAAGAACTGTCAGCACTCTACAATCAGAATGGCCACGCCGATTGCAGGGCGCTTCCACCGCCGCAGTCTCGATATCAACATTATGCGCAATGGCAGCGGAGTTTGTTGGAATCCGGTAAATGTGCCGGCCAGCTGTCCTATTGGAAACAGCAACTGGCCCGCCTTCCTCACACACTGACTCTCCCAACCGATCGGCCTCGGCCCCGCGTCCGCCAGTTTCTCGGGGGAGCGAGGTCACGCCTGCTTCCCGAGGCGTTGGTCAAGTCACTGGAGACGTCCTGTCAACGACACGGTGTCACAAAGTTCATGCTGCTGTACGCGGCACTTACCGCATGGCTTCAGCGCTGTGCACGTACAGATGACATTGTCGTCGGCGCCATCGTTGCCAATCGGCGTTTTGCGCAGTGGGAGGATTTGTTCGGCTACCTGGTCAACACCGTCGCCTTGCGAATGGACCTTTCGGGGATCAAGACGGGCGAGGAACTCTTGGCTCGAGCGCGGCATGTGGTGGCCGAAGCCTATGACAATCAGGATGTGCCGTTTGAGCAAGTCATCGGCTCCTTGAACAGCCGGAGTGGCGCGAGCTCAGCCTCGCTGTTCAACGTCATGATCGTCTGGGAAGACGATCCATTGTTCGATCTGAAACTCCGGGGACTTTCGGCCAGCCATCGTCCGGTCGAAGATGTTGCGGTTGAGTTCGACCTGACGTTGCTCATCGTCAATGGCCTTCGAGGGCTTGAGCTTCTCATGCTGTATGACACGGCGTTGTTCGACGGGGTAACGGTGGATCGCATGCTCGGACAGTTGGAAATGCTGCTAGGGTGTCTGACCCGTCAGCCGGCTGCCCGTCTGGGTGCATTATCTCTTCTCGAAGACGAAGAGCGAGAACGCGTCGTAGTCCAGTGGAACGAGACAGCGGCTGAGCTGCCGTTCGACTCCTGTATTCCCGATGTCATTGCCGCGAGAATCGCAGGCAAGCTCGAGCATAAGGCCGTTGTCTGCGGCGAGACCCACTTGACCTATCGCCGCTTAGAAACCGAGGCCGTGAGACTGGCGCAGCGCATCTGTAAGTTGTCGCAAGGTCGTAATGTCCGGGTCGCCCTGTGTGCCGAGCGTTCAACACAGAGTCTCGTAGGACTGCTCGGGATTCTGAAAGCCGGCGCAGCTTATTTGCCATTGGATCCCAACGCTCCCGAACACCGTCAACGTTTGATTCTTGAGGACGCGGGGGCGAGTGTGTTGGTGGTGCAACGGCATCTTCGATCGCACTTGCCGTTTGTGAACGAGAGGGTCATCGAACTGGAGGATGCCGGAGAAGCGGTTGGAGACGCGGTTGCTCCCGCATCACTACCGACGCTCGAGCTCGATCATCTTGCCTATGTCATCTATACCTCAGGATCGACCGGCCGTCCTAAAGGGGTTGAGGTGACACATCGGGCATTACTCCATTCGCTGGCTGCGCGCCTGAAATACTATGAAGAACCCGTCGATCGATGTCTCCTGACTTTTCCTTTCGCATTTGACGGGTCGATCACCGGCATTTTCTGGACCTTGCTGCATGCGGGGACATTGGTGATCCCGTCAGAAGAGAGCCATCGGGACCCACGGCAGCTTACCGCGCTGATTTCTCGTCATCAGATTTCACACGTGGTGTGGGTGCCGTCCCTCTACGATGTGGTTCTTCGTGACAGTCCCCCGGCCTCGCTCGGCTCGTTGCGCGTGGTTGTTGCCGCAGGAGAAAGGCTGCCTGTCGATCTTGTGCACCGGCACCACGAGCGGGTTCCCGAGGCGACGCTCTACAACGAATACGGACCCACCGAAGCGACTGTGTGGTCAACGGTCTATCGAACGAACGGCACCGAGCAGGGGATGCGGGTCCCGATAGGAAAACCTATTGCGAACAGTACGATCTATCTGTTGGATGCCGAGATGCAACCGGTCCCTATCGGAGTGGTCGGAGAAATTTGCATCGGCGGCGCGAGCCTCGCTCGTGGCTATCACAATCAACCAACACTGACCGATGCCAAGTTTGTGGCCAATCCTTACATGCCGGGGACCCGCATGTACAAGACCGGTGATCTTGGACTGTTCCGCCCGGACGGCAACATCGAATTGATCGGCCGTGCAGACGACCAGGTAAAGATCAGGGGATATCGGGTCGAACTCGGCGAGGTCGAGGCGGTGCTTCGAGGCTTGCCCGGTGTTCACGACGCCGTGGCCATCCTACAAGAGAATCCACCGACAGATTCCTCTCTCATCGCGTTTGTCACGTCTGATCGGTCACCGGTCTCCACCACCACGCACTTGCAAGAGCTGATGATGAGAAGGGTCCCTCCCTACATGGTGCCGGCTGCGGTCATTGTTGTGGATGCTCTTCCGCTTCTTCCGAATGGAAAGGTCGACCGCCAGGCATTGAAAGATCGCGCGGTGGGAACGGAACTGAGTGAAGCGATGCCGATTCGTCCGCGCGACCAGATCGAGCAGAGCCTGACGGAGATCTGGTCAGAAGTCCTTGGCCGACCAGCTACGGATATCCATCAAAGCTTCTTTGCGCTTGGCGGTCATTCGCTCTTAGCCACTCTGGTCGTCTCACGCATTCGGGAAGTGTTTCGGGTCGAATTGCCGCTGCGCACCCTCTTTGATTCGCCGACGATTTACGGAGTGGCCGAACACATCAGACTCGAACAGCGCCGGGTCAACTGCCGCCCGTCACTTCCACCCATTGCGCCCGTCTCGCGCGCCATGCCCTTGCCGCCGTCCTATTCCCAGCAGCGGATGTGGTTCATCCAGCAACTGGCTCCGGAAGCCACCGCTTACAACCTATTGTTCGTGTCGCGGCAAAAGGGATCACTCAAGCTCCCGATTTTCCGCCAGGTGGTACACCTCCTTTCACGTCGGCATGAGGCGTTTCGGACAACCTTTGCCATGACGGGCACGGGATTGGTCCAACGGATCGCCCCATGGCAACCGCCACATCTGCTTGAAATCGATCTACGAAGACTGCCGAAAGAGCAGCGGGAAGGCGAAGCCCGTCGCCTCTCGGAAGAGGAAGGCGCTCGCCCATTCGACCTCGAACGAGGGCCCCTCGCGAGGATCTCCGTGGTCAAGCTCGATCATGATGACCACGTGCTAGTGCTCAACCTGCATCACATCGTCGGAGATCAGTGGTCGTTCGGGATTCTCGGTCGGGATTTCGCCGCCTACTACAATGCACTCTGTCAGAATCTGCCATTGCCTGAGATGCCATTGCCTGTGCAGTACGCAGACTATGCCGCGTGGCAACGTCGTTGCCTCACAGATCACCATTTGAAGGATCAAGAGGACTATTGGACGAGAAAACTAACAGGCCTCCCGATTTTGTATCTGCCGACGGATTTTCCCAGGCCGTCGACACAAACATTTCGCGGCGCCTATTGTGCTGTTCAGCTACCGGAAACGCTGATCGCACAAGTGAAAGCATTCAGCTCACAACGTCAGGC
>JBKPSD010000038.1:0-12905 GCA_046734935.1 Nitrospirota bacterium
TTCTCCGGCGCGATGCATGCCGCGGTGTTGATCGCCGGGCCATTCTTTGTCCTGTACATGCTCCGGGATCTCCACCTGCCGTACTGGAGCTATGGAATGTGGTTAGCGGCGGGTATTCTCGGCCAACTGATTACGCTGAAAGCCTGGGGGCGATTCGGAGATCGATTCGGCAACAAAGCGCTGCTGACGATCACCGGCTTCATGGTTCCATTTCTTCCGATGCTGTATCTCGGCGGGACGAATCTGGTGTTCTTGTTGTTCGTCAACTTTTTCGGAGGCGTGACATGGGGCGGTCTGGCGCTGGGACTCCAAAACTATGTGTTCGATGCCGTGAAACCCGAGGACCGGGCGAAAGCCGTCGCGACGTACAGCACGATCAATGCGGTGGGATGGTGTATTGGCGCCTTCGCGGGAAGCTGGCTGGTCACTACGCTGCCATCACGGATCACCCTCGGACGGCTCTCACTGGAACTGGCGTCGAACCTGCCCTTGGTGTTCTTCGTCTCCGGAGTATTGCGATTGGCGGTGTCCGGAAGTTTTCTCAGAAGTTTTCATGAAGCAAGGGCCGTGGAACGGGCGCCCTTCACCAAGCTTGTGTGGGAACTGCCGTTGCTCAAACCTCTGGCGCAATTGCGTCCGCTGCGAGCCGGCAAATAAGGCGGCGCGCCCGGCGGCTACCGAGGCATGTTGGTCTCGGTTCCCCGTTCTTTTTCGTCTTTCTTGAGGTTGTCGAATCCTCGATCCGCGTGGCCGCGGACCTGATCCGGCGTGGGCTGGGCCATGGGCTTAGGCTCCTGGCTCGAGCATGCACTCAGCATCAGAATCCCCACCCCGAGCGCGATACCGGCGGCTGTCGTCATCCCTTTCTGCACTCCCATACGATTCCTCCTTGCTGAGCATCACTAGGCGGTGCGCCGTCCGCATCATACTCTCCCGGCGGATGCAAAACCACCGGCGACTGCCTCGTTGACTGGGGCGGGATAGCGCGGTATCCTCCGGAAACCTCCCCACGCATAGGATGTCCATGTCGTTGCGAGACCGCCTTTCCGAAGATCTCAAGCTGGCCATGAAGGCCCGCGACCAATTGCGGATGGACGTCATCCGCATGATCAAAGCGGCCGTCCTCAACAAGGAAGTCGAGATGAAGAAGGATCTCGACGATGCGGACATGAGCCGCATCATGACGACGATGATCAAACAGCGCAAGGAGTCGGTCGAGCAATACGAAAAAGGCCAGCGGGCAGAACTCGCCGCAAAAGAGCGGCAGGAAATTTCCATCATCGAATCCTACCTTCCGAAGGCCCTGTCCGCCGACGAACTCGAGCGGATCGTGGAAAGCGTGATCGGTGAGACGGGCGCCACCTCCGCCAAAGAGATGGGCACGGTCATGAAAGCCGTGATGACACGGCTGGCAGGTCAGCCGGTTGACGGCAAACAGGTCAGCGACCTCGTTCGTTCCAAGCTGAAATAGCTCCTTCTTTCGTCTGCTATACTTTGAGCGTGCCGGTCTTCTCTTAGGCGCTCCACGTAGGCATTTGATGACCATTCTCATCGTCGACGATTCGCCCGATCAGCAGGCGCTTCTCCGCTCGATTCTTGGAAAAGCCGGCCACACGGACGTGGTCAGCGCGGATTCCGGCAAAGCCGCGGCGCAGCTCCTCAATCTGCAGGGCGACTCCGGCGGCCAGAATGTCGATCTCATTCTCATGGATGTGCTCATGCCGGAGCAGGACGGCGTGGAAACATGCCGTCAGATCAAACGGTGCGCCCATCTCGAGGACGTCCCCGTCATCATGGTCACCGCGAAATCGGATCTCAGCAATCTTCAGGAGGCCTTTGCGGCGGGAGCCATGGACTTCATCAGCAAGCCCGTGAACGGCATCGAGTTGCTTGCCCGGGTCTCGTCGGCATTGCTGCTCAAGCAGGAAATGGACCGTCGGAAACACCGGGAGCTCGAGCTTCGCCGCAGCAACGAGGAACTCCAAAAAGCCCTCAAGGAAGTGAAGGTTCTGCGCGGCCTGATTCCCATCTGCGCCTCCTGCAAAAAGATTCGAAATGACGGAGGGTTCTGGCAGCAATTGGAGGAGTATTTGGGGGAGCATTCCGAAGCCGAATTCAGCCATGGCCTCTGTCAGCCCTGTATCAAAAAGCTTTATCCTGGTGTTTACCAGGATTAGCTGCTAGGATTTCTTCACGTAATTGCTGCATTTTAGCCACGTCAAGGCACCACTTCCATGAGCATACTGATTGTTGACGATTCCCCGGACGACCGTACGCTGCTCCATTCCATTCTGACCGCAGCGGGATACGAACATATCCTCGTGGCCGATTCGGCCATCACCGCCTTCCGCCTGCTCGGGCTGGAGGGCGGAAAGCAAGGGGCGGCCCGCGTCGACTTAATTCTCATGGACATCATCATGCCCGAGATGAGTGGCATCGAAGCCTGCCGGCAGATCAAGGCCGTGGAGCGGTTTCGGGAAACTCCGATAATGATGGTAACGGTGAAGACCGATCCAGTCGACCTGCAGCTGGCATTTGCCGCCGGGGCGTTGGACTACATCGGAAAGCCGATCAACAAGATCGAACTGTTGACCCGCGTGCGGTCCGTCCTGCGTTTAGTGCACGAAATCGAGCGGAGGCGCGCGCGCGAACAGGAATTGCTCGAGGTCATGCGGCAGCTCCAGGAAGCCAATCAAATGTTGTTGCGGCTGTCGTCCTTGGACGGATTGACCGGCATCACCAACCGCCGGCAGTTCGACGATTTTCTGGATCAAGAATGGCGGCGAGCCGTCCGCGAGTCGACGCCGCTGTCGCTCATCATGCTCGATATCGACCGGTTCAAGGTCTATAACGACAGCAACGGACACACCGCAGGAGACGAGTGCTTGCGCCAAGTGGCGAACGCGATTTCCGGCGCGGTCAACCGCCCAGGAGACCTGGTTGCCCGCTACGGAGGAGATGAGTTCGTCGTTGTCCTGCCCGGCACCTCGACGGAGGGAGCGGCGCAGGTGGCCGAGGCGCTGAGAAAGCGGATCGAGTCGCTTGATATCACCCACTCCGAAGGCGACCACATTACGATCAGCGTCGGCTACGCCAGCACGATTCCGAGCCGGAGTGCCTCGCCTACGGACCTCATCAAAGCGGCGGATCAGGCGCTGTATCAAGCCAAGCAAGAGGGTCGGAATCGGGCGAAACAGGCCGGGATCCTGACCCTCGTCCCCCACTCAGACGACGAGTAGGCCGGGCTGCGCCCCTGCGCTCCAACCATGTCGCAACCCCACACGCGATCACGGACCAAGAACGCCCGATCCTCCCTCTCACAGCTCCTGGCACAAACCCAGCGGACGCTGCGTCGTGAACGCGCCGCCCGCCGCCGAGAAGCCGTTGAACATGCGGCCACTGAGCAAGCCCTGGTCGTCGCCAAGGAGGCGGCGGAGGTGGCCAGTAAGGCCAAGAGCGAGTTCCTGGCCACCATTAGTCACGAAATCCGCACCCCCATGAATGCGATCGTCGGCATGGCCGATCTCCTCTGGGACACCGAGCTATCCCCTGATCAACGCAAATATCTCCGCATCTTTCGACGCGCCGGCAGTAGCCTTCTGCAGTTGATCAACGACATTCTCGATCTTTCGAAAGTGGAAGCGGGCCACATCGAACTGGAATCGATTGAATTCGATCTCGGCGATCTCATCGAGAAAGCCATTGAAATCCTCGCCATGCGGGCGAACGAGAAGGGCCTCGAACTGGCCTGTCATCTGTCCCCCGACGTACCCTGTTCCCTGATCGGCGATCCCAACCGTCTGCATCAAATCCTGGTCAATCTCATTAGCAACGCGATTAAATTCACCGAGCGCGGCTCCGTGACCCTCGAAGTGACGAATGCCGCTCATGGAAAAGTCCCGGGCGATCTTCACTTTGCCGTCAGCGATACCGGCATCGGCATTCCACAGGACAAGCTGACAGCCATCTTCGAGCGCTTCACACAAGCCGATAAGTCGATCGCGAGGCAATACGGCGGCACAGGGCTGGGCCTGACGATCAGCAAACAATTAGCCGAGCTTATGGAAGGGCGCATCTGGGCGGAGAGCGTCAGGGGGCACGGCAGCACGTTTCATTGCGTCGTGCGGTTGGGGGTGGGCCCAGGCCCGAAGGCGCTGCCGCGCACGATTGATTTGCACGGTCTTCGGTCGTTGGCCGTCGACGATCATCCGATTAACCGCAAAATCCTCGTCGAGACGCTGTCCGCCTGGAATTCGCACGTCACGGCGGTCCCTGACGGAGTGCAGGCACTCGCCGCATTGCGCGATGCATCCGAGTCTTCGCGTCCTTACGGACTGCTCTTCATCGATTGCCGCATGCCCCGTATGGATGGTTTCCAGGTGGTCGACGCGATCGGCAAAAGCAACCTCGCAGAGGGCCTCACGATCATCATGATGGCATCGGACCACTGGGCCGATGACATTGCCCGTACGTACGACATGGGACTGGGCGGATATTTAACGAAGCCTATCCGCCGCTCGGACTTGCTCCAAACGGTCAGCATCGCCATGGGTCGCACGCGCGGTGTCCAGACGGCACCAGTGCCGAGCCGCCCCTCACTTCCCGTGGCGTCGCGGCCGCTGCATATCCTGCTGGTGGAGGATTCCCCCGATAATCAGGTCCTCGTGCGCTCCTACCTGAAATCGACACCCTATCGAGTCGATGTCGCAGAACATGGCGGTGTGGCCGTTGAGCAATTCAAACGCGGCCGCTACGACGTGATCTTGATGGATATGAATATGCCGGTCATGGACGGCTATGAAGCGACCAAAGCCATCCGCGCCTGGGAACAGGATCAGGACTTGCCTAAAACCCAGATCATTGCCCTAACGGCGCTCGTCCTGAAAGAGGAAGGCGAGAAAATCCTCGAAGCCGGCTGCAATGCGCACATGACGAAGCCCATCAAGCGCCAAACACTGCTCGAAGTGCTCCAAGCCTGTGAAGGATATCGCCAAACATGAGGTCGTCCGGAAACGGCAGTAATCCACAGCGAATCACCGTCTCAGTCGATCCCGATCTTGAAGACCTCGTTCCTGGTTTCCTCGAAAATCGGCGGAAGGATGCCGCCGCACTCTCCCGCGCCGCGCGCTCCCGCGACCTGAAGACCGTGCGTCTTTTAGGCCATCGCATGAAGGGTGACGGCGGTGGTTATGGCTTTCAGGAAATCAGCGAAATCGGTGAAGCACTCGAGCAGGCCGCCCGCAGGGAAGACTGGAACGTCATCGCTGAAAAGACGGCCGCCCTGGCGGCCTTTCTGGCCCAAGTGGATGTCGTCTACCGCCGCTAGCCGGAACGAACACCCCGCATCTCATGCTGTCCAACTGGATGAAGCACAGCCTCTCCTCGCCTCTCACCCCTTGGTTCTAGGGTCTACGAGAGCTGATCTTCCCATTCATCCTTGTGATACTCGCTGTAGGGTGAAAGGAGGACAGTATGGCCAACTATTCAACGGATGTCGGCGGCAGCAGCAAGTCAGGCGCTGAGGCTGCTCACGGCGTGGTGGACCACAACCTCGATGCGGTGGAGTCGGGCGTCGATACCGCCATCGATGGTGCGAAGGGAATCGTGCATGAATTCCGGGGGAAGGTACAGGACTTAGCGGATGAGCTGCTCGACCGAGTGAACCAATCATGGGAGGAGCAACGTCCGCGCGTTGAAGCTTACATGAATGCGCATCCGTGGGTCGTGTTCGGCGGACTGATTCTGCTGGCGTATCTCGTTTCAGGGAATCAACGGCCAAAAGAGACGATGCGCTACCCTGGCAGGTGACCAGAAAGGAGAGGACCGACGATCGGCCCCCTCCCTCGATCACGGCCTACCTCTATGGACCTTCCTTGACTGTGACGCTTGACCGTCCAAGCTCCGTTGCCGTCCCTTGAAGGTAGAAAATGAATTGCACCGTATGCGTGCCAGAGCCGAATCGTGCGGTGGTAAGTGTGGTCCCGTCGTCGCCAGGGAAGGCATACGGTGGTTCGTTTTCGGTGTGATGTAGAGTGCCATCAAGGAAAATCGTCGCCATGACGTCGCGGGTGTCTGTTACGTTGCCAACGACCCCCCAATTTGACGCCGCTGGGCTACCAGTTACCGATAGGCTCACCGGGTTAGGAGAACCTTCCACGACTGTCACGCTGGCCCGGCCGATCTCGATTGTCGTGTCTTGCAAAAAGAAAATGAACTGCACCGTATGCGAGCCCGCCCCAAAGCGTCCAGGTACCACACCGAGGTTGTTATCGTCTGGAAACCCATACGGCGCATAACTATTGACATCGTGTAATTTGCCATCCAAGTAAATATTTGCCATGACATCCCGCTGGTCGGTCGTCTTGCCTTCAACGCCCCAAGGCCCAGTGGCCGGGTTCCCAACGACAGTGAGAGTTACCGGTGATGACGCTGTGGAAGACGTCCCTTCCTGCACGGTAACGTTGGCCCTTCCGATTTCCGTCGCAGTCCCTTGTAAGTAAAAGACGAACTCTACCTTATGTGTGCCTTTACCGAACGTCCCGGTCGTCGTGAAACCAGAGCTCGCAGGAAAGCTGTACGGGGCTGAGTTATCGGTCAAATACATCTTCCCGTCCAAGTACACGGTTGCCATGACGTCTCGAAGATCCGTAGTGGCGGCCTCTACTCCCCACTTCCCTTGGGTAGGTGTGCCCACGACCGTCAGTGTGAGATTCGAGACGGCCGGCATTGAGGAGGGCGAATAGGTCACGACACCGCTGCTTGCTGACTCGGCATTCGACGTATCAATGGCCGTAACGTAATAGTGCTTTGTCGAACTCGGTGTTCCAATGTTGTAACTCGTCACCTTGCCCAAGTTCACGAGAAGCGACTGGTTTCCGGAAGACGGAGTGCACGGGATCACAGTACAGTGATACACACGGTATCCAGCCAAGTTCCCTTCTGTGTTTTCATTCCAGGTCAGCGTCGCAGCGGCCGCTGAGCCGGCCCAGCAAACTAGGATACCGACAACAACTCTCATCCAAATCATTCAAGTCCTCCATGAATGGTAAGCAGACCCCCGTTTCGTAGGCGCAGACTGGTCGCTAGCAACTGGCGTACCGTGGTAAATCGTTTTTCTCTTAGTGAAAACACGTTTTTACAAGCCACTGGAGCGAAGGACAGCGCGCATGGAGAAACCTACATGTATGCTGAAAAGGGCTTATGGGGAGTTTCTTTAGGAAAATGGCTGAAGTCAGCCACCTACAAACGTACAGCGCTGGCGGATGTAGAACGCAGGGTTTTCTGTTCCGGAGTCGATCTGCGGAGGTGTATCTTTAAGTACGCTTCAACGTACTTCGCAGACATCGGCGGCATGGGGGAATGCTGGGGGGCTTTCTATTTCAGAGTCGATGTGCGGGGTGTATCTTTTGGGTACGCTTCAACGTACTTCGAAGACAACGGCGGCATGGAGGAAACGAGTACACCGGATGACTCGTGTATGAAACTACCAGGCGATGAGAGAGCGAAGAGGATGCGGGCGAATGGGTTAATGGCGGGAAGAGCTAGGCATAAGGGGAATACTCAAGGTTATGCCCCGGAAGTGGATCGACAGTCCCATACTCAATTCGACCGCAGTAGATGCAGTGGTACGCGGAAATAGATTTCTCTTTGGCTTCGGTTGCCAATATCACTTCTTCTTTGAGCATTGAGTTTTTGCAGCGGTCGCAATGTTTAAGCATGGGATCCTCCAAAATTGCCATCGCTAGAAAACACCTTTTTTTACGATACGTAAATGCCCTAAAAGAACTACGCTAGACTACGTACGTATATCGCGAATGCATTTATCTGAGAAACAGAAGACTCTGCGGAATCGAAGTACGAAGGAGAGTGCAGCGAGAAAAGGGGCCGTAGCGTGTACGACAAATCTTTTTAAGCGGCCATCACGACCGGAAGCTCAATCGGACCAGCCCACAACGCCTCCACATCTCGAAGCTCCTGCATCATCCCCCCCGCCTTCGGGTGAGTAGCCGGGATGAGGGCCAAGGACCTCCCGGTCTCCCAATCAGAGACGATTTGAACGATCGTTGGGCAGGCCAGGCTCTTCGCTGGGTTCAGCATCCAGTACCAACCGGGCTTCGACGGTGGCTGCTTCGTCCACGTCAGCATAGAAGACAACCTAAACATTCCGACCAATTCCTGGCTATTCCCTAAAAGGGGTAAGAAGACTGAGCACAGTTCTGGGGAAGGTTTCGAGTTTTCGACGAGGTTTGAAGCTAGCATGGCGCGGAGGCCGCTGATCCGCACGAGCCCATCGAGGTTCTAGGTGGCTAGCAGATTCGCCACCTCCCCTATAGGACGAAATACAAAATCGTCAAGCAATCGCCGCAAGCCTTCTTCGGTCTTATCTAGATTGAGGTAATGACGGGCCTTGGAAAGCAAGGTTCCCTTCATCCTGGGCTGCTCCGGATCAAGTTCCCACGGATGCAGGTAGATCACGAGCGGAGAGCCTTGGCTCTCAAGCCTTTTTAACAACATCCGTGTAGCGTTGTACGGCAGGAGGCGAAAATAGCCGCCTCCTCCGACGGGTAGTTGCACGCCTAACGTCGTTACAGTCGAAGGTGCTATTTCCATTAAGACCCCTGACCGCGTATTAATGGGATAGCAGTTGGGGGATTTGCCGACCGTCCCGGTAATGCTACTGCGAAACCGATTATTAATGCTGGAGTCATATCGAAATCCCTCTTCGACCAAGATTTCGAGTGCCCACGACGTAATCGAAAAACTCGGGGCACGGTAGCCAACGACTCTTCTCCCCGTCAAATTTTCTAAAATATCTTTGGACCGCCGGATATCTTCCCGCAATGCTGCAGCGGACAGATTTGAAACCAATTCATGGCCGTATCCATGGGAAGCAATTTCATGTCCACATTCCGCCAACCTTTTCACTAACGCAGGATGACGCTCCGCTATCCACCCCAGCACAAAAAATGTGGCTTTCGTCGAACGACTCGCTAAGATGTCCACGATTTTCATCGTATTACGTTCAACTCGGCTTTCCAGCCTATCCCACTGCTGTCGTCGTTCGGATGTCCAAAACGCCGACACTTGGAAGTGCTCTTCGATATCGAATGTCAAAGCGTGCTTGGATACGTGCCCCTCGAGTTGACGCCCAGGTCCCATCACAATCCTCCGCCTTTTAGTGGACTGAGCATGCAGAAGGTTTAATCACATCCGCCCGACGAAAGAGAAGTTCTCTTTCGTATAGGGATAAAAGGCTTTATGATCTGTACGTATGGGGCCATCAATAGGGTCTGATCGCCTTAGGACAAAAAATTAAGGCAACGAACTTGAGACAGAAAGCCGCCGCCGTGAGGGGAGTCTGTTTGCTTATCCCACGAATCGCTATTGGGATTATTCCCGATTGGCAGATCGCCACTCTCGTGATAAGTAAGAAGCATGGATGGCAACAGTACTGAAATTCAGGAACTCGTCCGAGTTTCGAAGAGCGTAATTGCCTTGGCCTACAGTGAGCCAGGGCTTGTCGAGAAAGACTGCGAGGCCGTATTGTTTTATGCTCTCGAACTATTAAATGCCATAGAGCCTCACTGCGAGAGAAACCACCGACATGAGGCCTTGGAGAAGGGACTCCAATACCTAGTGCCGGAGTCTCGGTTGCTGCGGAGTTAGAAGGGCGTCCGCAAGATCCACCCACATCGATTCTTTAATTCGCTTCAAGCGTCGAGTCCACTCAGCCCCTTTTCCAAACCCTCCCCTCCGGGTTCCCATCTCTCGCTCTTCTGAAGAGAGCACGGTCCCCAGGTGATGGAAGACGGCGACTTTCGGCAATACATGCCATCAAAATTTGTCGTTTCGCTACATTTTTGTTCATGAATCAACCATGCGTGATGGCACGTATTTACCGCAATATCGCGGAATCGTTGCATCCTTGGACCAATGGGCCTCAGGCCCGGAGATTGCTCAGCAAGCGAAGGATCTCTTCCACACTAAGGAGGCCTCGTATGAAACAGCTAGCGAGCATTGTGGCAATCACGCTCTTTTGTACCGCCGTCATGTCCATCGGCGTCGCAGGCGCTGCAGGCAAAGATAGCGCGGCACTCGATACCGCTCCGGGACCAGCCTTTACCACCGTCGATGGAAAGATCTCCAAAATCGAAGGATCTGTGTACACGATTCAAAGCGAATCGACGGGCTATCAGAACCTAGGCAATACCATGAATGTCAGCGAAATGAAGATCTATGTCGGCCAGCAAACCATGAAGCTTCACGGGGACAAAAAGGTAGGCGATAAGGTGCGGGCCGAGATTACGCGCGGCGGCTTTGCCAACTCCATTCAGTAGGGTCGCTTGGGGCTTCGCCGCATAACCGACATCCGCTTTTATCGCGCCGATGAGAGCTCTTCCTGTTGCCATTGGCGTTGAAGTGGCGCCGCACAGACTCGCATGAGGACCTGCTTGTCACAATAAGACTCGCGGTTTGACGGAGCGCTGTGTGGTGGTGAGCCCGAGGAATTCGCCCACCCGACAACGAGACACTCAAGAGCCGGCTTCCAACCCTCGCATTCCCTTCATACGACCTGGCCAAGCACGAAAGGCTTCATTCAAATGCTGTTCTTTGCTTACTGCTGTTTCCACCTCCCTTGACTGCCTCCGCAGCCGGCCGGCATTCATCGACGTGCGATCAAACTGCCTCCGACTGCCCTCGCGTCACTGACGGAATGAAGCCAGTTTCCGCCGTTGAAATGGTGCAGAATGAGGTCGAGAGTGACTGATTATATAAAAACGGATGTAGGACAGAGTCTGAAGCCGGCTGCGTAAGATGCGCATTCCGACTACAACCTTGTGCGATTGCGTGAAGGTCCCATTTCTTTTCTTGATTCAACAAACCGGCGAACCGATACTGAAATTTGTTACTACGGAAGCGCGCCGATTCTCCGCTCACCAGCCGGTGATTCGATGTACGCTCAATCCGTCCTCATCGCCGACCCCAACCCTGTTATCTGGCAAGAGCTGTCTCAAACCCTGAGCAGATGCGCACCTCAAAGACAGTTCGGTTTCTGCGCGAGCTCTGATGAAGCCCTTGACCGAGTCGACCATCCTGCCTCTCGCTATGACGTCGTCATTTGCAGTGCCGGCTTCGCTGAAGCCGAGGATTGTTTCTTGCTTAATGGTCTTAAATGCTTATCGATGCCGCTTGTCATCACCGGCGGCGCTACAACGCTCGCATCAACCCGACGGGTACTTCAAGGCGGGGCATTTGGACTTATACGCCTTCCAGTTGATGATCATCGCGCTTCACACACGCTGTTGTGGGCATCCGAATTAAAGAAGATTCTGCGGCGGGCGACCGCTTATCGTGACATGCTGAACAACTATGCTGAGCGTCTTCATGACTGTCGGCGCGACCACCAACTTGAAGAGGTGCTACTGCGATCCTGCGCTGTTTTCGAAAGCACGTATGACACGTGGAAAGAAACCATCGCGCACATCGAGCAAAGTGTTGAGCGGTTGGAGCGCGCGGCGATTACCCTGGAAGATGAGGCACGGATCCAGGCCTACGTTCAGTTGTACGAACTAGAAGCCGCGAGGAAGATGTCGTAGTACCGTCTCACGTGTTCTAAAAACAGTTTTCACAGCAATGCGTCATTGCCAGAGCGAGCGGGCGATCTAACCATGCGAGCCGGTTATCCAGACTATGCAATGACTTTTTTTCGTTCCCTGGCCACCGTAGACATTGCTTTGAGAATGGCCTTATCCAGCATATCACCTGACGTCATCGGCTTGTAGAACGCCGCACATGCGCCGTTCGTCAGAGCGGCTTCCAACAAGAATTTATTCGCCAGCCGCGTGAGAACGATCACTGCATTGTCTGGGCGCCATACACGGGGAACCAATTTGAGTAAGACCTCGAACCCTGATATGTCAGGCAGGCCGAGTTCTAGCACAATACAATCAATAGACGCCTCTTTACACATCGCCAAACCTGCCTGACCGGTGTCGGTATGCAGGATAGTAAACTCAGGCGAACACGTCTGAATACGGTGAATGAAATAATCGGACTCTTCTTTATTGTCGTCAATGAATAGTATCCGCGGCGCCGTTCTCATGCGATCTCCATCCAGCAGCCTCTCGGGTCTCATCTGTTACTTCTTCGTGCCTTGGCTCCGCCGTCAAGTTAAGCATAGATGAGGCTACGTAAAGATACCTCGTTCGAGGTAGCCAGCGGATAAATGCACGTATTTCAGTTTCGCAGGCGGAGTTCAGGAGATGGAACCGCTGACCTGATGACCGCCGGCATGAGCGACATGAAGACGAAACTTGAAGAGTTTATCCCGTGATGATTGAAGAGCGGCTACACCCAATTGCCAGCGGCATGCGTCAGCGAGGTTTGATGGCAGGCACCCGCTACTAACCGTCGTTAATTGACCCGTTGCCCACCGAAATACAGGGCTTGCCTTGATCGCTTAGCCTGCTTGTAACAACGCTCAGCGAAATCTGGAATAACGCTCAGGTGGCCTTGTAGCACTCCCACGTCTGGTGTCATCCACTAGTAAGATATTGCAAAACTCTGCCTTTAATACTATTGCGGTATTGTTTGCCTCGCGGAGATATGTAAAAAGAATATAAATGATTTACGGTCAACGATCACGGGAATGCGAAGTCTCTCGTTACCGCCACGGCAGTGACCCGCCAAAACCACATAGGCGGTACCGACTGTGTTTAACGACCACCCTCCAGCCTTTTGATTTAAATGGTATTCTCCGCATAGCCTTCATTTCCTTCTTATGCCTTGGCGTTTTTCTACAAATCCTGGGCGTCCCGATTAGTTTCTGGCATCTCGACTGCGCCGATCAAGCAGTCACTGCCACAATGCTCTGCGGCTTCGCGGTCATAACCAATGAATCATTC
>JBKPSD010000039.1:0-11349 GCA_046734935.1 Nitrospirota bacterium
CCTTGGTGGCGTTGCGGCGCCGCGCTCGGGAAACGGGACTCAATCCGAAGCTTACGGCCGATCGCGGCACCCTCGACGATCTCTCGTGGCGGAACTTCGTCAAGGAAGTGTTCCTTGACAGCGAAACCGCGATCGGTCTCATCAGCACGCCGCCCGGACCCTATCCGCAGGAGGCGGTCGTACCGCCAAAAGAGATGGCCCACATCCGGGACGAGGTCAACCGTCTGGCCGGATCACAGCGCATGCTGGCGCACGGACTGGCGACGCCTCAATTGGGCTCGGCGGACCTCGACTTCATGGCCATGCAGGTGGAACAACTCAGGATCGAGGCCTGGAAATGCTATACCGGATCATGTCCGAAAGGATTCGACCATGGATGGTGGATGGACGACGAGAAAATCGCCTATCCGATGCTCGAACAGGCGAGAAAACTCAACGTGAAGCGGCTCTGCGTGCACAAGGGGTTACCTCTCGGACCGGTCCCCGAGTACAACCATCCGAAGGACCTCATCAAGGCCGCCCAGGATTTCCCGGACATCGACTTCCTTGTCTATCATTCGGGGATGAAAACCGCCGCGTCGATTGATGAAACGTTCGAGAAAACCGCTGAAATTCCCTGGACGACCGATTTTTGCAGAATGAAGAAGGCGCGTCCGGACCTGAAAAACATCTACATGGAGATCGGCTCGACCTTCGCACAGTTGGCGACTACCCATCCCTTGGCCTGTGCGCATTTCTTCGGGCAGATTCTCGCCGCATTCGATGCGGACCACGTGCTGTGGGGGACCGATTCGATTTGGTACGGAACCCCGCAATGGCAAATCGAGGCGTTCCGGCGGTTCCAGATCCCCGAGCCGCTCGTCGAGAAACATCAATACCAGGCGCTCACGCGCGAGGTGAAGGCCAAGATTTTCGGCTTGAACGCCGCGCGCCTGTTTCATGTCGACGTTGCCGCTGTTCGAAACGCTTTGCCGAAGGACGCGGTGGGACGGCTTCGTATGAGCTATCAGGAAGAAGGGCCGGAGCCCAGCCATCGGCTGTATGGCTGGGTCGCAAGATAAGCGTTCAAGTCGGGTGAGCGCCGGGTCCGGAACGCGGCGGGGATGGGTGGGTAAGAAACAGGCCTGATTCGGTGCCAGCCGCCGTCATCCTCGTGCTGGGTAGGAAGGGAAAGAAACATGAAAAGTGAGATTTTATATCCGGGGGCCTTCCCGATGGCCCGTGTGGAGCTGGCAGCCGGGGAAAGCATCAAGGCCGAATCCGGTGCAATGGTCGCATCGTCGCCCACTATCGACATCGAGAGCAAAATGGAAGGCGGGTTTCTCGGGGCGTTGTCACGGAAGTTCCTGACCGGCGAAAAATTTTTCTTCCAGACGCTTCGGGCGAGCCGAGGGCCGGGCGAGGTACTCTTGGCGCCGACGGTTCCCGGAGAAATCGTCATGCTGGAGCTCGACGGCGTCAACGAGTACATGGTGCAGAAGGACGGATTTCTTGCCGGCGCCGAGGCGATCAAACTGGATAACCAAATGCAGAGCCTGAGCCGGGGACTGTTGGGCGGGGAGGGGTTCTTTATACTCAAAGTCAGTGGAAAAGGGACCCTCTTGTTGAACAGCTTCGGCGCCATCCACAAGATCGAACTTAAACCCGACCAGGAATATATCGTCGATAACAGTCATTTGGTCGCCTGGTCAGGCACCACCTCCTATAACATCGAGCGCGCTGCCAGCGGCTGGGTCGCCAGCTTCACCTCCGGCGAGGGATTCGTCTGCCGGTTTCGAGGTCCCGGCGTCGTGTACATCCAAAGCCGCAATCCGGGAACGTTCGGGGCGTGGATCCGTCAATTCATACCCGTCTCGGAATGACCCATAACGCCCTTTGCTTTGGCGACGAGTTCCCGGCTACGGGTCTTCCGTGTCATGTGGACGTGTCTTCCACCGGACTGACGGTCCATTTTGACCCAGAGTCTTCCGGGGTCGATCTATTGACCTTGCCGTTCTCGACCGTTTCGGTGTCCGCCGGCGGTCTCGACCACGATCAACTCGTCGTGCGATGGGGAGCGCCGGCCCATGCACAGACGCTCTATCTCAAGGATCCGATCCTCATCCGTGCCATTCGCTCGGCTGCGCCCATAGAATTGACCAAGGATCTCGAGGAGACGGCGGCGAAGGTCCGGCGGGCGAGAACTCGCAACCGCTCGGTGTGGGCGGTCGTGCTCGCCGTCATCGGCGGCCTGACGCTCGCGGTCTGGTTCAGCACCGATGTGCTCGTCCAATGGGCAGTGGACCGCATTCCTCCCGAATGGGAACAACGGCTCGGTCAGTCCGCGTACCACGATTTTCTCCAGCAGCAGACGGTGATCAAGGAGGGCGCCTCGGTTGCGGCCGTGCACGAGATCAGCGGCCGGCTCATGGATCAGCTTCCGAAGAGTCCCTACACGTTCGAGATCTCCGTCGTGAAGAACGACGTCGTCAATGCGTTTGCTTTGCCGGGAGGATACGTCGTCGTATTCACCGGCTTGCTCGAACAGGCCAAAAGCGGCGAGGAAGTGGCAGGAGTGTTGAGTCATGAGTTCAATCATGTCCTCGAGCGGCATGCCCTCGAGCGGATCGTGAAGCAGTTGGGCGTCGTCACGGTGATCGGCATTATCTTCGGGGATCAACGGGGCCTCACGGGGGTCATGAAACAGGTGGGCACCGAATTACTGTCGCTCAAGTTCGGCCGTGCACAGGAAACCGAGGCCGATGTGACGGGGGTGCATTTGCTTCATCGCGCCAGGATTGATCCGACCGGCATGATCTCGTTCTTTCAGCGGCTTTCGGAACAGGAGCAGGGTCGCGTAGAATGGCTGTCGACCCATCCGATGAGCGCCGCCCGCGCCGAGCGGCTCAAGAAAGAAATCGCGTTGTTGCCGACCACAGCGCCAGAACCCTTTACCTTCCAATGGGATACCGTCCAAAAAGCAGCCGGAGCACCGGCGGGCCGCTGACCATGCGCTGCGCCGTCTCGATCGGCATCATTACCGATACGCACGGCGTCTATGATCCGGCCATCGAGCGGCATTTTGCGGGGGTGAAGGAAATTCTTCATGCGGGCGACATCGGCGGCGCACACGTGATTCAACGTCTGCGCCGGCTGGCCCCGGTCACCGCGGTGTCGGGCAACGTGGACGGCTACGAATCCAGCGGATTCCCCCGGCGGCTTATCGTGCGACGGAACGGCGTCAGTATTGCGCTCTGCCATGTGCTGTATGAGCGAGGAAAGCTCGCGCCCGATGCCGCAGCCTGGCTGGAAGAAGAGCAACCCGATGTCTGCGTGTTCGGCCATAGCCATCGTCCGATGATTGACAGTCACGGATGCACGCTGTTGTTCAATCCCGGATCGGCCGGCCCGAGGCGATTTTCCTTGCCGCGCGGGGTCGGCATATTGACGGTGAGATCCGGCAAGGCGACGCCCCGGCTGATTCGCCTCGACGACCGAGTCGCGGCCGGCGCCCCACCCCCTTCCGGCACAGCACCGAGACGCGTCCCAAGATGAACGGCAGAATTCTCTCGTCAATGGGCCGTTTGAGCGAAGCCGGCGGACCCGGTGTGAGATGCAGCCAAGTGCTCAAATTTTTTGAGGACATCAATGATCGATTTGGGTATACTTGGCCTAGGTACTGCCTATTAATCATAGGCACCGGCGGTACGGACAACTCATTCACGAAGGAGGACTTATGATGAAGAGAGTGCTCGTAATCTCGGTAGCGGTGCTGTTCGGTTTGCAGGCCGGCTTTGCGCTCGCGGCAGCCACCGGCAATCCCGACACGGGACCGGGCTGCGGGCTGGGGAAGCTGGCCTGGCAGAACTACCCCCATCAAAAGACCATCGGGGTCCAGGTATTGGAGGCGACGACCAACGGCACCTTCGGCAGCGGTACCTTCGGCATCAGCAGCGGAACGTCCGGCTGCACCAACGACGGCCAGGTCTGGGCATCAGAGAAAGCGAACGTTTTTGCCGCCATCAACTTTGACAATCTCGCACAAGATATGGCGCAAGGGCACGGCGAGCACCTCACGTCTCTGGCGACCCTCATGGGGATTCCTGCCGACCAGCAACCGGCGTTCTTCGCCATGACGCAGGAGCGGTACACGCACTTCGTCAAAGCGGGTGAAACCTCCCCCGGCGCGATGATCAAAGCGTTGAATGACGCGGTGGCGACCCATCCGACGCTAGCGAAAGTGTCTTTAAACAAGTAAGTTTTGTCCTGTGGGGTTCCGGTCTGATAGGCTGGAGCCCCACATGTGTTTTCGCGTCGTCCTCTTCTCCTGTTTCGCCGCGTTCATCCACTTCAGCGCGCTTTCTCCCGCCGTGGCGTCCCCGGCCGACGATTCGTATCTCAAAGAGCTGATTGACCGGGCCACGACCGACCGGCTTGCCGATCAACGCGACTGGCACGTTCTCCTTCATTACCTGCCCAATCTGTTCGGTAGCGGAGTGACCAGTATGGAGGACGACCCGGGATTTTTCATGGCTCCGAACGGGAAGACGGATCCTCAGGCAGAACTGGTCGCCACCCTTGGTCAATTTTTTTCAGACGAATTGGTCGGCCGATCAAAACAACCGGCACAATGCGCGTTCGTCGCCCGCTACCACTGGCTCAAGGAGAAACTTCAATTCGACGAACGCCGCCTTCCCCCGCAGTTTTGCGAGCGCTTTATCCGATGGTTCAATGAGTTCAACGCGCAATCGATCAGCGTCATCTTTCCCACCGGGTTCATGAACAATCCCGCCTCGATGTTCGGGCATACGTTTTTGCGCATCGATGCGAAAGGCCAGACCCCCCAGACCCGCATCCTGGATTACACGATCAACTATGCGGCGGAGGTGCCGCCGAATGCCGGCCCGGAGTACGCGATCAAAGGCGTCTTCGGGGGCTACCGCGGCCACTTTTCAACCATTCCCTACTATCTCAAGGTCCAGGAATACCGCGATATCGAGAACCGGGACATTTGGGAGTACCGCTTGGATTTGACCCAGCAACAAGTAACGCGGCTCTTGATGCATACCTGGGAAATGGGCAATGCCTATTTTGACTACTTCTTTTTCGACGAGAATTGCTCGTTCCATATTCTCTCGCTGATCGAAGCGGCTGAGCCATCCATCCACCTGAGCGACCGCTTCCGCTTCTATGCGATTCCCGTGGACACGGTGAGGCGCTTGGCCGCCTCTGGACTCGTCGGAGAAGTCGTCTCGCGGCCGTCGAGGAGCACCCTGGTCCGCCGCAAGCGTGAAGCCATGACGGATGAGGAACGCGGATGGCTGAAGACGCTCGTCGCGGACCCGAACGCCGTCCAGTGGGACCGTTTTCGCGCCCTAAACGCGGAGCGGCAAGCCTTCGTGTTGGAGACCGCATCGGACTATCTCTTGATGCGGGGCAGCGGCGGCGCAGAGGAGGGTGGGCCGTTTCGCGAGAAGAACAAGTCAATCCTGGCCGCCCGCAGCCGATTGAAAGTTTCCCCGGCCGACGTGCCCATCGAGCCCTACGTGAAACGTCCCGATTTGGGTCATGGGACCAGCCGCGCGGGGATTGGCGCGGGCTGGCGAAACGACCGGGCCTTCGAGGAAATCAACATACGGGCTGCCTATCACGACCTGCTCGACCCTGAGGCGGGCTATACGCCCGACGCGCAGATCGAACTGCTGTCCGCTGCCGTGCGGCATTATCACAATGACTCTCAAGCGCGCCTTGAGCGCTTCACCGCCCTGAACATGATCTCGCTCGCCCCCATGGACTCGCTGTTTCAGGCTCCCTCCTGGAAGCTCGCACTCGGCATGAACACGATTGCTCACGGCGGCTGTCAGCTGTGCACCAACGGGTATTTGAACGGCGGTCTCGGCGGCGCGGTGGAATCGCACGTGCTTGGACGGCAAGTGTGGTATGCGATGGCCGAAGTGGAAGCCGATGCCAGTAAGGCCTACGAGCAAAGCCACCGTGTCGGCGGCGGCGGAACGGTCGGTCTGTTGGCGGATCTGACGGAGCGATGGAAGCTTCTTGCCACCGGCAGCTACCTCCGCTACGCCCTCGGCGAGAAATCGGAGGACTTGCGGTGGTCGATCGGCCAGCGGTACTCATTCTCGACCAATCTCGCGTTCCGGGTGGAATACAACCACCGGAGTCATGACAACGATGTCTTGGCCACCTTGCATTGGTACTTTTAGCCGAAGCAGGACCCAGTGTTGGATCCTTGTGGGCGCGCTGTGCCTCCTGAGCCAGGTGCCGGCGTGGGCCGGAGAATCTCCGGCTGCAGCGACACCGGCTGAGGGACCGGAAATCTATGCGGCGATTTATGCGCTGGGCTCACTTGCCAAAAATCGCAATCTGAATGTTGGCGGCGACGAACTGTCGACGACGGTGCACAACGGCGCGGGCGGCGGCTACAAAGCCGGTGTCTTCCCGGCCTTCGCCGGATATGTCGTAGGCATTCAGGCGGAGTCGTTCGGCTTGGGCCACAGCATCGCAGCCCCGGCTTCGATGGGGTCGTCGGGGATGCAGTCGGGGAAGGGAACCTTGTTGGCGTGGACGACGATGGTGAGCCTGATCGTCCAGTATCCAGGCGAGCGGCTCAAGCCCTACGCCGGCATCGGCGCGGGCTGGTCGTCATCATATCTCGTCGATGCGCAGTTCACGAAAGGGCCGGTGTCACAGGCCGGTACGCTGACCGACACCAGTCTGGCCTTGCAATACCTTGCCGGCCTCCGCGCGCTCGTGACGGAGCGCGTGTTTCTATTCGGTGAATATAAGTACTTCGCGAGCCGCTATCACTGGAGCGGAAGCCTCGAACCGTCCCTCGATCTCCGGACGCATATCATCGCGGTCGGGGTTGGCCTCGCATTCTAATGAGAGCCGCGATGGGCCCTTGCCGCCCCAGATAAGTCCTGCTACAACTGACCCGGTAAGCTTCCGGATCTTTTCAATGAGTCCCAACACCAATCCTCGCGACGAGCGTTCAGCCGTATCGCTTCCCTTCGTGCCGCTTGCTCCGCACCCTCCGCTCCGCCGGTACTACGGTGACAGCGAAGGACGTCAGCGTTTTCTCAACAATCTGTTCAACCGCACGGCCTACCAATATCGGAACATTGAGAAGGCGACCGGCCTTGGCTTTGGGTTGTGGCATCGTCGGAAGGCGCTCATTCGAGCCGGCCTCAGGCCCGGAATGCATCTCCTGGATGTCGCGTGCGGCCCGGCCTTAGTCGCGCAATGCGCGCGAGACATTGTCGGTGGTGCCGGATCAGTGATCGGCCTCGACCCTAGCCTCGGCATGCTGCGCGAGGCGAAAAAAGGCCCGTGCAGAACTCTGGTGATCGGCGTGGGGGAGCGGCTGCCGTTTCCTGATGCCAGTTTTGATTTCCTGAGCATGGGATATGCGCTCCGTCACGTATCAGACCTTCGGGCAGCCTTCGCGGAGTATCGCCGGGTGCTGAAGCCCGGAGCGGTGGTGCTCCTGCTCGAAATTTCCCGCCCTCGCTCAGTGCTGCTCACCTCCCTGTCGCGCTTTTACATCAAGACGGTCCTGGGGGTTGCCTTTTCAGCGTCCACGGGGAATCAGGACATGAAGACGCTGATGGAGTATTGGTGGGACACCACCGAGACCTGCGTTCAGCCGGAAACGATCCTGGATGCATTGAAGGAGACAGGCTTTTCTGATTGCTCGCTCGAGCAATGGTTCAACGGCCTTTTGCGGGACTACCGTGCCGTCCGTACCGGCTGACCTGCTGCCTTGATGAGGAGACCATGTCGACTCTGTCTCTCGAGCATGAACTGGCTGCGCTGATTGTCGAGGCACTGAAGCTCAAAGCGGATCCGTCCAGTATTCAACCGGAGGCACCGCTGTTCGGCAATGGACTGGGTCTCGATTCAATCGACGCCCTTGAGCTCTCGCTGGCCATCGCCCAGACTTACGGCTATCAGATTAAGTCCACCGATCCCGAAATCAAGACAATGTTTTCCTCCCTGCGAGCGCTTGCGCGAGCCATTGAAAAAAATCGCACCAAGTGAACGCTGTCGCGTCATGTCCACTGCCCCGCTGATCCGACTGTATGGCCCTGAGGATGTGCTGGCTTGGGAAGCCGACGGTCCGCGGTCCGTGGCCGAGTTTCTTGCCGACGTGACGGAGTTGGCGGAAATGCTTCCTGACCAGCGATCAGTCTTGAATCTTTTCTCGAGCCGGTATGAGTTTCTGGTGGGCTTTGCGGCGGCAATGGTGCGTGGCCACGTGACGCTGTTGCCGCAAAGCCGGGCGCCTCAGACGCTTCGCCGTATCGCCGGCGAATACGGCGACTGTTATGCGGTCACCGATCAGGGTGACCCGGTGGAAGGGCTTCCATGCGTCACCCTTCCCTCGAGGGGAAGCCGGTCAGGCCGGACGCCCCGTTCGGCGGCGGTTCCCCACATCCCGCTTCAACAGGCCGTTGCCGTTGCCTTCACGTCCGGCAGCACTGGACAACCGATGCCGAACCGCAAAACCTGGGGCGCTTTGGTGTCCGTTGGGCTCGCCATCGGATCGCGGTTCGGACTCAAAGCCGGGCTTTGCCGCAGCGTCGTTGCAACGGTGCCGCATCAGCACATGTTCGGGCTGGAAGCGTCGGTCATGCTGCCCATTCAGCACGGCTTGGCGATGCACGCCGGTCGCCCGTTGTTTCCCGAGGATGTGCGGACCGCGCTCGTTGAAGCGAGTGGCCGGTCGGTACTGGTAACGACGCCGCTGCATTTGCGTGCCTGTGTCATGGCTGAGATCGCGCTTCCGTCCGTTGAAATGATTGTCTCCGCGACCTCACCCCTGTCGCGAGAGTTGGCGCGTCAAGCGGAGACCCGATTCCATGCGCCGGTGAACGAAATTTTCGGATTCGCCGAGGCGGGAAGCGTGGCTTCGCGCAGGACGGTGGCGGCCGACGAATGGCACATGCTGGACGGCGTCGTGTTGACCGGGCAGGACCCGGAGTGGTCGGTGCGGGCCGAATATCTCCCCCGTCCGATCCGCGTCCCTGACCGCATCGCCGTCACGGAGCAGGGACAGTTTCGCGTTCTTGGCAGGACGCAGGACCAGGTGAACATTGCCGGCCACCGTGCTTCACTCGGCGACCTGACGCAAAAGCTGCTGGAGGTCGACGGGGTCCAGGACGGCGTTTTTTTTCTCCCTGAGGAAGGCCAGGCTCCGTTGACGAGGCTCACGGCCGTCGTCGTCGCGCCCGGCAAGACCGGTGAGGACATCCGTCGCGCACTACGGTGGTCGATCGACCCCGTGTTCCTGCCCCGGCCGCTGGTGATGGTCCCGAAACTTCCCCGCAACGAGACGGGCAAACTGCCGCATGACGCGCTGCGGAGACTGGTCGAGCAGCATTCGGATCCGGAATCCACGCATGAACCTTGAACGAACGCTCACGATCCCGAGCGATCATCCCGCGCTGCCCGGCCATTTTCCCGGTCATCCCATTGTTCCCGGCGTCGTGGTCCTTGATGAAGTGATCGAAACGCTGAAACGCCGGTACGGAGGCGGATTGGTGGTCACGGGGCTGCCGGCGGTCAAACTCTCGTCTCCGCTGAAACCCGAAGAGCCGCTGATGATTACGATCGAATCCCCAGACGCCGGGAGAGCTGCCTTCACATGCCGTGTCGGCACCCGGCTGATTGCCTCCGGATCGATTCATTTCCGCGTCGCCGGCTGATCGTGCAATGACCGTTGCCTGGAAGGCCCAGCGCGAGCGCGGCAACCCCCGAATGATCCGGCTTATGGCCCGCATCGCGCTCACGTGGGGGAGGCGGGCGGCTCGTGCGCTGCTCGTTCCGATCTGTCTCTACTATCTGTCGCGCTCCGCGGGGGCCAACCGGATACTGCGGACCTTTTACGTTCGGGCGCTGGGCCGCTCGCCCGGCTGGAAGGATCTCTTCCATCATTATTATTGCTTTGCCTCGACGATTGTAGACCGTCTCTATTTCCTGCGCGGGCGGTTCGATCGATTCGATATTCGTGTCAGCGGAGCAGACATGCTGGGCCGGGTGTTGGGCAAGGGGCGCGGATGCCTGCTGCTCGGCTCGCATCTTGGAAGCTTCGAGGTGGTGAGAGCGGTCGGATCCGTGCGTGAACAAACCGAAATCAAAATGCTGATGGACGAGGAAAATGCGCCCTTGATGCGGGCGCTGTTCCGTGAAGTCAATCCTGAGGCCGCGGAACATGTCCTTCAAGCGGGGGGACTCGATACGATGCTGCGAGTTCAAGAGTGCCTGGATCGGGGCGGGATCGTCGGTATCATGGGCGACCGGTTGACGTCCCATGATCAAGCGGTATGTTGCGAGTTTCTCGGGGCGAAGGCGCTGTTCCCCACGGGAACAATGAGATTGGCTCATGCGGTCCGCGCGCCGGTCGTGATGTTTTTTGGTCTCTATCTGGGGCGCAATCGGTACCAGGTGCATTTGGAGCTGCTCAGCGAGCGGATCCAGCTGTCGAAGGAGCGGCGAGATGACGATCTCCGCTACTGGATCCAGCGTTATGCGGATCGACTCGCGGATCATACTCGTCAGGCGGCGGATAACTGGTTTAACTTCTATGATTTTTGGAATGTGTCGCAGTAGCGGCGCGTACGCCCGGCCGATCGCCGTCCTCTCGTTTGCCATGTGTCTTTGGGCTCCCGCCGACGGCCGGCCCGAGGCCGATTGGTCTATGGAAACGCTGATGGGATTGTTGAAAGAGCACGGGCATGCGTCGGTGCCGTTCGAGGAAGCCACCTATTCGTCGCTACTCACTGAGCCTGTCACCGCCCGAGGGGTCCTCAAGTTCGTGCCCCCCGCGAGATTGGAAAAGATCATTACCGCTCCCTCACGCGAGCGGTATGTCGTCGAGGGCGATCAGGTCAGCTTCGAGAGCGAGCGTAAGGGAGTGAAACAGACCGTTTCGATTGAAGACTATCCGGCCTTGGGGAGCTTTGTCGAAGCCTTCCAAGCGACCCTGACCGGTGATTTGCCGCGGCTGCGCAAGGTCTATGAGGTTGCGATGGACGGAACACGGAGGCACTGGACGCTGCTGTTGCGGCCGCGCGAGTCGTCCGGAAAATCTGTTGTCGACTATATTCTGCTGACCGGCTCCGAAGGGCGGGTCGCAACCATTGCCGTCCGTGCCCCCGATGGAGACCGGTCGGTGATGACGCTTCGGCCTGGAGCGGCCCAATGAGCGGAAAGCACGCGATCGCGCTGCTCTGGGCCCTGGTCATGGCCTGCGGGCTATGGCTTTCGGCGACGGGCGTGGCCGTGCACAGCGACCTGACCGATCTCCTGCCGGAAGGGACGACGGCGACGCAACGGCTGTTGTT
The DNA here is from genome assembly GCA_046734935.1 of Nitrospirota bacterium. Lineage (GTDB taxonomy): Bacteria > Nitrospirota > Nitrospiria > Nitrospirales > Nitrospiraceae > Nitrospira_C. The sequence goes on from JBKPSD010000039.1 coordinate 11,343, forward strand.
GACCCAG
>JBKPSD010000040.1:0-9725 GCA_046734935.1 Nitrospirota bacterium
GACCGGCACACCTCTCGAAGGCTGCGACCACCTTACGCCTCAGCGCTGCCTCAAGGTGTTGTGCCTCTTTCGATTCGTTCATCCCCGCACGGAAATCCGCATTGCCGGCGGCCGCGAACACAACCTTCGCAGCCTGCAGCCATTGGCGCTCTATCCGGCGGACTCAGTGTTCGTCAATGGCTACCTCACGACACCCGGGGCACCCGCCGCAGAAGTGTGGGGAATGATCCGCGACCTTGGATTCACGATCGAAGTCGACTACCATCGGGCGCAATCCAACGAAAGTCTTGCCGTTCCATCCCCAAACGCCTCTTAGGACTCGGCATTCAAGCTCATTGGGTGCTCCTTCAGCAAGGACTTCTCCTAGTAGGGGGTTCCCTGGGCCTGTGTTGTCATGGATGGAGAGGCTCGCTGCTCACGTCCTGACGACCCGCATGCAGACAGAACACACAAGTCATCGCCCATCCGGTACGTTCGCTCCTGTCGCGGGAGCTTCCCCAGCCGACGGTGCTCCGACCATCAGCCTTCCCGCTGACTCGCAAAGTATGGCCGCCGTCATTTTGTCGACCGTGGCCGTCGTGTTTGCCTTATCGTCGGCACAGCGGTTCTTCATACCGCTCGTCTTCGGTCTGATCTTGACGATCACACTCAATCCTCTCGTGCGATATCTCGAACGGTTCAAGATCCCGCGTGTCGTTGGAACCACGATCGCGATGCTTGCGCTGCTGTCCACCATGGGCGCGGCCACCCTGTCGCTCCGAGGACAGGTTGAAAGAATCCTTGATGAAGTGCCGAACGCGGCCACAAAGCTGTCCGCCGCGGTGCGCGATTTGGCCGTCCAGCCCAATCCGATGTTGAAAGTTCAGGAGGCGGCGCGCGAAATCGAGCAAGCCACCAATCAGGCCACCAACGGTCAAGGCAAGGCTCAGAAACCGCCCACGCGGGTCGTCATTGATGAGCCAAAAATCAAGTTGGTCGACTGGCTGTGGACCGGTTCCTTGGGCATGTTCGGTCTCATCGGCGACACCGTCATGCTGCTGCTGCTCGTGATGTTTCTCTTATTGTCCGGCGATACCTTCAAGCGAAAGCTCATGCGCATCAGCGGACCGTCGTTATCCGAAAGAAAGATTACCGTCGCCATCCTCGACGACATCGACCGCTCGATTCAAAACTACATGCTCAGCCTGCTCGCGGCCAACATCCTCCTCGGCTTGCTCACATGGGCCGCTTTTCGATTGATCGGCCTGGAGAATGCGGGCGCCTGGGCCGTCGCAGCCGGCGTCCTGCACTTTATTCCGTATTTGGGACCGGCGCTGACCGCACTCGCGACCGGCATGGCGGGGTTCATGCAATTCGAATCCCTGTCCATGGCCATGCTGGTCGCCGTCAGCTCGCTCGCCATCGCGACGCTGGTCGGAACCGTACTGCTGACATGGCTGGGCGGCAGAATGACGAAGATGAACACCACCGCCGTTTTCGTCGCACTGCTGTTCTGGGGTTGGCTGTGGGGCGTATGGGGCCTGCTATTCGCGATTCCAATCATGGGAATGGTGAAGGTGTTTGCGGAACGGGTTGAAGACTTGAAGCCGTTGGCGGAGTTGCTGGGTGAGTGACGGGTCAGGCCGAATCCCCGCCGGTTTATGGAACCCGAGATCCACGGCTCTGCTTGGTCTCGTCCTCGGAATTCTCGCGCTCGCGCCCGGTGAAGCCCAATCCGCTCCCGTGCCCGTGCGGTTTTCTGAAGGAGTGACGCACGGATTTCTCGTTGTGCGGTCGGCGGCGGGGGATATCGTCGGGCATGGCGAAGTGACCCAGGTCGTGAAAGAAGACGGTGTCGCTGAGAGCCGCCTCGTGTTCCGCTTCAAAGACGGATCGCTGCACGACGAGAAAGTGGCGTTTTCGCAGCAGCGGGTATTCACGTTGATCCGCTATCAGCTCACCCAGCGAGGCCCCTCGTTTCCGGAGCAGATGGAAGTCGTGGTCGACCGGGGCAGCTCATCGTATGAGCTTCGGGCGCGGTCGGGCGAAGACGGGAAGGAAAAAGTGCTGAGCGGCGAGATCGACATGCCCAAAGACGCCTATAACGGCATGCTTGTCACGACGTTGCTGAACCTGTCGAAGGGAGCCACAGAAACGGTGCACGTCCTCGCGTTCGTTCCCGAGCCGACCGCAATCGCCCTCGAGTTGGCCTTCGTCGGCGAACAGGCCATCCGCGTAGGCGATCAGTCCCGCAAGGCCTTGCAATACGCCTTTAAGCCGGATATCGGCCCTGTGAAGAAATTTCTGGGGACCATGCTGGGCAAGCTGCCCGCCGATTTCCACTATGACTGCTACATCTTGGCCGATGAGGTGCCCGGATTCGTGCGATTCGAGGGACCATTGCAGCTCATGGGACCGGTGTTGAGCATCGAACTGATCAGTCCTCAGTTGCCGTCAAAGGCCGAGGACCGAAAACATGTCCCACGATAACCAGAGACCTCCTTGCCATGAACCCGTTCTTCAGCCTGTTGATCAAGCAGCTCCCCAGATTGATGCCGGTGGTCAAAGCACTGTTGGACAGACCCGTTCGCGGCGAGGCCACGGAGGACGGACGGCTGAGGGCCGTCGAACAATCAGTCGAATGGCTCGCCGAGCGGTCGGACACGGTCGAAAAAAAGCTCAGGCGGTTGACGGTGTTGCTTGCGGCCGGCCTGCTCCTATCGGTCGTCACCCTGGTGATCGCCCTCACTCGTTAGACGACAGGTGCCCCCTCACCTACGGACGGCAACTGCGCGCCGACGAGCGGTTCCTCAGGGCTGTCCGGGTTGGTCTCTCCTTGAAGCGTCCGCGTCAAGGCGAGATATGCCACATACAACAGAGAACCATACAAGGCGGACGCCATATCACGTTGAGGATCCCACACGTCCCCCTGGTGACCAACCATTGCCTTTTCGATATCCGGATGGGCGATTTGGCCGATCCAGGCTTCGACGATTTCCCAAAAGGCGCTGAAGCCGAGCACGGTCATGACCACCAGATACGGCAGCAGCCAACCTTTCACGTTGCACCGCCGTCGAAAGATCTCGACAAGCGGGAGCGTCATGAAAAACCCGAAGCAGAAATGGACAATCCGGTCGAAATGGTTGCGGTGAAAGTCGAACCACGCATCCAGCCAGAATCCGATCGGCACTTTTGGATAGGTGTAGTGGACGGCGACCGTGTGCAGCGTCAGCCAGACCGTAATGAGGACGTAGGACGCATTGGACAGCGCGAAGGTCCGATAGGTAAGCAGCAGCACCGCCACAAAGGCGAGCGGCAGTACGTTGGAACCCCACCAGATCCGCGGATCCAGGGGCGCAATCGCCAGCGTCAAAAACAACCCTGCATACCATGCCAACATGGCGGCCGGAATCAAGGACTTACGGCTGAGTGCCGGAGCAATATCGGATGCGGTCATAGCGCTTCTCTCTCACTTTCTCGCAATAGGTGTTGAAGGGGAGTGAGTCACCTTACCACAGGAGGGCTCCGCTAGAAATGAGCGGCCTTTCCCCTAAGGGATCGTGCCCCTGCATGCGGATGACGATTGTCTTCGCCGCATGGCTCGCCGGCTGCGCCTCGACGCCTGCACCGCTGAGCCTTCCGTCCATCAACATCGACGACCCCGCCTTTCGTACGTCGCTCGAAGCCTTCGCCGGTGCGCCGATTGTCGGCGACAACCGCGTGGACATTCTACTCAACGGCGAGCAAACATTCCCCGCGCTGCTCGAGACAATCGCATCGGCTCGAGAGACCGTCACTTTTGAAGCTTACATTTTTCACGAGGGCAGGGTCGCCAATGAGATCATCGAGGCGGTCATGAACCGGTGCCGGCACGGAGTGCAGGTCAGCATGTTGCTGGATGCTCACGGCGCCGACGGGTTGCCGGAGCGGTACATTGCCGCGCTCAAGACGGCGGGCTGCAAAATCGTCCCGGACTTCCGCCCCTTGCGGCTATGGAACCTCGAACGGACGAACAAGCGCAACCACCGACGGATCGTCGTCGTCGACGGGCGCATCGGCTTTACGGGCGGCTTCGGCGTCGATGACGCCTGGAACGGGGATGGACGAACGGACGGGCATTGGCGTGAGACGAATGTCCGCCTGGAAGGACCCGTCGTCCAAAATCTGCAGGAAGCCTTCGTCGAGCACTGGCGCGAGGCGACGGGAGTCCTTCTCGGAGGCCGGGATTATTTCCCCTATCCGCCGGTCGAAATCAAGGATGTGCCCGTCCAAACCCAAGTCGTGCGCAGTTCTCCGCTTGCGGGCAACGAAGCCATGTACCGCGTGTTTTTGCAGGCCATTACTTCGGCCCGCCGCTCCATCCTCATCTCGACGCCCTACCTTCTGCCGGGCGAGCAGATGACCCGCGCGTTGCTGGATGCGGTGCAACGGGGAGTGCGCGTGCGGGTATTGGTCCCGAGCGTGGAGAACGGCTCGGGGGTGGAATTTGTGACGCAAGCGTCTCAACGGGATCTCTTTGCTCCGTTGCTTGACGGCGGCATCCTCCTCCACGAATACGCTCCGGCGCTGCTTCACACGAAAATGATGATCATCGACGGCGCATGGGCGACCATCGGCAGCGCAAATTTCGACAATCGGTCCATGGCGATGAACGACGAGTTGAACGTCATGTTTTACGACCACACTGTCGCACGGCGATTGGAGGAGATTTTCGCGGAGGACGTCGCCAATTCCCATAAACTCACCATGGAGCAATTGGAGAACCGGGACTGGCTGCATCGGGCGCTCGGCGTGCTGCTGAGTCCGTTTCGGGCGTGGTTTTGACGGACGCTATTCCTGCCTCAGCCCTTCCCCGATCGGCTGTCGCGCCGCCCAGCGGGCGGGCAAGTAGCCGGCGATCCCTGCGGCGCCGACGCCGAGGACCACCGCCTGCAGAAGCACCTCCAGTGGGACCGTCATCTGAATCGTCCATCCGAACGACTGTTTGTTGATAACGGCGATGAGGAGCCAGGCCAGCGCGAGTCCTGCCAGGACGCCCAGCAGAGCCCCGATCATTCCCAAATAGACCGCTTCCCACTGGATCAGCCGCTCGACCTGCGTCCGGCTGGCGCCAATGGCCTGCAACGTCGCCAACTCACGCCGCCGTTCGAGCACGGCAGTGACGAGCGTGTTGACGATTCCCAGCACGGCGACGAAGACCGCGATCGCCTCGAGCACATAGGTCAGAACGAACGTGCGGTCAAAAATAGTAAGAATCTCGCGGCGGAGATCTCGATTGCTGATGAGGATCGGCGGTGCCATGGACCTGTCAAAACTGTCGAGCGTTTCACTGATGCGGCGCTTCACTTGCCCTTCATCCGCTTCCGGCTCGAGATACAGCGCAAAGACTGTGATGCGGTCGTCGTTCCAAAAGCGGCGATAGAGCGTTCGCTCCATGACAACCTTCCCGCCGTCGGTCGCATAGTCGTAGAAGACGCCTTCGACGGGAACGATCTGCGGTCCTGAAGGCGTCGTGATCGTGATGCGGCTCCCCCGCTTGAGACTCAGCCGATTGGCCAGCACTTCCGAAACGACCACCCCTCCGGACCCGGCTGCGCGCCGTAGCACGCTGGCCCAATCCTCCTCGACCATCAGGTAGCGTCCACGCTCCGCATGCAGCCGCAGATCGCGTGACACCAAAGCAGCCGGCTGCCCATCCACATCCGCCTGCACATCCCGATAGGTGTCGACGGCCGCGACGCCTTTGATCGAAGAAAGCCGGGGGAGCCAGGAGCCGGGCAACGTACGCGAGGCATGCCCGACCTGTTTACCGTGCAGCCAGGCGGGCGGAGCGAGAATCAGATCGGCCATTACGGTTTGATCAACCCAGGCCTCCACGGTGCCTCGAAAGCTTCGAACCATGATGACGACGCCGATCATGATTGCAAGCCCGACAAGCAGCGCCGACACGGTGACCCCATTGCGTCCCGGATGGCGAGCGGTATGGTCGGCGGCTATCCGCTTGAGGCTTTTGGAAAGTACAGCCGCCGTCTGTCCTTTCCCTTGTATCCACCATCGCAATGCGGCGATGCAGATCGGCGACAGACAGGCGAACGCGGCCAAGAGGCACAAGGTTGCGGCATAGCCCAGGACGGGCAGCCCGTGGATAGGGGGACCGAGCGCGAAGAGCATCCCTGCCGATATCAAAATCAGGCTGGCCTGGAGGTAGCGTCCGCTACGCAGGGTTTCGGACTGCTCATAATCACCGGGGGCAAGGGCCTTGGTCGTGACCGTGCGGCTCGCATCCAAACTGGGTCCGATGGCTCCTACCATCGACACGATGACACCAACCAGAATGCCTTCGATGAGAAACACGATGCTCTGCGCATCGAAGGCGGCGAAGGTTCCATTCGACGTCATCGGCACATAGAGATCGCTGATCGTGCGGCCGACGAGTTTCACCAGCACGCGCGCCAGCCAGAGGCCGGCGACCGAGCCCAGCAGGCCGCCGAGAAAGCCGAAGAGGCCCGCCTCGACGAGAAATAGGCCGGCCACCCGCCGCTCCGTCATGCCGAGAGCGCGATAGATCCCGATCTCGCGTCGCCGCTGAGCGACGGAAAAGCTCATGGTGTTGTAGACGAGGAACATACCGATCAATAGGCCCACCCAGCTGAGAACGGCCAGGTTCAGCTGAAACGCGCCCACCATACGTTCGACCTGGGCGGTCCGCTGTGCGGGGCGCTGCACGACCACCGAGGGCGGAAGCACCGCCCGGAGATCGGCGGCAACGTCGTCCACCATTCGGTCCTGTGCGGTCTCGATCTCAATCCGATCCAGACGGCCGATCATGTCAAAGACGACCTGCGCGGCGGCCACATCCATGATCATGACCCGGTTCCAGTAGGATGCCGGCCTATCCGTGCCTTCGACGATGCCTGCCACGCGCAACCGGATCAAGCGGGATCCGGCGCGCGCTTGGACGGTGCTTCCCTGGCGCAGACTCCGGTCCTCGCTCAGCAGCCGTCCGACATACACCGTGTCGCGTTTGAGCAGGTCGTTCAACGCCTCATCTGCCGTCCCGCGCTCGAGCCGGAACCCGGATCGCCCGGCCTCTCCAACGAGATCAAGACCATAGACTTGAACGCTTTCCGGGCCCTGCGCGCCTTCCAACAGAACAAACGCTTCTTCGATGACTGGGGCCGCCTTCACGATGCCCTCCGTGGCGCGGATGACGCCCAGGAGGCTTTCATCGAGCCCAAGGTCGCTGCCTGAAACTTCCAGGGTGGCCGGTCCGGCAATCGTCACGACGGCCCGCTCAAACGTGCGGAGCACCTCGATGTTGGCTGCCGCTATGGCCACGGCCGCCACGACCCCGAGGGCGACGCCGGTGACCGTAAGCAGCGCGCGGAACGGCTGCTGAACGACGTGCGCACGGAGCACGGCTCCGGCAATAACCACCGAGGCGGTGACCTGAGATCCTCGCATACCGATTTTTACCCTAGGTGAAGTTCGCAGAACTCCCGACAGGACAAACGGCCGCCGAGCCAACATTCATGCGGCTTGGAGCGCTGTCTGCACAAATCGGCAGTTTCGTTTACAGACTTTCATACCTTTGCTAGACTCGCTTCAGTTATTAGTGGCTATTGAAGGTGGGGAACCATGAAGACCGCGTTACGACGTAAGCCGGATGCGCTTATCGAAGAGCCCGTGGACCTCGATTTGCTGACCCCCAGACAGCGAGACATTCTGCGGCTCGTCTCAGTGGGGCATACGAATCGTGAGATTGCGAACATGCTTCAAATCAGCGTGCGCACAGTGGAAGTGCATCGCTTCAATTTGATGCGAAGACTGAACGTGCGGAACGTGGCCCAACTCCTCAGGCGTGCCCTGCAACTCGGCCTGCTATCCAAATCATTCGGCAAGTAGCGTCAAGCTGCTGAAAAACCCCGTCAACCTTCCTCTCACATCGCTCAGAGGCTCCACGTGACGAAAGAGCTATAGCTCTTTTAATTTGCCTCTGCAGTCTTCGGCCGATTTGTACCCTCGCTGCTCGAGACAGGCAGCCAGTTCCTTCTCCAACCGGGAGAAGATCTGAACGCCCTCCTCCACCAACGCTGTCCCCACCTGCACGGCGGAGGCGCCGCAGAGCAGATGTTCGAACGCATCCACGCCTTGGACGACGCCGCCGGTTCCGATGATCGGCATCCTTCCCTTGAAGTACTTGTAAAAGGCTCGGACATTGGCCAGCGCAACCGGCTTGATGATGGTCCCGCCGAGGCCGCCGAACCCGCCCTTCGGCTTGATGACGACCGTTTCGTTGTCGGGATTCAGGAAGAGTCCGTTGCCGACGGAGTTGATCAAATTCAAGAAATCCACCCCGCAACGGGCAATCACGCTTCCCATGAGCTCATGATGCGCCGGATCGAAATACGGCGGCAGTTTCACGCCCATCGGAACCGTGATGAGAGGACGCACACGCTTGATGAGACGCTCCGAGGCCTCGGCGTCGTAGCCGATCTGAGGCTTGCCCGGTATGTTGGGACAGGAAAGGTTGACTTCGACCAGATCGGGCGCCGCCCCGTTGATCACCTTCGCGATGGCAGGGAAATCGTCTTCGCACAGACCGGCTACACTGGCAATGACCGGCTTGCCGAACTGTTTTAACGCGGGAATCAGTTCCGCATAGGCGCGGTAGCCGAGATTGGGAAGGCCCATCGAATTGATCGAGCCGCCGGCAAAGGAATGGTAGCGCGGCGCAGGGTTGCCCTCGCGGGCTTCAACCGTCATCGACTTCGTGACGATCGCCCCCGAGCGAGAACGGCCCAAGCCGTCCAGCTCCTCGGCGGTCACGCATAAGGCGCCTGACGCATTCATCAAGCAGGACGGAAATTTTACTCCGGCGATCGTAACTGTCAGGTCCATCAGGCTCCTTGCGCGGCTGCCACTCGCAGTGTCCGGGTCGTCAACCGCCCGTCCTTCATCGCCCACACATAGTCGGCGGCATGGGCGGCGGCTGTACTATGAGTCACGAGCAGAACGGTGTGCCGAAAGTCATCTGCCAACGTCCTGAGAAGGTCGATGATTTCCGCGCCATGATGAGAGTCAAGATTTCCCGTCGGCTCGTCCGCCAGCAGGATCTTGGGCTGGTGCACAACCGCCCGCGCTACCGCCACCCGTTGCTGCTCCCCGCCTGAGAGTTCGCCAGGCCGATGCCGCGCGCGGTGCGTCATCCGAACCCTCGCGAGGACCTCCGCCACGCGCGTCCGGACGCCGCGGCCCTGCTCTCCTCGGAGCAAGAGCGGAAACGCTACGTTCTCTTCGACGCTCAGACCCGCGATCAGATGAAACGCTTGAAACACAATGCCGATGGCCTGCCGGCGGGTCCGGGTCCAATCTTCGGAATCGAAACCGGCGGTCGATCGTCCGTCCAAGTGGATGGTCCCCGATGTGGGGACGTCCAGGCCGGCAATCAAATTCAGCAGGGTGCTTTTTCCGCACCCACTCGGGCCGACGAAAGCGCAGAAGGTGCCGGCGGCGATGTCGAGCGTGACCTGATCCAAACCACAGATACGGTCGTTTCATTTGATGTAGACTTTGGAAACTTCGGTGAGTGTGACCATTGGGTAAAACGGCTCAGGCCGGCTGATTTCGTATATCACACCATTTCGCAATGCCACAACCTTGACACGGGGCATCGGTTCCCCTAACGTTTTCCGATGCCGCCTCGCTTCTGGGACGTGCTGGGATGGTGCCGGCTGGCGCTGCGC
>JBKPSD010000041.1:0-28258 GCA_046734935.1 Nitrospirota bacterium
CTGTCCGCGCAAGGCGATCTACAAGCGGCCGGAAGACGGCATCGTGCTGATCGACCAGAACCGCTGCCGCGGGTACAAGAAGTGCGTGGAGCAGTGTCCGTTCAAGAAGCCGATGTACCGGGGCACGACCCGGGTGTCGGAGAAGTGTATCGCGTGCTATCCGCGGATCGAGGGCAAGGATCCGCTGACGGGCGGCGAGCCGATGGAAACGCGCTGTATGGCGGCCTGCGTGGGGAAGATCCGCATGCAGAGCCTGGTGCGCATCGGCGAAGACGGCCTGTGGGCGGAGGATCGGTGGCATCCCCTGTACTACACCATTCGGGTGGAACAGGTGGCGCTGCCACTCTATCCGCAGTGGGGCACCGAGCCCAACGGCTACTACATTCCGCCTCGGCACAGCCCGCGCGGCTATGCCCGGCAGATGTTTGGCCCGGGCGTCGACAATGCGATCGAGAAGTATCTCGTGCCCAGCCGCGAACTGTTGGCGGTCCTCCAGCTCTGGAGAGCCAGCCAGCAGATCGTCTTCCGGTACGATGTCATTCCCGGTCCGAAAGTGTTCGAAACCCAGATTCACGGGAAGCGGTTCGAGATGTACAACGATACCGTGCTGGGCTTCAACAAGTCGGGCAAGGAAGTGGCGCGTATTCAGGTCGAAGAGCCGATCTACGTCAGACCCGCAGAACGGGTGAACTGGCTGTAAGATCGCGTCAGTTCAAGTTGGGAGAGGCAGGGCCTCTCCCAACATACTGGCGGTGCTTATCCCGTCGCGCACACCATAAGCGCTCCGGGGTCGAGCAAGCTCGGTTTGGCCGCACGAGTGAACTGGCTGTAAGCTACAGCTAGGATCGCTTCACGGAGGGGCAGGGTTCCCGAAGGGGCCCTGCCCCTTGTGTTTTGATCGGTCTTTTGCCTCAGAAGCTATGCTGCTTCTGCGCGCTTGACGGGGTAGGGGGTGTTAAGTACAGTTGTCCAATATTTCTGGGACTTCAATGAGGTGCGGGCAGCGTGACCTCCGGTCAACACCAGTCAGTCCCGTTTGCGGCACAGGCGATACCCTTCGACGAGTTCCTGGCGGTGGGAAAGTTACCCGAAGGGTACTTGACGAGTGAATATGTCGCGCAGCAGTTCGTGGAGCGCCTCGTTCACTATATTCTAAGCGTGCCTTCAGGAAGCTACACGATGGCTCAGCTGAGTCATTTGCTCGAGCAGCTCGATCCGCGCGCACAAGTCTTTTTCTTCAAACGGTTGAAGGAAACCAGCCCGGACAGCTTAAAAGACTTTGCTCCACTTTATTATGGGTTTATGAATGAGTTCCATTCTCTGCTTTTTACATGAGGCGTAAATTTCCCCTTGTCGCACCCCTATTCTCATGTATAATTGGTTACTCGCCTATCGTTCTGAATATAAAGGAGTTCTATGAATTCGACTCTTCAGCGCGCGGTCACGAGCTTCTACAATCTGGTTTATGAAGCCCAGACCTTTGCCACGACCATGGCACGGATCGATACGGCCGAGCAGGAGCACTACGCCGGCAGAATCGAAGGTCTGAATTGGGTTCTGGATCGGTGTCAAGAACTAGAGGATATGGACACCAACTTAACCCCATCGTCGCTTCAGCGGGTGCTGACCGAGGTCAAGTCTGACCTCGATCATGAGTTATCGGTGCAGCGGCGCGAAAAAGGCCGACGTGCTGATGGCCGCGAGGAGGCATTGAACTTCGTGGCGGACTACCTATCCAGCCTGATTACCGCGACGGAAATCGAATCAGCGAAAACTCCCGCCGCCTAGGCATCATCCTCCGCGAAGCGTTCGTTCCCTGCCCGACCGGCCGCAGACCGAGCTGATCACATGATGCGCGAATGGATCATTTTCGCTCTGTGTTTAGGTGTCGGCGGCCATGTGGCCCTCGGCGTGATTCTGCACGCTCCCGAACTGTGGCCATGGAGCACGGCGGGATTGTATGGCCTCATGAGCGGACTCGCCGTCTACGCTGTCGTCCAGGCAGCACGCGGCCTCTGGAAAGTTTGGCGAACCTCGAAGACGAGAGACCAAAGGCCCTCTTCGGACAGCTCGTGGTAGCTGTATCGACGGGCCGGCATTGACCGCAGAAAGCTGCTTGCCTACAATTCACGTATGCCGCTGCCTCCGCGAAAACCAGGCGGTCCCGGATGGCCTTCCGGACCGATGCCCAGAACGGCACGACCGCGCGCCTCTGAGCAGGAAGATCAGTTTCGGTCACTTAACGCCTCGCTACTGTATTGCCCCCGTTGTCGTGTGGCTACTCCTACGCGCGAACGGCTGCTTCTTGTCCTTCCGACCGGCAATCTGTATGAATATCTGTGCCAGCAGTGCGGAACCTCTACGGGCTCGAAGACCGAACAGGAACGCCACGGAATGCTGCCGTAAGCGGTGAGGATTTATCCGGGAGCGACGAGGCGGAAGAAGGCTAGACGATCTCTTCGAGGGGAATCCCCTCTTCGATCAGCATGACTGGAATGTCTTCGCGAATGGGGTAGAGAACTTTACGGTCTGATCGGATCAAGCCGCCGTCGAGCAACTCGGTCACCGGTTTTTGTGCTCTGTTCTTGAGCACTCCCCGGGTCACGGCATCGTTAAGCTTGCCGATCAGCGTCTCATCCGCCAAGCTCACGTCAAGCTTGGTTTCCGGACAACAAAGGATGGCCAGAAGGTCTTTGTCCACTTGCACCGGACGTTTCCCGCTCGACTGTTCCGCCATGACGAAGACCCCCCTCGAAGTGCGAACCGATGGCGACAGGATAAAGCACCCTCATCCCGGGATCAAGACTGTGTTCGGGGTCACATCTAAAGGGGTTTCTGTTACACTGTCTGAATTACGGACGCCATGAGAACCCTGTCACGCTATTTCTTGACCGGCCTGTTGGTGCTCTTGCCGACGTGGGCGACATTTCTTATTCTCTCGGCCCTTTTGACGGCGGTCAACCGCGCTATTGCCGACATCCTCGGTCAGGTCGGCGTCATGGCTACGCCGGTGATCGGGATCTTGCTGTTCCTCCTTCTGGTCATGGCCGCCGGGGCCTTTGGAACCCACTTGTTGGGGAGCCGCATTATTGCCGCCATTGAACAATGGATCACCCAGATTCCGCTGGTGCGCAGCATCTATCTCACCCTGAAGGGCATGACGGACCTCTTTCAGTTCAGGTCGCGCTTCGGCCGTAGCACGGTGATCGCCTTTCCCTTTCCCCGGGATGGTCTCTGGGCCCTCGGATTCGTCATGGGGCCGGCCCCTCGGGCCGTTCAACTCGATCCTGCCTCCGCGCTGTTGATGGTGTTCGTCCCCACTGCCATCCACCCGTTTACGGGTTACTTGGCGTTTGTTCCACAAACGCAAGTCCGCCCTCTGAACCTGCTCCCTGAAGACGCCATGAAAATGGAATTCTCCGCCGGCTTCTACAAGCCCGCTGAGGGTTGGCTCGCCGCGCCGAGAGCGACGCATAGCGCATGAATCCGGCGCAGGAGCTGACCGTTCGACGAGCCCGTAGCGACGACGTGGATGCCCTCGTCGCGTTCAGCTCGGCCATGGCCTGGGAAACCGAACATCGACGCCTGGACGCCACAAGGCTTCGCGAAGGCACGCAGACCTTATTGAGCACTCCCTCTCTCGGCTTCTTCATGGTTACGGAGGTACGAGAGTCCGACCGCTGCGTGGTCGTGGGACAGTTGATGATCACCTACGAATGGAGCGATTGGCGCAACGGGGTCTTCTGGTGGATTCAAAGCGTCTATGTCGATCCGGCCTGGCGACGGCAAGGCGTCTTTCGTCGCATGCACGACGCGGTGCTCTCACAGGCCAAGGCGGACTCGAAGGTGTGCGGGATCAGGCTGTATGTCGAACAGGACAATCACATCGCTCAGACGGTCTATCGACGCCTTGGGCTGTCTCTTTCGCAGTATAAAGTCTATGAACAGGATTTTGTCCTGACCCAGCAAAAAGAACGGCACGACCCGAACTCATAACGTCGATCTATCACACAAGGAGATTTATGCGCATTGTTTTGCTGCTTGTCTTCGTTGCCGCAATAGCCAATCTGACGCAAGGCTGTGCGTTCAGCAGGGGAACGCTCGGCGACGACATCAAAACTGAAGCCGTCAGTATGATTAAGAATGGGGTGACGACGAAAACCGAGGTGCTGGGACTACTGGGCGCGCCGGACCGTGTCTTACCACTCAATGGTCGGGACGTCTATCAATACTATCGCTATGACGCGAAAGCCGGAAGCTTGCTGTTAATCCTGGTCAATTTCTCGCGCATTTCGGTCAAAGGCGATGACCTCTTCATCATGATCGACCAAAACGGCGTTGTGCAAGAGGTCATCTCATCGAAGCGAACAGAAAACCTAGAGTTCCGCTTCTGGCCGTTCGGAGACTAGGATGAAGCATTCCTCGCACGTTCGATACACATTTCTTCTCTTGGTTCTCATAAGCATCCTACTCCAAGGCTGCAATGTCGTCCGCATCACCTTGAACACGCCGTTGACGCCCGATGACGTGGCCTTCATTGTCCCCGGACAAACCACATTGCTTGAGGTTGTGGACAAACTCGGCTCGCCTGATTCGATCAACAACTCCAGCACAGGGATCATTTCGATGCACCGCTTTCTGGACATGAAATATGCCCGCATCAATTTCGGCTGGCTGGCAAAGCCCTGGTCTCCGGTCGATCCCGATCTTGTGTTTTCCCGCACCGGGTTCGGCACGGACGCTTTTCAAGTGTTCTATGACTCTAACGGCGTCGTGGTTCAGCATAGTTGTCTCAGGCATGTGACCGAGCGTACGTTCCATCCCTATCCATTCTGACTCGGGTCTCATCGTTTGCCTGGAATTGCCGTCTATGGCCAGTCCCACTATAATTCTGCTCAACCCAATCTCATGAGCTCGCCTCGACTGATGTTCCAATCAATGGTGATGCCGGCGCTGTGCTGCCTGCTCGCATCCTGCGTCCAGGCCCATGCGAGCGATCCCGCGGAGCACCGTTCACGAGCCCGAGACCTTGGTATCGCTGTCGGGACCTATGCCAGCGGCTCGCTGAACGCGATTACGGATGTCGCCGGCGTCAAAGTCGGTCATACCACGCTCATCGCCGGCGATGGACCGCTCAAGCCCGGGATCGGCCCCGTTCGAACAGGCGTGACCGTCGTCATTCCGCGGGACGACGTCTGGCACAAAAAGGTGCCGGCCGGGTCGTTCGTTCTCAACGGGACGGGTGAGATGACGGGACTGGCCTGGGTGAGCGAGTCGGGGTTTTTAGAATATCCCATCGCGCTGACGAACACGTTGAATGTTCCCAAGGTCGCAAACGGGGTGATGTCCTGGATGATCGGTCAGTATCCGGAGATCGGCATCACCGACGACACCTTAACGCCGGTCGTCGGCGAATGCGACGACGGCCGGCTCAACGATATTCAGGGACGGCATGTCTCGGAAGCCCACGTCGTCGCCGCGCTCAACGGTGCCACAGGCGGTCCCGTGCAGGAGGGTACGGTCGGAGCAGGCACCGGCATGGTGTCCTACGGCTTCAAGGGAGGGATCGGCACGGCGTCACGGAAGCTTTCCGATCGTGACGGCGGCTATACGGTCGGCGTGCTCGTCAATGCGAATCACGGCAGGAAAGCGGAGTTGATCATGGCCGGCGTGCCGGTCGGCCGCCTGTACGACGCTTCTCCTGCGGCTGCGACGACCGTCCAGCCCGGCCAGAGTGAAGGCTCGATCATCATTATCGTCGCAACTGACGCGCCGGTCGATGCCAGGCAGTTGAACAGGCTTTCCAAGCGTGCCGCGCTTGGGCTGGCAAGGACCGGATCGACAGCTCGCCATGGCAGCGGCGACTTCGTTCTCGCGTTCTCGACAGCCAATGTCATTCCCCATTATCCTGAGCAGCCGACATATACCCTGACTCACCTTGCAGACACGCATCTGAATCCTCTCATCGCCGCGACCGTGGAAGCGACAGAAGAAGCGATTCTGAACGCGCTGACCATGGCCACGACGGTCATCGGACGGGACGGCCACCGCGTCGAAGCCATTTCGCTCACGCGGCTTCGAGATATTCTCACCTCAACTCCCAGATAACCCCCGAGTGATGTGCTTGCATTTTGAGCAGTCTGGTCGCTATTCTCACGCCGCGTCTTGACGCGGAGGACTGCATGAACGAATATCAAATCGGTGGCGGCCTGCGCCTGCTGACGGCCGTTGAAAAAACCGATTCCTTCGGTGAGTTCCTGAAGACCAGGATGGTGCGGGCCCTGGAAACGGAAGATCCGACGGAACTGCATTATCTCCTGGCTCAATTAGATGACTATCACTCCTACATGTGGCGCTATTACAAGAAGCTCGCGAAGGACCGTGCCGAACGGATGAATCCCGGAGTCTAGCGTCATGGTGACACAAGAAGCACAAAGCCAGACTGCAACGGAATTGCGGTTTGCGTCGGCTCTGTCTAGAAAGACCGACACGGAAGCAGCCGTTCGTGACCTAGCCGATGCGGTACGGATGCAAATCGGCCAGAGGGCGATTCACCTGGCCTTTGTGTTTTTCTCGCCTCACCATGTGCAGAAAGCCGATCTGATCGCGAGGATGATCCGGGAAGAATTGTCCATCGACGTGTGTCTTGGCTGTTCAGGAGAAGGCGTCATTGCCGATGGCGAGGAGCTGGAAACGGCGCCGGCGTTGACATTATGGGTTGGCTCCCTCCCTCATGTCCGGTTGACCCCGCTTCGCTTGGCCTTTTCGCAGGTTCAGGATCAAATCCACATGCCGGACTGGCCAGAAGCGACCGCAGGACCGAGCACATTCATACTTCTCGCCGATCCGTTCAGCACGCCCATGCATGAAATTTTGGCGATGATGGCCGAACGCTACCCCAATGGACAGGCAGTCGGCGGATTGGCAGGCGGCGGCCGCGGGCCTGGGGACAATCGCCTCATCAAGAATGGAGAGGTCCTCGACGGAGGGGTGGTGGGAGTGCATGTCTCCGGCCCCATTGCCATCAGAACGGTCATCTCGCAGGGGTGCTGCCCGATTGGAGAGCGGTACGTGGTCACACGGGCGGAGCAAAACATGGTGTTTGAACTCGCAGGGAAACCTGCCATCGTCCGTCTCCAAGAAGTGTTCGAATCGCTTGAAGGTCCGCGGCGTCGCGATGCCCATCGGGCGCTCCACATCGGCATTGCGATCGATGAACATCGCAGCCGATTCCAACGGGGGGACTTTCTGGTGCGCAACCTCGTCGGAGCGGATCAGCAGACAGGGGCCATCGCGCTCGGTGATGTCGTCCAGGAAGGCCAGACGGTCCAGTTCCAGCTTCGTGATGCCAAATCAGCCAGCGAGGATCTGCACGTCCTCCTGGCTGCGGATCGTGCAAAGCATCGGAATCCGCCGCTCGGCGCACTGCTTTTCAGCTGCTGCGGCCGCGGCGAAGGGTTATTCGGCCACAGCCACCACGACAGCAAGGTGGTGCAGGAGCGCGTTGGCCCCATCCCGGTCGCGGGGTTTTTTGCACAGGGCGAAATCGGCCCGGTCGGGGTGAAAAACTTCCTTCACGGATATACCGCGAGCGTCGCCCTCTTTTCCCGTCCCGAGGAGAACGAAAACGGTCGATAACCTCCATGCGGCACTCCGCCGCGTTGCGTGCGGCGGAATCGAGTGCATCATCCAACTTACTGAGACAAGGAGCCGTCATGCCATTTGAACAAGCCGGAGCTGAGGGAAAAGAGATCACGACTTCCTCCGGCCTGCAATACATTGACCTCAAAGTCGGGACTGGAGCGACGGCTCAAGCCGGCCAGACCGTCAGCGTGCATTACACCGGTTGGCTGGAAAACGGGAAGAAGTTCGACAGCTCGGTCGATCGAGGTCAGCCCTTCTCGTTTCCACTCGGTGCGGGACGCGTGATCAAGGGATGGGACGAGGGCGTGCAAGGCATGAAGGTCGGCGGCAAACGTAAACTCATCATTCCCTCCAACCTCGGATATGGCGCACGCGGCGCCGGCGGCGCCATTCCGCCGAATGCCACACTCATTTTCGAAGTGGAACTGCTTGGCGTCTGACCCTCTCCATTGTTCTCTTACGCCATGAAGCATACGCCGTTGATCGAACAGCATCGTGCCCATGGGGCCAAACTCGTTGATTTCGCGGGCTGGGAAATGCCCATCCAGTACGGAAGCGTCGTTGACGAATACCAGACCGTCCGGTCCGCCGCCGGCATATTTGACGTCAGTCACATGGGGCGCGTGACCGTATCGGGTGCGGGAAGCTTGGCCTTTCTGCAGCGAATGACGACGAACAACGTCTCGGCATTGGCCACGGGACAAGCGCAATATTCGATGGTCTGCAACGATCAGGGAGGCATCAAGGACGATATCTTCGTGTATCGCACGACGGACACCGAATATTTGCTTTGCGTCAACGCCTCAAACCGCGAAAAGATCTTCGCCTGGCTGTCCGATCACCTCAAAACGGACGACCGGTGCAAGCTTGAGGACCGCACGGCGATGCTGGCCCAGATCGCAATCCAGGGGCCGGCATCCCGCGACATTCTTGCGGCAGCCGGAGCGGAGGACATAGGCGGATTGAAACTGCATCACTGCTGTGACAGTCGAATCGCCGGCATCGACTGCTTTGTAGCCAGAACGGGGTACAGCGGTGAACTTGGCTACGAACTCAATGTGGCGTCCGGCCATGCGGTCGACCTGTGGCAGCGCTTATTGCGGGCAGGGGCGGGGAAGGGTCTGAAGCCGGCGGCGCTGGGCGCTAGAGATCTGCTGCGCCTGGAGATGGCGTATCTGTTGTATGGGAACGACATTTCGGAGGACACCACGCCGCTGGAGGCTAATGCCGCATGGACGGTCAACTTCGAGAAGGGAGAATTCCACGGGCGGCCTGCACTGCACGTGCAAACGCAGTCCGGTCCGCCCCGCCAATTGATCGCCTTCGAGCTGCTGGAAAAATCGGTCCCCCGCCATGGGTTTCGGATTCTTGCTCCTGACTCATCGCAGCCGATCGGGGAAGTCACGAGCGGCAATTTGTCGCCGCTACTGCAAAAGGGCATCGGGCTCGGGTATGTGCCGCCTGGCTTTGCCAAGGCCGGGACTGCCATCGCGATCGACATCCGTCGGAAAATCCTGCCCGCGGTCACCGTCAAGCCGCCGTTTTACCGGAAGCCCAAAACGGCGCTCTGACGAGCGAATTCTGCTCCATCGGCAACCGACCGAAGGACCCAATCATGACAAGAAATGTCTTTACCGGCAAAGTGATTACGCTCAACATCGACACTGTGACGCTGCCGAACGGCGTCACAATCGAGTTGGAGATGGTCCGCCATCCCGGCGCAGCAGCGGTAGTTCCCCTGAAGAATAGCGATACCGTCGTGTTGATCAAACAGTTTCGTCATGCAGCCGGGGGTTATATATATGAGATTCCGGCAGGGAAACTTCATCCCGATGAAGATCCGATGAACTGCGCGGCTCGAGAACTTGAAGAGGAAATCGGCTACATTGCCGGCCCGCTGGAACGCCTCACAAGCATTTTTACTGCTCCAGGTTTTACCGATGAGGTCATCCACATCTACAAGGCGACGGCGATGACTCTTGGCCAGCAGCGTCTGGACCGCGACGAAGTGCTCGAAGTGCTGGAGGTCCCGCTGGCAGAAGCGATCAAGATGATTGGATCGGGGATGATACGGGATGCCAAAACGATTGTGGGATTGCAGCTGGTATGGGGGGAGCGATGACTTGAGCACTCAAGGAGCCGTCCGCTTTCGGCGGAAGGCTCCCCGAGCCAGCTAGCCTCGCCTAAAAGCGGATTACTTTCCGCCCTTCTTCTCGTCTTTCTTCTTCTCGTCACCGAAGGTGTCCATATGGCCACCCTTCTTCTCGTCCTTCTTGTCGCCCTTCTTCTCATCGCCGTACACCAGGACATGACCGCCCTTCTTCTCATCCTTCTTCTTTTCCTTGGTATCATCGGCGAACGAAGGAGCGCTGAAGGAAATCGCCACCGCCACTGCCATAATTGCCAACAACATGCGCTTCATAATTTGTCACCTCCCCTGGTTTGTAAAGTGCGCCCTTCAATGGGCACTATGCGGGTTTGAGCAAGCTTGGTGCCCCAATGGGTTCAGCGGAGGTATCACAAGAAATCAACAGCTTAGGCGTAAGTAAGCCCATTCAATCCCTCCTGAATACAGCGCATCCACTGTGGCAGAATAGTCGAGCCTCGCTAAACTGCCTCAGAGCCCAACAAGGTCACCCAATGGTACGAAGACGGAATCAAAGAGGGCAGCTTCCTGACCGCCTATGCTCGGGCGCCCGCATCCTGTTTGTGGGAATCAATCCAGGTCTCAGATCGGCTGCCTTAGGGCATCATTTTGCGGGAGCCTCGAACCGTTTCTGGAAGCTTCTGTTCCAGTCGGGCCTGGTCGATAAGCCATTGACCTATGAGGAAGACTGGAGGCTGCCCGAATGGCAGCTGGGCCTTACGAACATCATCGCCCGACCCAGTGTCGGCATCGAGGATCTGAAGCCGGTGGAATATAGGGCCGGAGTCATCTCCCTGGAACGGAAGATCCGGCGATACCGGCCCCAAACAGTCGCCTTGTTGGGCGTCACGATCTTCCGCATGGTTTTCCCTCACATGATCACCGTTAATCGGCTCGAGGTGGGTCTTACTCAGGCCCGATTAGCGGGCAGCCGGGTGTTCCTCCTGCCAAATCCCAGCGGCCGCAACGCGCACTACTCCTATCACGGCATGCTCAGTGCGTTTGTTTCGTTGCGCAAGCAAACCGAATAGACCTGCCCTAACACACCGATCTTTGATGATTTCTTTGCTTTGCTGCGGGCTCTGAACTAGAAGGCGGCGGCTGCACGCATTGCCGAAAAAATGGCGCAGCTCCACCTCACCATCCAATCCAATCAGCGGCATATCGCAACCCTTGACGAAGCGGAACTCAATCAGTGGATCCTCGAGAACCTCGCGTCACGAAGCGCAGCTGGCCGCGTTCCTGTTCCAACCGGCATGAGGCGACCGTGCAAGAAGTCCGATCAGCGATGAAAGACATCCGCATGCATCTGATGGAGAACCAGTTGCAGGCTTATGCGCGGTTCGTGATGTACGGAAAGGAAGTGTCCCTGCAGCTGGACGGCTTATTGGAAACCCAGGACGGCTACATCCGACTTAGACCGACGTCTGGGAAAATCGGCTCCCTTCCCATTCCTTCCTTCGCCCTCGATCGCGTCGTGCATGAGCTCTTCGACTCGCCGCAAAATCGGGAAAAGTTCCAGTTGCCCGACGGGGTCGAATCAGTTCGTATTGAAAATAGCAGCCTCATAATCGCGACCCGATAGTGCAGCCCCGCATTCGGTTGCCCGCCATCTCTCTTCTGGAAGCGCCTTTGCGAATCGTGCTAATCTTCACCGCCTAAACGCCTCTTCTCCGATAAGCCGCGGGAGCACATATATGCTGTTGACCGGGAAAAAAGGGTTGATCATCGGCGTGGCCAATAAGCATAGCATCGCCTGGGCCATTGCTCAGTCGACGGCGGGGCAGGGAGCACAGCTTTTTTTTAACTATCAGAACGACCGGTTGAAGGAGAATGTGGAGGAACTCGTCGCGACCCTGCCGGGTTCCAAGGCGTTTCCCTGCGATGCGGCGGACGACGGCCAGATCGAACACCTTATCGACCAAGTCGGAAAAGAAGCGGGCACACTGGATTTCTTGGTCCACTCAATCGCATTTGCTCCTCGTGAAGAACTCACCGGACAGTTCGTGAACACGACACGCAAAGGCTTCGGCACCGCACTCGATATCAGCGCCTATTCCCTCGTCGCGCTGACGAGGGCGGCTACACGCCTCATGACAGGCGGCGGTTCCATCGTGACGCTCACATACCTCGGAGCCGAACGGGTGGTCCCTCATTACAACGTAATGGGTGTCGCCAAGGCTGCCTTGGAAGCGACCGTTCGCTATCTCGCGAACGACCTCGGCCCTCGGAATATCCGGGTCAACGCCATCTCCGCGGGACCAATCAAGACCCTTGCCGCCCGCGGCGTGTCGGGGATCAGCAAGATGGTGGACCATCATAAAGAGTTTGCGCCCCTCCGGCGCGCGACCGAGCAAGGGGAGGTCGGCGACACGGGGTTGTTTCTTGTGAGCTCCCTAGGACGCGGCATCACCGGTGAAGTGATCTACGTGGACGGGGGCTACAATATCTTGGGATCGCTGGCGTCGGTGGACTAGGGCTGCGAAAAGGTTGCCAGCCCTGTGGCAATCACTCGAGAGACTTCCTCAAGGCCTTGAGCCGTCCCTGCCTCTTCTTCGTCTCCAGTCTTCTGTCCCTGGAACCTTTCGTCGGTCTGGTCGCTTTGCGTTTCTTTCTAGGAAGCGCCGCCCGTTGGATGAGCTCGCGTAACCGGTCAAGCGCGTCTTCGCGGTTCTGCTCCTGGCTCCTGAACTGCTGGGCCTTGATCGTCACGACGCCATCTGCGGAGATCCGGTGGTCTCGGAGCTTCAGCAGCTGTTCTTTGTACGACACGGGCAACGATGATCCGTTGATGTCGAAGCGCAAATGGACAGCCGACGACACTTTATTGACATGTTGCCCGCCGGCTCCCTGCGATCGCATCGCATGAAGCTCGATCTCTGAATCAGGAATCACCACGTGGGTCGCGACGTGCAGCATAGCGGAGTGTACCGCACTCGTGCCGAGCGCGTCTTGGGTTCGGAAGAAGTGAGACGTTGGGCGGAAGGCCGGTTACCGCAATTCAGGGAGACGGTCGATGATCCGAAGCCGTACCTCATCACCAACCTGCATCTGGACCATCTTGGTCGTTAAGCTGGAGCGCACGCGTTGGGCATCTTCCAGTTTGAACTGAACTTGTCCACCGCAACGTTCGACGAGATGAAAGAGCAGCATCGTCGTCAAACGCTGGAGTTCTTCATCTGTCGTGTTTTGGCTCATGTTCAGGATTTGGGACATGCAGGTAGACCTTTCTCAAATGGACATCATCTTTCCTTATGGCTGAATTGGCGTATAGCTACAATGCCTCTAAAGATGGGGTGGGCGATAGAATCAAAAAGCTATACGTCTCAGTGGCTTATGCGGTTCCGGCTGAGAGGGCCTGGACGGCTTTCAGGACGGACTCGATCTCGGCCGGTGAATTCAGGAGGCCGGGCGCCATTCTAGCGTACTGCGCCGCATACGGCGTCACACTCGCCACGATGCCGCGCCGGCGCAACTCGGTGACGACATGATCGGGGGCCATTCCCGCGATCTCGAAGCAGACGATTCCAGCAGACAAATCTGGAGACATCGGCGTGTGGAGCCTAATCCGTCGCATACCGGCCATTCCTTGCTTCAGCTGATCGTTCAGGTCCTGAATTCTCCGCGTCACCCGAGACTTCCCGATGGTCTGGTGAAAGAGAAAGGCTTGATCGAGCGCCCACCGATGCTCGAAAGAATGGAACCCGCCGGGAGTCATATGAACCGCGGGCGGGAGCGGCCGCGCAGGAATAACCTTCATCCACATATCGTACGCCTCGGAGTCGAACGTCGGGATAATCGCCTTGGCCACCGACCAAGCGCGCGGATGTCCCCAGACGAGTCCCGTGCCTCGCGGCCCAAACATCCATTTGTGCGTTCCGGCAATGAAAAAATCGCACCCCACTTCGCTCAGACGGAAATCCTCGACGCCGAGCGCATGGACGCCGTCGACGCAAAAAATGACGCGGTCTTTCTCGGCCCTCGCTCGATTGATGTGCTGAATCGCTTGAGCCATTTCAGCAATGGGAAGCTTGAGCCCCGTACTGGAATGCACCCATGTGACCGCAACGATTCTGGTCTGTGGTCGGACGGCCTTCGACAAGGTCTCGACCAACATGTCTCGTGAAATGCGACGTAAATCGTCGTAGAGAGGGATGCGACGCACCGTCGCACCCGTACGCTCTGCCCGCAGCCGCAATGACGTGTCCGTCGAATAGTGATCATGGGTGGTCGTCAGGATTTCCTGGCCTTGATGCAGCGTCAAGCTCCCGTACAGCAGTCCCAAACCCATCGTCGTGCTGTCGGTCAACGCGATATCGGTGGGAGCGACGGCAAGGTAGCCGGCCGCCGCCTGCAGCACGGCGGCCTCCTGCTTTTTTTCGTGGGCGAACCAGTAGCCGATCGGATCAGCGTCCAAGCCCGCCCGATGCCGTTCGATAGCCTCGCGGACCGGAGTCGGATGCGACGCCAGGAAGAATCCGGCCAGATGAATCAGGTCAGGCGCCAGCGGAAATTGATCGCGCACCGCTTGCCACTCCGGAGGCATGGAAGAGCCTTCCAAGGCAGCCGTGCGTGCCGGCGGGAACTCGGTAGAGAGGAGGGCAGCGCTCAACGCAAGGCCGGAGCGGACGAGAAACCCTCGACGATCGACAGGATGCATATCGCATTACTGTACCGTCAGAACGCAAGAGGCGGCAAGATGACGTATTCAACTCGAGTAGTGCTCGATGGGCGGGCAGGTGCACATGAGATTCCGGTCGCCGTACGCTTCGTCGATGCGGCTGACGTGCGGCCAAAATTTGTGGTCCTTGACCCATGGTGCGGGATAGGCCGCCTGTTCCCTGCTGTAGGGGCGGTTCCAATCGGACGTCGTGACTATTTGAGCCGTATGGGGAGCGTTCTTGAGCACATTGTTCGTGCGCGGCTGCCGTCCGTCGATAATGTCTTGTATTTCAGCACGGATGAGAATCATGGCGTTGCAAAACCGGTCCAGCTCATCTTTCGATTCGCTTTCCGTCGGCTCGATCATCAAGGTGCCGGCCACGGGAAACGAGACGGTGGGCGCATGGAAACCGTAGTCCATGAGGCGCTTGGCGACGTCCATGGCCTCAACGCCAGCCGCCTCCTTGAACTGACGCAAATCGAGAATGAATTCATGCGCAACGAAGCCCGTGGTGCCCGTGTACAAAATCGGGTAGTGCTTTTCCAGCCGTTTGGCCATGTAATTGGCATTCAAGATTGCCACCTGGGTGGCCTTTGTGAGACCGTCCCGGCCCATGAGCGCGATGTACACCCAAGGAATCGTCAGGATGCTGGGGCTCCCGAAGGGCGCCGCCGACACGGGACCGATCGATTCGCCGCCGCCCTGTCCTGTGACAGGATGACCGGGCAGGTACGGAGCCAGATGACGAGCCACGGCGATCGGTCCCATTCCCGGCCCGCCACCGCCATGGGGGATGCAGAACGTCTTGTGCAGATTAAGATGGCAGACATCGGCGCCGATGTCGCCCGGCCGGCAGAGGCCGACCTGCGCATTCATGTTGGCGCCGTCCATGTAGACTTGACCGCCGTGAGTATGGACGATCTGGCACATGCGCCGGACATCCGCTTCAAATACGCCGTGTGTGGACGGATAGGTCAACATCAGCGCCGCTAACCTTGTCCGATGTTCTCCCGCTTTGGCTTCCAAATCCTGCAAGTCCACATTGCCGTGCTGGTCGCACGCCACCGGCACGACGGTCATTCCGACCATGGCCGCGCTGGCCGGGTTCGTGCCATGCGCCGAAACCGGAATAAGGCAAACGTCACGGTGAAATTCGCCCTGACTCCGATGGTAGGCCCTGATCACCATCAAGCCGGCGTACTCGCCTTGCGAGCCGGCGTTGGGCTGCAGCGACACCCCGGAAAACCCGGTGATCTCCGCCAATCGCGTCTCCAGCTGGCGAAAGAGTTCTTGATACCCCTTGCTTTGCTCGGCCGGTGCGAATGGATGCAGACGGGCAAATTCAGGCCACGTCACGGGCAGCATCTCGGCAGTCGCGTTCAGCTTCATGGTGCAGGAACCGAGAGGAATCATGGAATGCGTCAAGGACAGATCCCTTGCTTCAAGCCGATGGAGATACCTTAAAATTTCATGCTCCGCGTGATAGCGGTTGAAGACCTCATGCGTCAGATAAGGAGTCGTTCGAGCGAGGTTCGCGGGAAAGGCCGTCACGACGGTCGCAGCCAGCTCAGGCACCGTGAAGGGCAGCCGTGAATGCCCGACGAAGACCTCCATCAGACGCTGGACGTCTTCGGGATCGGTGGTCTCGTCCAATGAAATGCCGATTGAATCGTCGTCGTACCGCCGGAGATTCAACCCCTGTTCATCCGCGCGGATCAGAATCTGCTCGCATTGCGGTTGGGTCAGGCGGACGCGAATGGTATCGAAAAATTCCTGGCTGCCGATATCGAAGCCGAGTTGACGCAGACCCGCAGCGAGCAGCGCAGCCAGGCCATGGACACGCTCCGCGATGCGCCGCAGGCCTTCGGGTCCATGATACACGGCATACATGCCGGCGATGATGGCGAGCAGCACTTGAGCCGTACAAATGTTGCTTGTCGCCTTTTCCCGTCTGATGTGCTGTTCACGCGTCTGAAGCGACAGCCGGTAGGCGACCTTTCCGTCCCGGTCCTTCGATACGCCGACGATGCGCCCCGGCATCTGGCGCTTATAGGCTTCCTTTGCCGAAAGAAAGGCGGCATGCGGTCCGCCGAAACCCATGGGCACACCGAATCGCTGGCTCGACCCTACGGCAATGTCCGCGCCGAATTCTCCCGGCGGCCGCAACAGCGTGAGCGCCAGCAAATCCGTCGCCACGACAACCAGCATCCCGGCTTTGTGCGCCTGCTCGACGAGGGCCTGATAGTCGCCGACGTAGCCGTCGGTCGTCGGGTATTGCAGCAACAATCCGCAGAGGCCCGGATTTTCAAAATCGATCGCCCTCGTGCGTCCGACGTGCAGCGTGATGTCCAAGGGTTCGGCCCTCGTCTGCAACACCGCGATCGTTTGAGGGTGACAATCCTGCGAGACGAAAAATTCGCGGCGTTCCTGACCGCCCCCCCGCGTGACGGCAAGGCACATCGCCATGGCCTCTGCCGCGGCGGTGGCTTCATCGAGCAGCGACGCGTTTGCGAGCGGTAAACCCGTAAGGTCTGCAACCATCGTTTGAAAATTGACCAGGGCTTCGAGCCGGCCTTGGGCGATTTCAGCCTGATAGGGCGTGTATTGGGTGTACCAGCCGGGATTTTCGAGGATGTTTCGTTGAATGACACCGGGAGTAATGCAGTCGTAATATCCCATCCCCAGATAGGACCGATATAGCCGATTCTCCGCGGCGAGCTCGCGCAGCTCACGAAGCACCGCCTGCTCGCCACGCTGGACCGGCAGCTCCAAAGGACGGCGCAGTTGGATGTCCCGAGGCACCGTCGCGTCGGTCAACGCTTCGAGCGATTGCAGGCCGAGCAGGGCCAGCATCTCTCTGACGTCGGCCTCGGTCGGTCCGAGATGACGCTGAACAAACATGTCGGTCGGATTCAAAAATTCAGGAGTCGTCATGGAGGTGATGGGGTCCGATCCTTGAACAAATCCACGGAAGATTATCATGCTCGACCCCTCTTCTCCAAGCGGAGATCTCGGGCTGGAAATCGCCCGAGCCAGGTTTGCTATAATCCACTATTGCCTGGCCGCCATGCGCATCCTCGTCGTTGAAGATGAAACCAAAGTCGGCTGCTTCATCAAGCGTGCGCTTGAAGAGGAAAGCTATGCCGTGGATTTGTGCGAAGACGGCGCCAAAGGGTTGGAGATGGCCCTGACAACCAATTATGACGCGATTATTGTCGATCTCATGCTGCCTTCGCTTTCGGGCCTCGACATTGTGAAGGGCATTCGCCGCGAGCGAATCCAAACGCCGATCCTGATCTTGACGGCCCAATCGCAGGTCGACCAGCGAGTCAAAGGCCTTGATGCCGGGGCGGATGACTATCTTACCAAGCCGTTCGCCATCGATGAGTTGTTGGCGCGGGTCCGCGCACTGTTGCGGCGGGGGGCCACGGACAGCCCCGGTGTTTTGCAGATCGACGACCTCATCCTGAATCCGGCCACGCGCGAGGTTACCCGCGGAGGACAGCGCATCGACTTGACGTTGAAGGAATACGCCCTGCTCGAATACCTCATGCGTCATACCGGCCGCGTGCTCACCAGGCCGATGATCTCGGAGCACGTGTGGAACCAGGACTTCGACACCTTCACGAACGTGATCGACGTCTACGTTAACTACCTCCGTAATAAGGTCGACCGGGGCCGCGCCAAAAAGCTGATTCATACCATTCGAGGCAGCGGGTACATGCTGAAAGCCGATTAGCCGAATGGCCTGCTCGGGAGCCGACTGATGCCGCTGCGTTTGCGACTGAGTCTGTGGTACGGCAGCGCGCTCGCCTTGATCCTTGTCGCGTTCTCTACCATTCTCTATTTCGTCACTGCTCGCAGCCTGCGCGACGCGCTCGATCAATCGCTGGAGGAAACCGCCGCCGCCGCCGTCCGTTCACTGGAAGAACGCGGGTTCCTCCCGCTTATCGACGAAGACGAGCTCATGTCGCAGTTCCCGGAGCTGGCTCGCATCGACAAGTTCTTCCAGATTTTCAGTCCTTCCGGAACCATCACCATCCGTTCTCCCAACGTCAAACAGCATGAGCTTCCGCTGAGCCGCCGCGCCCTCGAAGTGGCGTTCTCGGGACAAACGATTTTCGAATCCGCGAAGTATCCCAAGGAGCCGCCGCTCCGATTGATATCAGTCCCCATCATTTACCGAGGCAATCTGCTGTACATCGTCCAGGTCGGCACTTCGATGGAATCCGTCGAGCAGACGCTGAATCGACTTCTTCTCGTGCTGCTGGTCACCATGCCGCTCGCGCTTGCCGTCTCGCTGGCGGGGGGATGGTTCCTGGCCGGACGCGCGTTGCGTCCGGTGGATGCGATTACACTAGCCGCGCAGAGAATCGCGGCCGGCGATCTCACGCAGCGGCTGAACGTGCCGGCTTCCGCCGATGAAATCGGTCGTCTCGCCGGCACATTCAACAACATGATCGCGCGGCTGGAAACGTCCTTCCGGCAGATTCGACAGTTCAGCAGCGACGCCTCGCACGAGCTGCGTACGCCATTGACGGTCATGAAAGGCGAAACAGAGCTCGCGCTCCGCCGTCCTCGCGAAGCCGGCGACTACACGGTGGTTCTCGAAAGCAACCTTGAAGAGATCGACCGCATGACGCGTATCGTCGACGAATTGCTCTTCCTGTCCCGGGCGGACATGGGAGAAGTCAAAATGGAGCGGCTGCCCGTGAAGCTGGAATCGCTGCTGGAAGACATTCACCGCCAGGCCTCACTGCTCGGTCACGAGCGCAACGTTCAAGTCGCGTTGGGCCTCGTGATGCCCGCGGTCGTCTTGGGCGATGAACTGCGCTTGCGGGAGCTGTTATTGAACCTGGTCGACAATGCCGTGAAATATTCCCGTCCAGGGGGCTCCGTGGACATTTCGCTCACCACCCAACCCTCACAGGCAAAAGTCGTCATTGCCGATCAGGGCATCGGCATCTCAAAGGAAGACCAGAAGCGGATTTTCGACCGGTTCTACCGGACAGATGATGCCAGGAGCCATACGAAGAAAGGGACCGGGCTGGGCCTGGCCATCTGCGCCTGGATCGTGGAGTCCCACCATGGCCGCATCGAAGTCCAGAGCGAACCGAACAAGGGCTCGACATTTACGGTGCTGTTGCCCCTAACGCCTGCCGCTTAGCGACTTTTAATACCCTCCTAATCGACCTCTCATAGCGAGTTGCTACCGTCCTCCTTATGGATTTTTACCGGCGGTGTCTAGCCAAGACCGCCGTACTCAACAACAAGGAGGATCTATGAGTCAATCGGTTCGCAAAACTCTCGGCATGATGGTCGGGATGGCCGTGCTGGGCACGGTGTTCGTTCTGGGCAGCCAGTCTTTTACCCCTTACCCGGCGACCGGTTCACCAGCGACGACCACGGTGGCTGCACCGGCGGGCGCCCTGCCGGCCAACGGCTTTACGGAGGTCGCCAAAGCCGTGACACCGGCCGTCGTCAACATTACGACGGTCATCGGCGAAAAAATCTCGGGACGCGGCGGACAAAACGATCCCCGTGACCGCATGGAGGAATTTTTCGGCGGGCCGAATGGTCCGTTCGGACCCTTTGGGCCGAAATTCCGGGGTCCGCAAGGTCCATCGGAGCCGCGTGGACCTCACGGCAGCGGACAGGGCTCCGGCGTGATCGTGTCTTCGGACGGTTACATCCTCACCAACAACCATGTCATCGATGCCGCTCGTGAAGTGACCGTCACCCTTCCGGACAAGCGCGAGTTCCAGGGCAAGATCATCGGTGCGGACCCGAAGACGGATATGGCGGTCGTAAAGATCGACGCCAAGGACCTGCCGACCATTCCCTGGGGAGATGCCTCGAAGTTGCAAGTCGGGGAATATGTGCTGGCGGTGGGCAATCCCTTCGGATTGAACTCGACGGTCACGCTCGGCATCGTCAGCGCTCTCGGACGGGGCCGCATGGGTATCACTCAGTATGAGGACTTCATCCAGACGGATGCCGCGATCAATCCGGGCAATTCCGGCGGCGCGCTCGTGAACACGAAAGGCGAGCTCGTCGGCATCAACACGGCGATCTTTTCGCAGAGCGGAGGCTATCAGGGCGTCGGCTTCGCCGTGCCGACCAGCATGGGCCAGCCCATTTTCGACAGCCTGGTGAAGCACGGCAGAGTGGTCCGCGGCTATCTAGGAATCGGGATCCAGGACCTGAATCAGGACCTCGCCAAGTCGTTCGGCGTGACAGACGGCAAGGGCGCGCTCGTGACCGACGTGAAGGAGGATGGCCCCGCCGATCATGCTGGCCTCAGGCAGGGTGACGTCATCATGTCGTACCAGTCTTCGCCGGTAATGGACGCCGTGGCGCTTCAGCGCCTGGTCACGAAAACCACCGTGGGTTCCAAGGTGACGATGAAGGTGATGCGGGACGGTCATGAGAAAGAACTCACTGTCACGATCGGCGAACAGCCCGGCGAGGCCAAGATTGCCAAGGCGGAGGGCGATGAGAAGGAGTATGCCTTCGCAGGAGTGGCTGTGCAGGACCTCGACCGGGACACGGCGAACGAGCTGGGCATCAAGGGCAAGACTCAGGGCGTCGTCGTGACAAGCGTGGAACCGGAGAGTGGAGCAGAAAAGGCCGGTCTGATGCCGGGAGATGTGATCCGGGAGATCAACCGGCAGCCGGTGAAATCGGTGAAAGAGTTTGAAAAGGTCTCTTCGGCGGTGAAAAAGGGGGAAAACGTGCTGATTCTGATCAATCGGCGCGGCGCATCTTTGTTCCTGAGCGCCAAGGTGTAACTTGAACACTGCGGGGATGGGATCGTCCCATCCCCGTATGCCTTCCACTAATCGAAAACCACCGTTTTCCGTCCATAGACCGCCATTTAATGAGGCGCCGGACAGCACGCGCAAGGACGATTTCCTCGAGGTCGCGACCTTTTCTGACCAAGTCCACATCCTGCTCGATGATGGACCTCCCAAGTCTTCCGTTACTGTGCAGTCGCTCCATGATCTTCACCCCTCGTTCAGATGCCTGCTAACCTCCATAGGCCTCGCGGGAACAATCGCATATCACTTGATCAGCGGTAGGAGGTGTCCGCTTTTTGCCCGATGACTGGAGGATGAGAGGGGCCGGCACTGCCATCACCGACGATCTGGCCGGTCAGATCGTACGTGGTCGCATCGGTGATTTTCACTTTGACAAATTGTCCCGACTTGACCAGGCCTTTCCCGATATACACGACACCATCAATCTCAGGCGCAAGCCCTTCATGCCTCCCTTCCAGCCAACGACCGTCTTCC
This sequence comes from Nitrospirota bacterium, assembly GCA_046734935.1. Lineage (GTDB taxonomy): Bacteria > Nitrospirota > Nitrospiria > Nitrospirales > Nitrospiraceae > Nitrospira_C. Next base: position 21,749 of record JBKPSD010000041.1, read on the forward strand.
TCCGAAGGTCCGTCCACCAGTATTTCAAGCGTCGACCCGATCCGTTCGACATTTTTTGCCGCTGCGATCGTTTCCTGTACGGCCAGGAGTTCGTTGCGGCGCTCATCCATCACTGATCGATCAATCTTGCTGCCCAAGCCGGCGGCCGGGGTCCCTTCCTCATCCGAATACAAAAACGCCGCCACGCGGTCGAACTCCGCCCGCTCGACGTACTGCACCAATTCCTTGAACGCTTCATCGGTTTCGCCCGGAAACCCGACAATGAAGGCGGTGCGGAACGTCACGCCGGGAATCCGATGCCTGATACGGTCGACCAGCGCTTCAATGGTGCCTCGGTCGCCCAAGCGATGCATGCGTTTCAGCATATGACTATTGATGTGCTGGAGCGGCATGTCGATGTATTTTGCGATTCGCTCTTCGCCCGCATACAGGTCCAGCAGTTCGTCGGTGACTTGTTGCGGATACAAATAAAATGGCCTGATCCAGCGCAAACCTTCGACCCGGACAAGTTCGCGCAGCAAGGACAGAAGACCCTGCCTGAGGCCGAGGTCGACTCCATAATTTACGGTATCTTGAGAGATCAGATTGATTTCCTTGACGCCCTCGTCGGCCAACCGCCGTACCTCGGCGACGATCGAGCCGACCGGCCGGCTGCGCTGCTTGCCTCGCATGAGAGGAATGGCGCAGAAAGCGCAGTTGCGGTTACATCCTTCGGCAATCTTCACGTACGCGCTGTGGGGTGTTCCAAGACGAAGGCGCGGGGCCATTTCGTCATACAAGTACGGTGGCTGGCTGATCCACAGCTGCTGCCCCCGGGGCTTCGGCGCCAACAGGTCTCGGCAAATGTCCGCAATCCTTGCGAATTCGCCTGTGCCCACCACGCCGTCGAGTTCGGGCAACTCTTTCAGGAGATCGCCTTGATACCGCTGCGCAAGGCACCCGGCGGCAATCAGTATCCTGCAGGCCCCCGACTCTTTCAGCTTGGCGTGTTCGAGAATCGTATTGATCGATTCTTGCTTGGCTTCTTCAATGAAGCCGCAGGTGTTGATGATGACGACTTCGGCCTGTTGTGGGTTGCCGGTCAGCTCGAAGCCTTCGGAAGCCAAGGTTCCCAGCATGATCTCTGAATCGACCTGGTTCTTCGTGCAGCCGAGGTTGACGAAGCCCACTGTGGTCTTCTTGCCGGGACGGGAGGCGCCCGCAGCCCTCTTTGGACGGCCTACTTGAATGAGCGTGTGACTCATACGCCGATCAGTCTACGAGAGGCCGGAAAACGCTGTCAACGAGGCCCTTGCGCGCAGAAATCGATTCCCCTATCGTGCAGACATGATCAGGACCTTTCAAGGCATCCAACCTCGCATTCCCAAATCCTGCTTCATTGAAGACACCGCGGTGGTCATCGGCGACGTGGTCGTAGGCGAAGACTGCAGCGTCTGGTTCCATGCCGTCATCCGCGGTGACGTGCATTACATCCGCATCGGTCATCGGACGAACGTACAGGATTTGTGCATGCTGCATGTCACGCACGATACGCACCCGCTGGTGATCGGCAGCGACGTGACAATCGGGCACCATGTGGTGTTGCACGGATGCACGATCAAGGACCGCGTGCTGATCGGCATGGGCGCGATCATTATGGACGGTGCCGTCATCGGGGAGGATTCGGTAGTGGGTGCCGGTGCCCTAGTCACCGAACGCACGGTAATTCCGCCCAAGAGCGTCGTGCTCGGGTCGCCCGCCAAGGTTCGCCGGCCGGTCAGCGACGATGAGCTGAAGTGGATCCTGGAATCATCGGCTAATTATGTGAAATACGCCGGCCAGTACATGGACGATCCCCACACCCGCAAAACCGGTTTTCATCCGTAACGTCGACGGTTGGCTCTCGTGCTTGCGCCGACCCTCACGAAACAGATGGGATCTCCCACCAACGCCGTCCGGAACTGTCGTCGTTCGACGCGGTACCACACGTTCTTGCGGTGGCACCAGTCCGCAACCCAGTTGGCCTCCTCAACGCTGGTCGTGACGATCGCCGGCAACCGGAGTTTCGACAAACAGCGACTGACAAGCAGCCGTAATGTCCGCCGTTCTTGGACGAACGCGGCAGCGTCGAAGGTCAAAGGAGTCGCCCGGCCATAGGACAAGGCCGCGACCTGAGGATAACGCTCCGAATCGTTCAGCACACTGACGATCCACAGATGATCAAACGTGCCTCTCGCTCTGCCGGCGTCGATTGCACGATACCGGAGCGGTAGCCCCCGGCAGCTACGATTGAGGGTGACGACCTCGGCGCGCCGCAGATTGCAGGGCACCACGCTTCGATTCAGCGCCAGCGCTTCCACGAGCAACACCGGCAACTCCGCGACCCCAGCCCCCACATAGAGACTTCGGCCGCCCTGCGGTAACCGCGTGAGCAGCGCTTTCGCAACGCGCAGGCCCAGCCGCCGGCTCGGCTCACGCTTGGCTTTCCAAAATTCCTCTCCGCCCTCGTAGCAATAAATGCCTGCGAGTCGCCGGTAATTCAGGCGGGCGAACGTTGTTGCGATCGCCTGTCGCGTCGCGCGGCTGATTCGCCTGGGACGGCTCATCGCCGTCTCACCCCTGCGAGGTCTTCAATGCAGCCCACGACGATGTCGCTGACTGCGACAAGGAACTCGATGTTCAGCGTGTCGAGCGTATCGCTCGGCCGATGATAATGCGGATTCCGGAAATTCGCGGTGTCCGTGAGCATAACGGCGGCGTAGCCCTCGTCCCAGAACGCCGCATGATCGCTCCGGCGCACGTCCGGCAGGGCTTCACCCTTCGAGGGAACCGCCAAAACGACGACGGGGGTTGCAGGCGCCATCCGACGGGCATTGCGTTCAACCGACGCAAGCAAAGACCGCGAGGCCTCGTTGCCGATGATGCCGAGAAAGTTGCCTACCGATGGAACCGCAATGGGAACGCCGGGGGGAGTGCGCTGGGATCCTGCTTCCTGGCTGGCATAGCCGACACATTCCAGGATGATCGTGCCTTCTAACGGCTGGCCGGATTGTTTAAGCCTGGAGATGAATGCCCGGCTGCCCAGAAGCCCCTGTTCTTCGAGGCAAAAGGCCACGAACCACACCGGTCGAGCGACCTCGGCGTGCCTCAACCGATCGGCGGCTTCCAGCAGAACGGCCAACGCACTGGCATTGTCATCCGCTCCGGGGGACGCCTCGACTGTATCGTAATGTGCGCCGATCAACAGGGGAGGGCGCGCGTTCTTGGCCGGCCGTCCACCGGGCCATTTAATGGCCAGAACATTGAAGTACGACTGACCAAAGGCTGGAAACGGTTGTCCGCTCGTCGTCAATCCGTATTCGGTAAACCGCGCCGCCAGGTACTCTGCAGCCTGTTTCAATGCATGCGGAGCCGTGTCGGGATGGCGCTCTCCGGTGAGCGACTGGAGATGCCGGAGAATGCTGGTCCGTCGGTTTGACAAGGCCGGATCGCGGGACTAGGCGGTGATTTCGGTTCCAATGCCCTTGCGGGTAAACACTTCGAGCAGAATGGCATGCGGCGTGCGACCGTCGATGATATGCGCCTTGCCCACGCCCAGTTCCAGGGCGTCCAGGCAGGCATGGACCTTCGGCAGCATCCCTTCGGTGATCGTGCCTTTCTTGACCATCCGCTGAACGTCCTTCCGGGAGACGGTGGACAAATGGCGGCCTTTGGCGTCACGGATGCCCTTGATATCCGTCATCATGACGAGCTTTTCCGCATGCAGGGCGCCGGCCACCGCTCCGGCCACCAGGTCCGCGTTGATATTGTAGGTATTGCCTTCGCGATCGGTCCCTATGGGCGCAATCACGGGAATGTAATGGTCGCCCTGCAACTTGAACAACAGGCTGGGATCGACCTTTTCGATATCTCCCACGTATCCGAAGTCGCTTTCGGCATCCTCGTCGTCGAGGTCGCGTTCGAGGCTTTCCGCCCAGGCGCGCACGGTCAACGGCTTGCTCAGGATCAAACCTCCGTCTTTCCCGCTGAGTCCCACTGCGCTGCCGCCATGGCGATTGATGAGATCGGTGATCTCCATGTTGATTTTTCCGGCGAGCACCATCTCGACGATTTCCATGGTCGCTTCGTTCGTGACGCGCACGCCGTGCAGGAACCTGGATTCGATTCCCAGGCGGTCGAGCATTTTGTCGATCTGCGGCCCGCCCCCGTGGATGATGACGGGATTGAGTCCCACGTACTTCAAGAGCACGACGTCCTGCGCGAACCGTTCCTTCAACGACGATTCGGTCATTGCGTTGCCGCCGTATTTGATCACGATGGTTTTGCCGCGAAACGTACGGATGTACGGCAAGGCCTCGATGAGCACGTTGGCTTTCCGGACGAGTTTGTTCATCGTTGCGACCTCACACGTCGGCGCATGCTCTTGACAGGCGGGACCATAGCATGATCGGGTGCTTGAGGCCCAGTAAAATTGCCGGCCGGACGCTGTTTACCGCTTGGGGCCCTTGGGCGGGCGACCGATCGCCGACCGGCCAGCCCTTGGATGCGCCCGATCATAGACCGCGAGCAGCTGATCGGTCGCCACATGGGTGTACCGCTGTGTCGTGCTGAGCGAGGCATGTCCCAACATCTCCTGGATGCTTCGAAGGTCGGCACCCTCGTCGAGCAGATGCGTCGCGAACGAATGACGCAACGTGTGCGGACTGACCGCCCCGCCGGCCAACGTACTCGAGTACCGGGCCACGATCCGCGCTACGCTCCGGCTCGTCAGCCGTCCGCCTCGCCGGTTGCAGAATAACGGCTGCGATGCACCGGAGCCGGCCGAGCGCGCGACACTTGCGCGGTAGCGGCGGATCGCGTCCAGCGCGAGCGTTCCGACCGGCACAATCCGTTCCTTCCTTCCTTTCCCCTGCAAGCGCACCAGCCCTTCGGAATCGAGGACGTCTTTCAGGTCCAACGCCACCAGTTCACTGACCCGGGCACCCGTCGAATACAGCGTTTCGAGCAACGCGCGGTCTCGCGCCGCCCCGAGGGTCTGCCCGGCCGGGAAGGTCATGAGGGCATCGGCATCGTCTTTCGTCAGGACTCGCGGAAGCGTTCTGGGTTGTTTCGGTGTCCGCATGCCGGAGACCGGATTGCGGTCGACCAGGCGCTGACGCGTCAGGTAGCGATAAAAGCTCCTGATCGCCGAGAGCTTGCGAGCGATCGAGCTCGGCTTTCCCCCTTTTTGGTCGAGCCATTGAAGATACGCCCGCACGGCGTCGGTGGACAGTGACCCGGGATGAATGGGAGACCGTGCCAACCGCCGCGACACGAGGAACTTGTGCAGTTGCCTGAGATCGGAAGCGTAGTTCCGGAGCGTTTCCGGCGAGGCCCGTTGCTCGGCCCGGAGAAACGCTATGAAAGCCCTGATTGGCTCATCCATGCGGCATGGTCCTCAAGCGCCCGCTGGGAAATGAGCTGCCGCTTGCGTTCCTTGTCCTTGACCGAATTCGACAAAGGCGGGAAGAGTCCGAAATTCATGTTCATGGGTTGGAAATGCCGCGGGTCCGTCCCTGTGATGTAGGAGAGAAGACAGCCGTGCGCTGTGGTGGGCGGAGGCGTAAGCAAGGGCAGCCGTCTCAGTTCCCGCACCGCATTGATGCCCGCGAGCCCGCCCATGGCTGCCGAGTCCGTATATCCTTCCACACCGACCAATTGGCCGGCGAACAAGAGGGTGCTGCGGTCCTTGAACTGCAGCGTCGGGCGCAGCAGGTGCGGCGAATTGATGAAGGTGTTCCGGTGCAGGCTGCCGTAGCGGAGAAATTCGGCCTGTTCCAGGCCGGGGATCATCCGAAACACTCGTTTTTGTTCGCCGTAGGTCAGACGTGTTTGAAACCCGACCATGTTGTAGCAAGACCGGTGGGCGTTTTCCGTTCTCAGCTGCACAACGGCATGTGGGCGGACGCCGTTCGGAGGCTCGAGGCCCACCGGTTTCAACGGACCATACTGCATGGTCTGCCGGCCGCGCTCCGCCATGACTTCTATCGGGAGGCACGCTTCGAAATACGGAATCTGTTCGAACGCCTTGGGCTGCACTTTTTCCGCTGTAAGCAAGGCCTCATAGAATTTGTGATACGTCGGCTCGTCCATCGGGCAGTTGAGATAGTCGTCGCCGCCCTTGTCGTAGCGGGACGCCCGAAACGCCACGTCCATATTGATGGACTCGGCATCGAGGATCGGTGAAATCGCATCATAAAAATACAGATGGTTTGACTGGGTCAGGCGCGCAATGGCCTGCGAGAGTTTGTCCGACGTCAGCGGGCCTGTTGCGACGATGCAAACGCAATCCGTCGGCACTTCCGTGATTTCTTCCCGGAGGATACGGACGTTCGGATGACTTTCGAGCGCCTGGGTGATCTTGAATGAAAACTGATCGCGGTCCACCGCAAGCGCGGACCCTGCAGGGACGCGTGCCTCATCGGCGATCTTCATGATGAGCGACCCCTGACGGCGCATTTCTGCCTTGAGGATGCCGGCGGCATTCAACGG
>JBKPSD010000042.1:0-42419 GCA_046734935.1 Nitrospirota bacterium
CTCGGCGAGCGCCTGCTGAAAACAGAGGAAATGCGGCGTCTCGTCGTCGGCAATGACGCCGTTGAAATCGAAGACAATGGCTCGGATCACGGGCCCACTTTAGCCAACCTCTCTTTCGCCAACAAGCGGCAGCACCTTGTCCGTTTGGCCGGGCTGGAGTATTCTCGCGCCGGGATGCGCCGTTTGACCGCGGATCCGCGCTCGGATTGTTCCCCTGAATGCCCCTATGACTGATTACGGCGTGCTCGGCAATCTCCTGGTCATTTTTTCCGTGTCGATCGCCGTTGTTTTTCTCTTCCATCAGTTCAGACTTCCCTCCATCGCCGGTTTCCTGGTCGCCGGTGCCTTGATCGGCCCTCACGGTCTCAACCTCATCGGCGACGTCGGCACCGTGCAGATCCTCGCCGAAATCGGCGTCGTGCTCCTGCTATTTACGATCGGTATCGAATTTTCACTGGTGCAGCTCGCATCGCTGCGCCGGCTCCTCTTCGTGGCCGGGCCTATCCAGGTCGGCAGCGTGCTGCTGATCGCCTGGGTCGGCTCCATGGCCGTGGGATTGACCTGGCAGGAGGGCATCTTTTGGGGTTTTTTGGTTTCGTTGAGCAGCACGGCAATCGTGCTGAAGGCGCTTTCAAACAGAGGGGACAGCGATTCGATTCACGGACGAACCATCATCGGGATCCTGATCTTCCAGGATATCGCGGTCGTGCCCATGATGTTGCTGACACCGATTTTGGCCAGCAGACTCGAGGGTTCCGGAGGGTCGGTTGTCCTGACCCTGGGCAAGTCGCTGCTCGTCGTGGGATTGATCGTCGCCGCCGCCCGGTATGCGGTCCCCAAACTGCTCGAGCACATCGTGCGGAGCCGGAGCCGCGAACTGTTTTTGTTGACCATCATCGTCCTGTGCCTCGGCATCGCCTGGCTGACCTCGCTGGGCGGGCTGTCGCTCGCGCTGGGAGCCTTCATCGCCGGGTTGGTGATCTCCGAGTCCGAGTACAGTCATCAGGCCATGGCCGACGTGCTGCCGTTTCGCGACAGCTTCAACAGTCTCTTTTTTGTCTCGATCGGAATCTTAATGGACTGGCGGGTCCTGATCGACCATCCGGTGTTGGTGGTCGGCCTGCTGCTGGCCATTCTTTCGGTGAAGTTCCTGACGGGGGCGGCCGCATCTCTTGCCATGGACATCCCGCCTCGCTCGGCGTTCATGGTCGGCGTCGCGCTCGCGCAGGTGGGAGAGTTCAGCTTCCTGCTGGCTCAGCAGGGCCAGGAGAGCGGATTGCTGCGGGGGGATCCCTACCAGGTGTTCTTGGCCGTGTCGGTGCTCTCCATGATCGTGACGCCGTTCCTCATGCAGTGGTCGCCGTTGATGGCCCGTCGCATCGAAGCCGTCCAGCGGCTGAGGCATTGGCTTCCGAGCAGAACCGAGGCGCATGTCCTTCGGGCGGAGGGCAAACAGATCCGTGTCAAGGACCATGTGATCATCGTCGGCTACGGGTTGAACGGCCGGAACCTGGCCCGCGTACTCAGCGAAACTGAGATCCCGCACCTTGCGCTCGACCTCGACGGCGACACGGTTCGCCGTGAATCGCGTCACGGGGTTCCGATCTACTATGGCGACGCGACCAACCCGAACGTCTTGCGGCATGTGAAGATCGAAGAGGCGAAGGTCCTCGTCGTCGCCATCTCCGACCCGTTCATCACCAGGCGGACCGTGCAGGTGGCCAAGGTGCTGAATCCAAAAGTGAGGGTTGTCGTCAGGACCCGTTACCTGCGGGAACTGGAGGAGTTGCACGATATCGGCGCCGATGACGTCGTGCCGGAGGAATTTGAGACCTCCATCGAGATCTTCGCGCTGGTCCTGAGAACGTACAATCTGCCGCAGGACTTCATCACGATGAAGGCTGAACAGGTCAGACGGGAAGGCTATGCCTTGCTGCGACGGAGTGAACTGCCGGAGCTGGCTCATCATCTCCGCGGCGGGACCCTGACCGATGCCGAGGTGGAGACTTGTCGCATCGACGACGATTCGCCCGCAGTCGGCAAAAGCTTCGGCGACCTCTCGATCCGTCCGCGGACGGGCGCTTCGGTGATTGCTTGGACACGCGACGGGATGACCGAATCGAATCCCAACCTCAAAACGAAACTCAAAGCGGGCGATATCGTGGTGCTGCTTGGCTCGCGGCTGCAGATCCGGCGCGCCATGAGCTTACTGTTGTCGGGCGAGTAGCCGTGTGATTTTCGCTTCGGGGTCAGCTCTTCCAGCGAAGGGTGACCCGACCTTTCAGCGGATGCTCGAGCGGCTGTCCCGTCTGTACGGCCGCGAGGTGGGCGGTTTTCAATTTGTAGTACCACTTCGACGGGGTGTCTGCGTCATCGATCAGCATCAACGGCGGCTTATAACGCAGGCCCGCCGCCTGACGTTCCATCGCCTGCTTGTCTTGCTGCAAAAAAATGTTTCCGAAATATCGAAAAATTGTTTTTGATAAAGGCAGCCAGCTCAGGACGTTCCACGCCGCAGAGAAGTCCATTCGGCATTGCTGCTCCGTGAGCGGCGTGATCATCGCTCGCATGGACACGAACATGCTCCCGCACTGCACGAATTCGAACCTCTGATTGGGCAACACGAAATCGATCGTGGTCGTGAGCGGGCCCCCATAGAACAAGTTCAAGATCTTGTACGGGACGCTATTCTTCGACGGTGCGTGCGGAACCATGCGGAAGCCAGCGGGGAGCGGCTCGAAGGTCTTTGCCTTTTCATGCATGCTGGCTTGCGTCCGCCACCAGGGATTTTGATGGACGAAGGGCCCGTGGAGAGGATCCACCAAGCCGACAATGCCGTCATCGATCGCGCAGTTCAGCAACGTCGAAATCTGAATCATTCGATAGGGAGAGGAAGGGAGCGGAAGCGCAGGGACGTCGGGAATTGATTGGTGAGGCTGCATCGGATCGGGAATGAACACCCACACGTACCCGTCCCGTTCGCGGCATGGGTAGGACGTCACGCCGATCTTGTCGGTCTGGATGGGAGAGCCCTCGATGAGGGCGGGAATGTGCTGGCAACGGCCTTTCTGATCGAATTGCCAGCCGTGATAACCACACTCGACACAGTCGCCGCGGATCCGTCCGAAGGACAATGGCATGCCGCGATGCGGACAGATATCTCGCAGCGCCGCGACATTTCCCTCAGAGTTCTTCCAGACCAAAATCGGAAGCCCGAGGAGCACCACGCCTTTCATGCGACTGGGGCGGAGATCGTTACTCGAGCACGCCGGGTACCAAAACCCGAACAATGGCGCACTCTTGGGGGGCTTGATTTCTGTGGTCTGATCCAAGGAGTAAGCTCACCGGACCGTCGGGACTATATCTGCCGTAGAATAGTTGGTCAAGGTCGTTGTGTTGACAGCTAAAAGACGCGGAGACTATAGTCAAAAATCTGTGAAAACACGGCCCCGAAGTGCATGAATCTTGTGAGGTGCCCATGACGACCACCCAAATGGACCCGGCGGTTGCTCTCGCCGACCTTCAAGCCGCGAAGCCGGACCGGGTCACGATCGTGCTCTTGAGCGGAGATCTCGACCGGGCCATGGCGGCCTTCATCATTGCCACCGGTGCTGCCGCCATGGGCATGAAAGTGACGATGTTCTTCACCTTTTGGGGATTGAATACGATCCGCCGGCAAGGAGCAACGAGTTCGGCCAAAGATTGGCTCCGACGGATGTTCGGCTTCTTGAACAAGGGCGGCGCACAAAGTCTGCCGCTTTCCCGGTTTCATTTCGGCGGTGTTGGCACGAGGATGATGCAAAAGGTTATGAAGCAGAACAAAATGCCCGGCGTGCCGGAACTCATGGAAACGGCCCTGGACCTCGGTGTCCGCTTCATCGCCTGTACGACGACGATGGGGCTGATGGGCATCAGCAAGGACACGCTGATCGAGGGCATCGACCAGTTCGCCGGCGTCACGACGTATCTCGCTGAGGCGAAGCAAGGCAGCGTGAATCTGTTCATATAGCGGTGGGGGAGCTTTGACTATGCAGGCCGACGTCAAGCTGGATACGCTCGGATACTTTTGTCCGATGCCGATCATCATGACGAGCAAGAAAATCAAGGAACTGATGATGGGCCAAGTGTTGGAGGTCGTGTCCGACGATGAAGGGATTAAGAAGGACATGCCCGCCTGGTGCGAGAATACCGGACATCACCTGATGGGAATGGAAGAGGAGCAAGCGACGTCCGGACGGATTTACAAGGCGTTCGTCAAGAAGACGAAGTAACACGCGCAGTGCTCGGGGGCGATCTGATTGCAAGCCGGAGGTCATGGGTGTACCTCCGGCTTTTTTATTGTGAGCGAATGCATCAGCATGGACCACATCGTTGAATGTGTCCCCAATTTCAGCGAAGGCCGTAATCCCGCCACCATGCAGGCGTTGATCGACGCCCTTGTTTCGGTGCCCGGCGTCCGCCTCCTGGATCATACGTCCGATTGCGATCATCACCGCTCGGTGATGACCGTCGTCGGAGGTCCGGAGGAAATGATCGAAGCGATGTTCAGGGCGATCCGCATCGCCACCGGCCTTATCGACCTGCGCAAGCATGCCGGGGTGCATCCCCGCGTCGGCGCGACCGATGTCGTGCCCTTCATTCCGATTAAGGGGGTTTCCATGCGCGACTGCGTCCAGGCGGCGCGGCGCCTGGGACAGCGCGTGGGCACTGAACTGGAGGTTCCCGTCTTTCTCTATGAACGAGCGGCATCGCACAGCGACCATGCCCCGCTCGAATCCGTACGGCGCGGCGGTTTGGAAGGATTGGCATTTCGAATGGCTTCCGATCCGGATTGGGCTCCGGATTTCGGGCCAAGCCGACTGCATGAAACCGCCGGGGCCATCATCATTGGAGCGCGGCCCGCGCTGATTGCGTTCAATGTGGATCTCGCGTCGACCGATCTCGTCCTTGCCCGTTCGATCGCCAGATCTGTTCGCCAGTCAAATGGCGGACTGCGGCACCTGAAAGCCATCGGCGTGGAACTGCCCAGCCGCCGTCTGGTGCAGGTGGCGATGAACTTGACGGATTATGAGGTCACGCCTCTCCATATGGCGTTCAAGGCCGTGGAAGCCGAAGCGGCCCGCCACGGGGTGGCCCTCGCCGGAACCGAGATCGTCGGCCTGGTTCCGGAGGCCGCGGTCACCGAGGTGGCGCGGGACGCTCTTCACCTCACCCGCTTGGATCGGATGCAGGTTCTCGAGGCGCGGATGGAAGCGGTGTTGACTCCAGCCGCAAAATTTACGGCCGGCCACGGTCCAAGGAAGGATTTGTTGAGAGTTTCGATTTCGGAATTCGCGCAGGCGGTGGCAGCGCCGACCGCAGTGCCGGCGGGCGCTGCCGTCGCTGCGTTGACAGGCGCGCTTGCCGCAGCGCTCGGCGTGATGGCGGCGAGACTTAGCCGTCAGCCCTCCGCCGAGCGACATCTTGAAGAAATCGTCCGCCGCCTCCACCATCTGCTGTTGGCCGACGGCGCGGCGTACAACACCTTTGTCGCGGCAACAAAGCTGCCGGAGACCGACCCTGGACGCCCCATCGCCGTGTCTTCCGCGCTACATGTCGCAACGGAAATCCCCCTCGAGATGGCGGAGCGGTCGCTGGAAGCCGCCGCGCTGTTGGCCGCCTCCTCAAGCGCGGCGAAACCTCGACTGCGGTCGGACGTGCAGGTCGGATTGATCCTTGCGGTCGCCGCCACCGAGGCCTGCCTTCACACGACGAAAGAAAATATGACAATTCAAGTAAATCAGAGACTTAGAGAATCGCTGACGAGTCGGATGCAGACTGTGTCACAGAATGTTGAGGAACTGAGAGCCCTATGTTACACTCCGCCCCCTGGTCGGTCGGGAAAACATTCCGTGCAGGCGTCGCCTGGGAAAGCGCAGACGAGAGACGAATGGAAATCAAAGTCTTCAACAACAATGTCGAGAAAGCCCTCAAAGTCGCGAAGAAAAAATTGGCGGGAGAAGGGCTCTTCCGAGAGCTGAAGCGGCGTCGGTATTACGAAAAGCCCAGTGTTCGGAAAAAGGCGAAGCAGCGGGAAGCTCAGCGTCGCCGTCAAAAGTGGTTGTCGAAGCGCCGGCCGGAATAAACCCTCCGTTCATCCGAATCGCCATCCTTCATCATCCTCCCGATTCGTTTGCTGGTCATGCGTGAGGATCAGATCCATGCGGCGATCAAAATCCTCAGGCGTGAGGTCCGTCAGTGGCAGGAGCCGGTCGTCGGAGTCGTCGCCCGGGAATCGGCCCGCGACCCCTTCAGGATCCTAATTTCCTGCCTTCTGAGTCTGCGCACAAAGGACAAGACCACGAGCGAAGCGAGCGCCCGTCTGTTCGCGCTGGCCCACACGCCGGCCGGCCTGCTCGCGCTGTCCCCTCGCAAGATCGAACGGGCGATCTACCCCGTGGGGTTCTATCGCACCAAGGCCAAGGCCATTCATGCGATCTCGCGCCGTCTCCTTGACGTGCACGGCGGCACGGTGCCCCGGACGATCGACGAATTAGTCATGCTGCCGGGCGTAGGACGCAAGACGGCCAACCTGGTGGTGACTGTGGGCTATCAACGGCCGGGGATTTGCGTGGACATCCATGTCCATCGCATTAGCAATCGTTGGGGTTATGTGAGAACGAAAACGCCGGAGGAAACGGAGCGGGCGCTGCGCGAAAAGCTCCCAAAACGCTACTGGATCACCTTCAATGATCTGCTCGTGCCGTATGGACAGAATCTGTGCCAGCCGGTGTCTCCGTTCTGCAGCCGCTGCAAGCTCATCGAGATGTGCGACAGGGTCGGCGTCGTCCGGTCCCGTTAGAGAAGGGATGGCCGCGCGGCTCAAATGAAGAGCGCAGTTTCGGCGTCGGCCGTCAAGGAAATGATGGCAGGAAGCCCCAGCACTTCGTCGACCTCCTTCGAGACCGCCTCTCCGTCCACACCCATATATTCCAGCCCTGCGCTGCAGGCGATCATCCGGAGTTTCCCCACCAATTTGGCTTCCGCGAACATCTCCGAGATTTTTGGGACCTTCTTTTCTTGAAGCAAGCGCGCGACGTCCTTTCCCGACGCGGCGTATTCGGGCGGGAAATCGATCTCATCAATCCTGCCTTCCGCAAGCTTCTTGATGGTCCAAAATAGCAGCACGACGATCACGTCTTTACCCATTGCGGCCGCGGTCAGGCCGAGGGTGGCGACCTGATGAAGCTTGTCGTAAGTTGCGTTGTGGGCGAAGAGGACGAACTTTGGCTGCGGCCGGCTCATGGCTACGGTTTTGGCGCCCGGGCCTTCACGCTGTTGATGTAATCGTTGATCGCCGCGTCAACCTCAATCGGGGCCAGTGGCCGATCGTGCGTCTCGCTTTCGTCGAGCACGTACTGATCGCGGTCCTTCTCCTGTCGGACGATCACAGTGTTTTCAGGAGTCACCTCGACCAGCATGAACCACTCGCGCGCGCCCTGCGTGATCACGACCTCCTTGCCCAATCCCTTCTTGCTGACGGCAATTTGCAGGTCTTCGGCCGCGGCGCGGTCCAGCGCCGGGGCTCCGAAGGACGCCAGAGCGAGCGGTGCGAACATCGACAACCGGAGGCAGAGCAGTGTCGCGCGCATGGACGGATTATAGCCGCCGCCAGAAGCGCAGTAAACCGGGCCGCCGGTCGAGCGTTGTCTTGAGTGACCGTAGGTCGCGTGTTAGGATCTTCTCCCCATGGACGGGCTGCTCTCGACAGTTCAGGAGTATGTTTCCACGGACACGCTGATCTGGCTGACCGCGCTGTCATTTGTCTTCTTCATCGGCACCCTGATCGCGATTCCGTTCATTCTTGTCCGGCTGCCGGCAGATTATTTTGACGTCCGGGTCCCACGTCCCTGGATGCAGGATCACCATCCGGTTTTGCGGGTCGTCGGGCACGTCGTCAAGAATGTCGTCGGGGCAGTATTTGTTTTTGCGGGGTTTCTGATGCTGTTTCTTCCAGGTCAGGGGGTATTGACCATGCTCATCGGGATTTCAATGCTGGACTTTCCCGGCAAGCGGAAGCTTGAAGCCAAGCTGGTCGGCCAGCCCACAGTCTTGGGGGTGATCAACAGCATGCGCAAGCGGTGTGGAAAACCGCCGCTCGTCCTTGCCCCGCAAGACACTTCGGAGCGCGGCCTCCGGACTGAAAGCTAAGGTTCTTGTTCCCTGAAACCGAATGCTGCCACAAGCGAGTGCCTCCAGCCGACCCACGTTGTACCTGATCGACGGAAGCGCGTACGTGTACCGCGCGTTCTTCGCCTTGCCCGCGCTGAACAATTCCAAGGGAATACAAACCAACGCCGTCTACGGATTCACGACCACATTGATGAAAATCATCCGCGAACACCAGCCGAACGGTCTCGCGGTGGCGTTCGACGAGGCAGGACCGACGCTGCGGCATGAGACCTATCAGGCGTATAAGGCACAACGTCCGCCCATGCCGGACGGGATGAGCGCTCAAATTCCCTATATCCATCGGATTGTCGAGGCGCTGAACATTCCCGTCGTCAAAACCGCCGGCTACGAGGCCGACGATTTGATCGGTACGTTGGCGGTACAGGCCGAGAAGGCGGGCTATGATGTGGTCATCGTCACGGGCGATAAGGATATGTTCCAGCTGCTGACCCCGCGGGTCCGAATCTATGACCCGGTCAAGAGCAAATGGATTGGCGAAGCGGAATGCCGTGATCGCTTCGGCGTGGAGCCGGCGCGCGTCGTGGAGGTGATGGGCTTGATGGGCGACACGACCGACAACATTCCTGGCGTGAAAGGCATCGGCGAAAAAACGGCCACGAAGCTCATCGCTGAATTCGGCACCATTGAAGAACTCCTGCGCCGAATCGACGCCGTGACACCGGCCCGGATCAAAGCGCTCCTGGTTGAACAAGCGGAGAACGCCCGTCTGAGCCGGACGCTGGCCACGATCGATACACGCGGCCCTGTGGAGTTTCATTCCGAACAGTACCAGCTCAAACCGGCCAACCACGACCGGTTTGCCGATTTGCTGCGTGAGCTCGAGTTCACAACGCTGCTCAAAAACCTGCAGGCTTCCGCGAAGGCGCCGGAAGTCAAACGGCAGGACATCACCAGCGTGATCGAAGACGACGCTTCCGCGCAGCGCTTCGTCCGGTCTCTGCCGCCGGATGCGCCCATCGGCATTCAACCTCTGTTGGCCAGCGGATCCGGCCTGGATGCCCAACTGCTCGGTGTCGCACTCTCCGCTGGCGGGCACACAGCGTTCGTCCCGTTTGATCTCCACCACATCGTGCCCAGCGTGACGTCGCTGCTCGCTGACCGCGGTCGACCCAAAGTATTGCACGATCTGAAATCCACCTTGCTGGCGTTTCAGCAGGCGGCGCTGATCGTCGACGGCCCATGCATGGACACCATGATCGCAGACTACCTCCTAAATCCCAACCGGCGGGATCATCAGCTCGAAACGATCGCCCTGGAGACACTCGGCGCCAGACTGCAGCTGGGGCAAAGCGGCTCCGCACAATCGCTTTTTGAGGTAGATACAGGGTCGCGCGAGGATGCCGGGGAGGCCGCGGCCGTGCTGGCCGCTCTTGGCTCCCCGATGACCGAACGCTTGTCGGAGCAGGGGAGTTTGAGGCTGTTCACCGAGGTTGAAATGCCGCTCGTGCCGGTCTTGGCCGACATCGAGCGGAACGGTTTTCTGCTCGACGTGGACAGGCTGCGCGAGTTGGGCAAGGAAATGGAACGTGAAATGGACCGCACGATGGAAACGATTGCCGGTCTGGCCGGAGGCGAATTCAATATCAACTCGCCGAAACAGCTCGCGGCGGTCCTCTTCGAAAAACTCGGCCTCAAGCCTGTGCGAAAGACGAAAACCGGTTATTCCACCGATGAGGACACCCTCACGCAGCTCGCCACCCAGCATGAACTGCCGACACACATCCTGAACTGCCGCAGCCTCAGCAAGCTGAAATCAACCTATATCGACGCCTTGCCGTTGCTCATCAATGCGCGAACGAAGCGATTGCACACCTCCTTGAACCAGACGGTGGCCGCCACGGGCCGGCTTTCTTCCGCCGATCCGAATCTACAAAATATTCCCGTCAAGGGCGAATATGGATTACGCATCCGGGAGGCGTTCGTTGCTCCGGAGAATGATGTGTTGCTGTGCGCCGACTACAGTCAGATTGAACCGCGCCTGCTGGCGCACTTGTCCCAGGACCCGCGTCTGCTCGCGGTATTCGCCAAGAGCGAAGACATCCATACCGCCACTGCCATGGAAATCTTCAACGTGCCCGCGGCCGAGGTAAGCAAGGATATGCGCCGGGCGGCCAAGACCGTCGTCTTCGGCATTGTGTACGGCATCAGCCCCTTCGGTCTCTCGCAAAATATCGGCGTACCGCAGGCGGAGGCGAAGAAATACATTGAGACGTTCTTTGAACGGTTTCCGGCCGTGCGGGCGCTAATGGACCGCAATATTGCCGAAGGACGAGCCAAAGGCTACACGACGACGATCTTGGGACGCCGGCGGCCGATTCCTGAGCTGCAGAGCGGGGATGCGGTTCAGCGCAGCTTCGGCGAGCGAATGGCCGTCAACAGTCCCATTCAAGGATCAGCCGCGGATTTGATCAAGTTGGCGATGATCAACGTTCACAACAGACTGCAGCATGAACTGCCGGATGTGAAAATGATCCTCCAAGTACACGACGAGTTGATCTTCGAAGTGCCTGAAACGAAATTGGATAGCGCGAAACGGCTTGTGCAAGGCGAAATGGAGGGAGTGGGAAAACAGCTTGAATTATCTGTGCCGCTCAAAGTCGATATCGGCATCGGTAAGAATTGGCGAGCGGCACACCCGTAAGACAAGAAGGAAGGAGCCCCAGGGCTTCATGTCGAACAGGAGGTGTGCCATGAATCAGAGACGCGTGACGATGATTTCGCTTGGCATCAGCCTGTCGGTGTCGACCGCCGTCATGCTTGCCGCAAATCCAACGGCTCCGAAAGCGCAGGAAGCGAAACGGTTCGAGTACCGGATCGTCGAGGTGCTCCCGGATACCACGAACATGCAATCGAAACTCAACGAGTTTGGAATGAACGGCTGGGAGCTCGTTTCCGTGTCGATGGGCAATATGACCGAGCCCAGGCTGATTTTTAAGAAATAGCTCTCCATCGATCCATTCAGACACGCAGCATGAACGACAAGATTGAGCCAAACGCCCCTGATCCGGCCACAGCGAGCGGCATGACCAGGAGACGCCTTTTGGTTTCCACACTGGCGACCGGTTTTGCACTGGCTGTAAGGCCGACATGGTCGGCTACGGTCGTCACTGATTCCACGGGACTGACGGCCGGTGAGATCAGAATTCCGACAACCGATGGAGCCATTCCTGCGTATCGCGCCATGCCCTCGGAAGGTGGACCCTTCGCGCCTGTGTTGGTTGTGCAAGAAATCTTCGGGGTTCACGAACATATCAAGGACATCTGCCGTCGATTCGCCAAGCTTGGCTATCTGGCCCTGGCGCCAGAGTTATATGCGCGGCAGGGCGACGTTTCTGCGTTGAGTGAGATCGACGAAGTCCGGAAGATCGTGGCGAAAGTGCCGGATGCGCAGGTGATGGAGGACCTCGATGCCGCCGCGGCCTGGATCAGGGATTCCGGAAAAGCAAACATTGAAAAACTGGGTATCACAGGGTTTTGCTGGGGCGGTCGCATCGTCTGGTTGTATGCGGCTCACAGTTTCCAGGTGAAAGCGGCAGTGGCCTGGTATGGACGTCTCACGGGAATACGAAACGAATTGCAACCTCTCCATCCATTAGACATCGCCGCCGGCGTGAAGGCTCCCGTGCTCGGTCTCTACGGCGGCAGCGATCAGGGCATCCCGCTCGAATCCGTCGAGCAAATGAAAAAGGCCCTCCAGGCCGCGGACAGGCCATCCGTTATTATCGTCTACCCCGATACGCCCCACGCCTTCTTTGCCGATTATCGACCAAGTTATCGTAAAGAGCCCGCTGAGGATGGCTGGAGCCGACTGCTCGCCTGGTTCAAGCAGCATGGGGTGGCCTGAGGCAAGCGCGGGTCGGATTCCACCGTTCAATCCTGTGCCGGTCGTCGGTATCCCCCTTCATCTTATGCTTCATGGCTACGCCTTGACGCGGGGTTACCGCTGGCATCCGTCTTGCGGAGATCTTCGAAGTTTCCTACAGGGTCAGCCAATCGTTCACGCACGCGAGAAAGGTATACGGCCATGATGCATACCGTGGAACTCGATGACCAGACCGCTTCCTTCGTGCGCCAGCTTGAGGAGCAACGGCGGATCGAGAAAAATCTGATGGTGGAGCGGGTGAGGGGAGCCAAGGAAGGATTGGAATCCGTGTTTCACGACATCAGGGAGCGAGTGGAGGCTTTGGAGCGCATGACCGGCTCGGTCAGCACCAGCTACATCGCGCCGATCGGGTGGAGCCAATTGATTTTCGCCGGATCGGACGGCGTATCCTCGTCCAACGCAATGAGCATAGGCGATCGCGACGATGTGCTCTGCAAACATGACCGAATACGCTCCCTCGAAGAGGCGACCTATCTCCGGCTGAGCGCCAACCCTCATTACGTGGAACGCATTCTCCCCAATAAGTCCGCCCACGCCAGAGCTGCGGCGAATCCGTCGACCTGGGACAACCTCGGATACGTGCACGTCGGTTATTCCACCCTTCTGTCGATCCCCGCGTCCTTGGAAGCGACGGCCGTGTCGCTCTTATCCCGCATCAACACCTTATTCAATTGGGTTGAAGTGAATGCGCTGGCGGATGATTGGCACGCGCATGTGGCGGCGATTGCCCGTCTCTGGGTGGCCTATGACGGAGAGTTCCGCCAAACTCCGCCGGCGCAGTTCGTCAATCTCCTGGCGACTCCCAAGCAAGTGAAGACCCATCAAAACATGGAATCGCTCGCACCCAGCGCCGTGCTGGCCATGCAGCTCGAGGTGCCGCCGGGCAGCGGGACGACCCTCACGATTTACGAATCCATTGAGTTGGTAGCCACGACGCCGAACGGCCATGCTTACATTGATGGCGTCTTCGCATGGGAACCGGTGGCGGCGCAGATACGGGAAGGATGACCCGCCGTCTGATTTCGCGCTGTCTATGACGAATACAACGCGTCGATGATCTGTGAGGTGTTGAACAGCAGCGAGGATTTTCTGGTGTAGGCGGCATGACCATAGTAGTGCTCCCGCGGATTCATTGATCCGGTCGAATCCTTGTAGTCGACGAGAAGGCAGCGGCCTTCGCCCGGAAAGCGCACCGCCCTTCGTGCGCATTCAAGCCAACGTTCGAAGCCGTCGAACGGCTCGACCATTTCCCAAAGAGCCTTGTTCGCCGCCTTTGCCGGTTCCGTCTGTGGAACGGCGTCGGTGCCTGCGACTGCAAGCTCCTGGACGTAGTCGCCGCCCCATGCGATCGGCATTTCCATCGTAATTTGCGGCAACTCCATCTTTGCGAGCCACGTTTTGTTGTCTATCCGAAGGTTTCGGTGATTGACGATGTGCAGCACCTTTCCGATTCCCGAGGGGTCCCATCCATAGCGCACCGGCTGCCCAAACGTTACGATGTCCAGTGCGGCGTCATTGAACGGGCTGCCGCCCGTCAGGATCGAATTCACTCGTGTGACGACCGAGGCCAGCTCCGGTTGGCCGCTCTGATCGGCATAGGACGTCAGAATCGAAAGGAATTTGGCTCGCCCCGTAATCGGGCTGGGGCACAGTAAGTTTGACGTCAGGGCGAGCACGAGTCCGGCTTGTCCGTGCGCCTGTACGAGAATGCGGTCGCCGGCTGTCAGACTCTGAGCCTCGCAATGCGCCCTAAGTTCGTTTATCAGTTTCACGGCGGCGATCGCACGCCCAAGGTGGTGGTGTTCCGAAGCCCACAAGGTTCGGAGGCACGCGATCGGTCTCGTCACTGTGGTGTTCACCGCGCTGCGAACGAGCGTCATCGAAGCCTGTGTGAAGTTGCCTGCATCGCCGATGTCGTCATCGAGCAGGTTCCTCGTGGCCTCGTCGTTTTTCAGGGGAGGCGTTACGCCGCCCGGGAGCAGTGGAATGCCGTTGCTCTGTTGCCGCATGCAGGCTAACAGTGCGTCCAACCCCGAGACGCCCCTGCTATAACCGCGTTTGAGTCCGCCGGCTTCATCAAGCCGTTGAGCACCGAACACGTCGGTGCCATGAATGGCCCCGTGCAGGAACACGAGGGTTCGAACTCCGGCGCGCGACAAGGCTTGGCCATGGAGGGCCATCGCCTGGGTCCACTCGGGTGAATCCGGCGCCGGACCGGGAGTGAATTCGGTCATGCCTAATCGCTCTGCGGGATTTTTTCTCGAGAGCTCGTCGTGTTGAAAATTATTCTCGATCGGCATCGCACAAGGTCATAACCGATCTCGGGGGGCCACTGCAATAAAAGGACTCAGCGCACGATGGGCATCGGCGGCGAAGGATCGTTCGCCGAAGGCAACGGCTGGAGTTTGCTTCTCGGCATCACGGCGGTCGCCGTGCAGAGTTTTTTCTCTTCGTCAACCTGTCGATCGATGATCTTTACCCCCTGCAAGTATTCCTGGACGATCTCTTCACGGGTCAATTCAATGTCTTGATCCGCATCTTTCCCCGTGCGCTCGCGAATCCGATCAACCATGTGCTCCTTGACAAAGATGCGGATCTGTTTGGCCAGGTCCGTGCGCGCCGATAGTTCCGATACGCGCTGGCACACGATCGGGCCCTTCGTCATGTCGCCTTGCCCGACCCCAATGACATACTGCTCCGGTGTGTAGCCGCCGCGTCCTTGGTTCTCATGCGAGCCTGCATTCGAAGTCGTCATTCCGGCATGGTCGCTCCGCTGCTTGAATTGTTCGAACGATTGCGACGCATGATCTCGAACCACATCCTGATCCGAGGCGAGACCCGCCGCGGCACACCAGAAAGGTGTGAGACCGAAGACGATGACCGCCGCGATCTGCGTGAGCGTGCCCTTCACCGGCTACCTTCCTCTCCCTCCTCCGCGGCCGCCTCCGCCGCCTCGTCCTCCGTAGCCCCCGCGTCCCCCGCCGAAATGCCCTCTAAAATGGGGAGCCAAATGATAAGGCGCTCGCGGGACGGCCAGCGACGGTACGCGCTGCTGCACGATCGGTGGCAGCCGGCGCGCATCCGGGGCCTGATTGAGTGGCGCGGCGGCGGGAGGATGAAGAAACTGCTGAAGGCTTCGAACGGAATCCGAAGGAGCCTGTTGGCCGAACGCAGGAACATGGGCCGGAGTGGACGGCGCCATCGCGACATGAGTGCCCGAAGGCCGGCTCCCCAGCTGAACTGGACGAGAGGCGGTGCTGTGCGAAACCTCATTGAGCGTCAATGGCACGGGTTTGTCGCCGGGTGGGCGAAGGACCGGCTGGGTGGCCGGGGGCAGTATGGTCGAAGGCATGGCCGGCGGCCTCATCACGATGATTTGCTGCGCCACCTCCACATGCGGATTGGCGGGATAAAGACCTCGCGCGGCGTTCAAGAGTCCTTGCGGTGGTATCCCACCCCAGGAGGCGGGATACCCATAGGGACCGACGATCACCCAGTCGGTCCAGGCTTGCGAAACCATGGCATTCGATTGGGCGTGATTGAGAAGGTCCTGGCGCTGTAGGCTCGCCTGTTGCGCTTCCTCGGCTGTAGTCGCGCTCGCCAGCAATTGATTGGCCGCGTCGAGTTCGTTATGAAGCTCGTCGAGCTCGCCTCTCAGGACGGCCAGCTGATGCCTGGCGCTCTCATTCTCGCGAAATGCAAGGATCGCCTGGCCCACCTCATCCGTATCGATCTGGGACGTGAGATCGACGCTGACGACAACGGTATCGCCCTCCAGCCAGAGGTGAGCTTGCTGATCGAGGACAAGAATCAAGCCGGCGGTATAGGTCCTGATTTCATCTTTGGTGATGTCCGTTCCATCAACGACCGTCACGCTTTCCAGATAGGTCGCCACCTGCTCCAGCGCATTACGCTTCGCGGCTTCTGTGGCCAGACGCATCGCGTCTTCCCGCGTGTCGCGGTCACCCATTCGAAATTCACCCTGCGAGGAGATCACCCGCATTTCAGCAGAGACGGGAGGGGCAAGATACCACAAGACGGAGCAGGACAGGCAGAAGGTGAAGGAGCAGAAGAGCGCACAACCGGTCGTCGGCGGCCTCCATACCGCAATTGAGTTGCAAGGCCGGTCGGGCATGAACGTCACCTTGAAAGAAGGACTGACGCATCCCTGCAAGTCTGGTTGACACCGATCACATGTCCGAGAGCATAACACCCGCGCCGGCTTTTCGCCAGGGACCTCGGATGGGTCCTCGCGGCTTGCCTTCACGAAAATTCGCATGCTAAGGTAACCATTCCCTTTTTGCATTCATCTCTTTGCATCATGTCAGAGAGGCAGTCATGACGGCACCTTTTGCGCGTGTGTGCGTGCTTACCCTAGGCCTACTTCTCGGCTGTGTGATCGGCTCTACCGCGGCCACGATGCGTCCTACCGCTTCCGGAGTGGATAAGGGCACCCCCACCAGTCCGCCGACGGAACACGTCATCCTTTTTGTCTTGGAAGGCTTCGGTCAAGAGTCGCTGAAAGGCGGCGCCATGCCGACCTTGAGCAAGCTTATCAAGGACGGTTCGGTGACCTGGTCTGCCACCGGCGTCAAGCCGCCGCTCCGGTTGCCGACGATGGCATCGATTATTACCGGGGTTCCTGTCGAAAAACACGGCATCAATTGGAACAGTTTTGAATTCAGCCGCGGATATCCGCGGGCGCCGAGCGTCTTCGACTATCTTGATTTGAGCGGGGGACGGGACAGCGCGATTTTTTTCATGGATGAATCCCTGTATCAGCTTGCGAGACCGGAGCCTTACACCGATTATCAGATGTGCGGACCACTCAAGCCGGAATGCAGCCCCGACCGGATCGTGGCCTATATCCAGCAATATTTCAAAAAGGCGACGAGCGGCCACGGCTACGGCCACGCCATCCTTTCCTTGCCGCATTTTCTCGTCGTGCACCTTCCCGAAGCGGGCCGAGTCGGGGTCGCCCGGGGCTGGACGTCGAAGGAGTATCGCGAAGCGCTTCGCGCCGTCGACAAAGCGATCAACTCTGTCTTGGACATTTATAAGAGCCAAGACCTCATGAAGCGGACCACTGTGTTTGTCACTTCGTTGAGCGCGGAAGGGATGGACGCCGGTCAGCAGCAGGCGACAAATGCCTCCTCCGTCGTGCCCTGGATCGCGTCCGGTGTCGGAATTAAACCGGGCCATGCGATTCATCAACCGGTGTCGATCATCGATACCGGAGCGACGGTGATGCGCACGTTAGGGCTCCAGACGCATACGGAGTGGGAAAGCCGGCCGGTCGAGGAAATATTTCAGTATGCGTTCGTCGCGGCGGCGCCCAACTCGAACGTTCCGTGAACCACGATGAGCGGCGGTAAGCGAATGCAGACATGGCGATGTGGAATGGGATTACTGGTCATTCTGGCTGGCATAGCCGCTCCGTTCGCGGTGCCCGAGGCCGCACCTCCGCCCAGCCATGCCAAGGAACATCCCATTCTCATTGATCCAACCGTGCTCGACCCGCCGTCCTGGTGGTACGTTCCCGGCGTCACGCCCTCCATCTACAACTCTGACCCTGAATCATTGGACGCATTTAAGACGACCGATAAGCGGACGCTCGGGTTGAAGCCCGGAAAATACAAATTCATCAGCTTCACCTTTGATTTCCCGTTCTCCGTCAATCTCGAAGGCAAACTGGATTTCGCCCCTTCGCTTGATCAGTGCGTGGAAGGACGGGGGACTCAAACGCTGATCGTACGGTGCAAGCGGACGTATCCTTACGGCGGACAGCCGGACTACACGTATCAATAACGAGGATGAAATGACGCAGGCCTTGGAAGATTTGCTGGAAGCGCTCGAGGACGTCGACGACGCTACCCGCGAAGAAGCGGCGAAAGCGCTCGGCACGATCGCGGATCCCCGCAGTCTGGACGCCTTGATCAGCGCCTGTGGAGACGAGTATTGGTCGGTGCGTGCCCATGCCGGATCGGCGCTTGCGAAGATTGGCGGAGAGCGGGCCGCAGAGTCGCTTATCGGCCTGTTCAACGATCCCATTATGGAAGTGCGCAATCAAGCCGTCGAGGCGGCGACGAGCCTCGGGACCACGGTAGTGGACCGCATGATCGCCGCCCTGAAAGACGAGCGTTGGCGCGTCCGTGAATATGCCGCCAAAACGTGTGGCGAAATCCGTGATCGCCGCGCCGTTGATGCGTTGATCGTCGCGTGCCGGGACCGGGACGGTGCCGTCAAAAGCGCCGCCGCCGAAGCGCTCGGCAAGATCGGGGATCCCAAGGCCGTCCCGGTCATGATCAAATTGTTCCGCGATTCATCGAAGATCGTTCGTGAGACGGCCGGGACGGCGCTGGTCTATATCGGGGAGCCCTCCGTCAATCCCTTGATCGAATGTTTCAAGGACAAGGATTTCGTCGTCCGCTGCCACGCGGCGCGCGCGCTGGGCGGTATGACGACCGATTACCAGATCGGCCGAACCTGGGTGCGTGACGCCAAGGTGGTCGATGCGCTCATTGCCGCGCTCAAAGATCCCGATCGGGCGGTACGGGAAGATGCCACGATCGCGTTGGGCATGATCGGCGATCCGCGGGCCATCGACGCATTGATCGAGGCGATGAAAGATGGCGCGGTCAAACGCCATGCAATTGCGTCGCTGGGCATGATCGGCGATCCCCGGGCTCTCGGTCCGGTGCTCGATGCGCTCAAAGGCAAGGGCATCAAGCAAGAAGGGACTCCGACGCCCGGCTGCATCGTGAGCGAAGACGCCTTCATTAAAGAAGCCGCGGCCACGGCGCTTGGTCAATTCCGCGATCCTCGGGTGATTCCGGATCTGATCATGCTGCTGAAGGACGGCGTGCTGCGAGAAAAGGCGAGCGCGGCGCTCGCGGCGATCGGCGATACGGCGATCGAACCGCTGATCGCCTTTCTGTACGATCCCAAAGCCTCAGAAGTCTCTGCTGAAGGCGAGCGCGTGCTGAGCTATGCCTCAGTTCGCTTGAGCGCCAAGGACGCGCTTCGGCAGCTCGTCCTGGAGACGCTCGAGAAATTAGGCTGGACCTTGCCGCAGGACGATCTGGCGGTGGATTCGAGCTCCGTGGACAATGCGCGCGTCGATAAGCCGTTAGGCGAAGCCGGACGCTTCGGACCGTCGGGAGATCTCGCGAAATAGCCGCCTATTTGCGCACGGCGATTCCGTGTGTATCGGCGGTCTCTTTTCCGTCCTTCATGTTCGTGATTGCTGCCTGTCCCCTGTAATGCCCGGCCTTGCCTCCTGCATCCACATGGATGACGCCGACGCCCGCCACCGTGCCTTTGGCGTTGTTGACTCCTTTGTCGTTGCCCGTCAATGGAGCGGACCCCCGCAATCCCACGAAGACATACTGACCATCGGGTGAGACGTCCATGAGATCGGGCGCCGGGTCACTGTTCTGTGCCGTGACGAGATCGATCGAACCCACGCTCAGGTTGCTGAGTGTGTCGATGATTTCGATGTTGTTTCCGGCTCGATCTGCGCTCCACAGATATCGTCCGACCGCGGCCATCCCGTGAGAATCGGCAAACTGGTCGTCGCGCTGGGAGAGCAGTTTTGCGGAAACAGACTTCGGCAGATTGGTGAGGTTCAAGGCATAGATATCATATGACAGGGGCGCAATCGGCCACCCCCCTCCCGAATTCACGTACATTGTGCCGCCTACCTCAATCCCTCCGCACCCGGCGGGATGAATCTGGTTGTTGTCCAGCGTGGCGACGACCTTCATCGGCGAGGCAGCCACATCCGCCACAAGCAGTCCGCCGCCGCGAACGGTGACCAGGGCATAGGTGCTTGTCGACTCCGTGATCGGACAAATGGGCGCGTTGTCGGGATGTTCGCCGTTTTCCATCGCTCCCAGATTCAGAACGTCCTTTTCGGAATCGAAAGCGAACTTATGCCCGGTGTAGTCCGTCCAGATCCGGATCAACTTTTTTTCGGCCGTATTTGCCGCCAGCGCCATTTTTTCGTTGGGCGTGGGCCAGGCCGCGTGCACGTTTTTCCCCATCAGGAGGCAGGCGTCGGGTTTTTTGGTCGCCGACTCAAGGAAGAGCACGTGTCCGCTCAAAAAGGAGATGAGGGCATGATCGTGCTTTGCGTTAAAAAACAGCATGTGCGGTCGGCGCACCGGTTTTTTGGTCGCCTCCTCACAAAACTTGCCGAGGTCTCCTGCAAAGTCGATGGACTGAGCCGGCTTGGCCGATGCGGGATTGGCGGCGAGCTGAGCACCATCATAGATATGGAGATACCCTCCGCTCTCTTTTCCGGTATCGGATTGATCGGTGAGCCAGACTTCATATCCGGCGCTCACCCCGATGTCGGCCGAGAGCAGCGCAACCAACATGAGCAACGTTTCCAGGCACCACCGTGCTGTCATGCGTGATTTCATGCCGACCTCCTCTGAACTCGACCGCGTCAAAGGCAGCGAAACGGGCGGGGGACAGCATCGTACCCACCGGTGTTCATGGAGTCAATCATCGTCGGCTCGGACCACACTCCGGTCAATCAGCGGTGTAAGGCTCGACCGCCGCCCTGTTCCGTTGACCCTGTGAAAATGCCTATGATACGCTCACCAATTCCGAGGAAGCGCTCCTATGGCCGATTCCGTTGCCGAGCAAATCGCTGCATTGAAGGATGAGGACTGGGCCATCCGGGAGGAGGCCGCCACGGCGCTGGGTGCCTTTCGCGATCCACGAGCGGTGGGTCCGTTGGTTTGCCTGTTGCGCGATGCCGATCGGGCGGTGCGGCAAGCGGCGATCGGCGCGCTGGCCGCTATCGGGGAGTCTTCCGTGCCGATCCTCGGTCTGTGCTTGGCCGATCCTCAGGCGGGCGTCCAGGAAGCAGCCTCCTCTGTGTTGGCCATGATCGCCGATGAGCGGGTCCTCGATCCGCTGATCGCCGCGCTGGCAAATCAGGACTGGATCGTCCGCATGCATGCGGCGAAGGCGCTCGGGCGGATTAGAGACGCACGCGCCATCGAACCGTTGCTGCCGTTGCTGCAAGACAAAGTGAAAGCCGTGCGGGAAGAGGCCGCCACCGCCCTGGCGGATCTCGGTGAGTGTGCAGTTGCCTCGCTCGTTGGCGCATTGAAGCATTCCGAGTGGCTCGTCCGGCTCCATGCCGTCGAAGCACTCGGAAGGAGCCGCTCGGCCGACGCCGTTGAACCGCTCCTATGGGTGCTGTTCAACGATCCCGATCAGGCCGTTCGGGAAGATGCCGTTCGGGCGTTGGGCCAACTCGGCGACGGACGCGCAGTGGAGTTTCTTGTGACGGTAATGAAAGAGCCCGGTCTTCGGACGCTCGCTGTAGAGGCACTGGGCAGGATCGGCGATCGCCGCGCGGTGCCCGTCTTGATGGCGGTTGTTGAAGGCGGCGACCGGCCTGCTTCACGCGCCGTTGCAGGGTGCGGTGACAGCTGGGACGAAGAAATGAACACGAAAGGCGCTGCCGTGCGGGCCTTGGGTGGCCTCGGCGATGATGCCGCCATTCCTGCGCTGCTGAAGGCGTTGAACGAGACGGTGACGCGGGCCGATGCCGCGACGGCGCTGGTGAGATTCGGCACCAAAGTGGTTGCTCCGTTAGTGACCATCATGACCCAGACGGCCGACGAAAACCTGCGGTTCCACGCAAAGGATGCGCTGGCAAAGGTCGGCTGGCGGGCGGGGCGGGTTTAGAATCGCTTTGCACAGGGACGTATGACGAAAGAAAGCATTGAGACGCTTGTCGCGGAGCTGGTGCACGAAGAGGATTGGCGCCGCATGCGCGCGACGGCGGCCTGTTTGGCCGGCGGGCCTAGAGCGGTGCAGGCCCTGGTCGAAGTGCTCAGTTCAGGGGCGGCGGCTCTAAAATGCGAAGCCGCAGCCATGTTGGCTCGCATCAAAGATCCTCATGCCGGAGTGGCGCTGGTCGGATTGCTCGAGGACGCCGACGACGCCGTGAGAAAGGCTGCGGCGGGCGCCTTGGAGCAGATGGCCGGTGTCTTGGATGCGAAGACGGCCTCGGCGCTCGTGGCATTGTTGCCGCGGACACAACACGCGAGCCGCGAGTTGGTCACGCGTTTAATCGGCGAAATTCCGACAGCCGTTGCTCCACTCTGTCAAATGATGAAGCATCCTGATACAGATGCCCAGCTCGCCGCTGCCACGATGCTTGACCATCTGCTCGATCCAAGGTCGGTCGACGCGTTTATCGATGCCATGGCGGAACCTGCGGTTCGAGATATCGCCGTGGGGACACTGAAGAAACTGGGAGCCATTCGCGAACGTATTGATGACTCATTCAATGCCTTGCGCGATGTGGAGGGCGCCAGTGAGCGGGAAGAGGCCCGTATGGCTACTGTCATCAGCCTTCTCCGCATCGGTCGCCCAAGCGTCGAGATTTTGATCGAATATCTGGAAGACGAGGATTGGCTCGTCCGCGAGGCGGCGGCCGATCTTTTAGGAAAAATCGCGGACGTGCGCGCCGTCGAGCCGTTGATGAAGCGGTTGGCCGTGGATCAGGACACGGGTGTGAAGGAGCTGGCCATTAAGGCACTCGGCCTGATCGGTGATGCCCGTCCCACGCAGCTCTACCTCGAGGCAATCCCGATTCGCCCCCTGCGCGTGTATGCGATGGAGGCCCTGGCTAAGATCAAAGATGTCGAGGTCTTGCGTCCTCACAAAGAACTGTTTGACCGGCTGCGAACGGACCGCGATGGGTTGGTCGCATACAACGCGGGACTGATCGCGGATAAATTGGAGGCAATGGAGAGCGTGCATGCAATGAGCCAGGAAGGACATGGCGATGAGTGACCAGGGACGGTCGGAACGGATCGAGCAGTTGATCGGCGCGTTGCGGGACGAGAATGAAGCGTTGCGTGATCATGCAATTGCCAGCCTCAGTCAATTGGGCGAGGACGCCATTGAGCCGTTGATCGGGTTGATGGCCGACGAAGACGTTCTTATTCGGGAGGCCGCAACCATCGCCGTCGTCCGGATGGGACCTTCCGTCGTCGAGCGTCTGATCGAGGCCTTGGCGGATGATGAGTGGGCAATTCGCGAACAAGCGGCATCAGCTCTCGGCAAATTGAAGGATATGCGGGGCGTGGATCCGCTTGTGAAAGCGCTCAAAGACAAGGACGGCGCCGTGCGGACGGCTGCCGTGTGGGCCCTTGAACGGATCGGCGATGCCCGCGCCGTCCCCGGACTGGTCGAAGCATTGACAGACGGAACGGTGCGTGAGGACGTCGCCCGTGTGCTCAAGAAGATCGGCGATGCCAGGGCCGTGGACGCTCTCATCGACGGTTTGTTGGGGAACAATTGGATGGTGCGACGGCATGCGGCCGAAGCGTTGGGTAAAATCGGCGACGCCCGTGGCATTGACCCCTTGATTGAGTCTCTGCGGGACGAAGATTGGCTCGTGAGGCGCAATGCAGCGGAGTCGCTGGCGCGGCTGGGCGCGACGCAGGCCATTGATCCTCTGCTGCCTCTGTTGGAAGACGAAAATACGATGGTGCAGGAAACGGTGGAAGGGGTGCTGGCGAGCCTTGGATGGAAGCAAGCGGATCAGTAACTCATTTTACGATGACAAGGTAAAGGAAGGTAAAAGGTAGCAATTATGGCTGACGAAGCACCGGCGAAACTGATTCAAATCGGACCAAAAGGCGGCGTGAAGAAAGACGGCTTCAACCTCGTGACGGAACGGGTGGTTGCCGTCAATCCCGAAGCCAAGCAAGTCGAGGTCGAGCTCCTGGCGTATGACGGAAAAACCGTCGTGCTGGATGTGGACGACGCGGCGCTGGAGGAGCTGAAGCAGCTCAAGCCGGGCGACGGGGCGACCATTCGCGTGGTCGAAGAGGGGGGCAAGCGGGTCGCCAAGAGCTTCAGGATTCGCGCCAAAGATCCCGATGCCGCCAAGGCGGATGCCATGCTGCTGGATTTGAAGGACAGCCATTGGCTGAATAGGAAGTATGCGGCAGAAGTTCTTGGAGAACTCCGCGAGCCGCGTGCCGTCCGTCCGCTGGTCGATGCACTGGCCGACGAAGTGGGCGACGTCAGACAACGTGCCTACGATTCGCTCATCAAGATCGGCGGAGCGGCTGTTCCTACTCTCGTGCCCCTCCTGGTGGCGGAGGAGGATGAGCTCCGACAGTCGGCAACCGAGATTATCCGAAAGATCGGAAAACCGGCAGTCGAACCATTAGCGACTGCACTGGCGGAGGCCGACGACCGCTTGAAGACCCGCGTGTTGAAAGTGTTGGACCGGATGGGGTACAAGCCGAAAGTCAAAGAGACGACCAAAGAGGAGGCGCCCCGCCTTACTCAGTCGCCAACCTAAACCGGATCTTTCGACGGTCGTCCGACGGAAATGTGCCGAAAACCGAAGGATGTGACGCGGCTGGATTCATAGACATTGCGCAGGTCGATCAACAGCGGCCGGCGCATGAGCGATTTCAACTTCGCGAAATCCAAATTTCGAAATTCATTCCATTCCGTCATCAAGACCAAGGCATCGGTATCCTCTGCCGTTTCATACGCGTTCTGGCAGAGGACCAGCCGCGGGACCAGCTTTGAAGCTTCCTCGAGCGCGGCGGGATCATAGGCGCGTATCGTGGCCCCATGCTCGATGAGTTCCTGCGCAATACTGAGAGCCGGGGCCTCACGAAGGTCATTGGTATTGGGCTTGAAAGACAGGCCTAATATGCCTACCTTTACATCCTGGAGCTTTCCGACCGCTTCTTTGATTTTCTCGACCATGCGACGCCGTTGTTGAGCATTGACCGTCGCGGCGGCTTCTGCGATCTGCATCGGATAACCGGCACGTTGCCCCATCTGCACGAGTGCGGCGAGGTCCTTGGGAAAGCAGGATCCGCCGAACCCAGCTCCTGCGTGCAAAAACTTCGAGCCGATCCGATGATCCAACCCCATGCCTTTTGCCACCATTTGGACGTCCGCTCCGACACGTTCGCAAAGCGTAGCGATCTCATTGATAAAGGAAATCTTTGTTGCCAGGAACGCATTGGAGGCGTATTTGATCATTTCTGCCGTGGCCACATCCGTGACCACGAACGGCGTTTCGATCAGGTAGAGGGGCCGGTACAAATCTTTCATGACGTCGGCCGCACGCTCGCTGTCCGACCCAATCACGACCCGGTTAGGCCGCATAAAATCTTCGATGGCGGACCCTTCGCGAAGAAATTCCGGGTTCGAGACTACATCGAAAGCGATCTTTTTCGACTGATTGGCGGCAATGACTTGCTGTAAGAGCGCGCCGGTGCCCACGGGGACCGTCGATTTCGTGACGACCACCTTGTAGGAAGCCATCTTGCCCGCAATCCCGCGTCCGACTTCTTCGACAAAGGAGAGATCCGCGGAACCGTCTTTACGCGGGGGCGTCCCGACGGCGATGAAGATCACCTCGCCGTGGTCAACTGCCCTCGTGAGATCGGCGGTAAAGCTGAGCCGTCCCTGGCCTATCCCCTTGGCCACTAGTTCGGTGATTCCAGGTTCATAGAAAGGGACATCACCCTTCTCCAAACGGGCGATTCGCCGTTCATCGTTGTCCATACAGACAACGTTGACGCCGAATTCTGCAAAGCATGCCCCGGTGACAAGTCCAACGTAGCCGGTCCCAATGACGCTGATTTGCATGAGTGAGAAACCTCCCGTATGCGGCGTTGACTCCAGGACGCAGTATACTCACCGGATGCAGGTTGGGCAACGAACATCGCAGATGTTTCCCGCAGCGGCGGCGAGGCAGAAACTCGCGTTGACACGTTCGTCAAGCCCTGGCTACTATGAGCGCCCTTTTTGAGCCATGACGGGACCTTCTGCACTTTTACTCATCGTGACGACTGTTTCAGCCGCATGACCCCTCACTCGCCCGGTCACCACCCTCCCTGGTTCCTGTTTGTTACGGCGTTTGTCACCGGCGCCGTGGTGATGGCCCTGGAAATCTTGGGCAGCCGGCTCTTGGCGCCTGTGTTTGGCAACTCGCTCTTCGTGTGGGGAGCGCTGATCGGGGTGATCCTCGCGGCAATGAGCAGCGGTTACGCATTCGGGGGTTGGATCTCCGATCGTCGTCCGGGCGGACAAGTGCTTGCCGGACTTCTGCTGGTTTCAGGCGCCTGGACCTTTCTCATCGCGTGGATCGGCCAGGCGGTCCTGTTCAGGGTTGCGGGCGCCGTCGAAGACCCCCGCTGGGGGCCTTGCCTGGCTGCCGCAATTTTACTCGGACCGCCGGCGTTCGGATTGAGTGGCGTGCTTCCGGCGATGCTGCGCTTGGCGGTATCGAACTTGGAGTACTTGGGCCGGCATACCGGCCGCATGATTGCGCTGTCGACCGTCGGCAGCCTCGCGGGCACCTGGGGCACCGCCTTTTTCTTCCTGTCATGGATCGGCAGTCATGCCTTGGTTGCATGGCTCGGGGCGGTTCAGGCGGCGCTCGGCTTATGGTGGCTCGTGAAAGGCGCCCGCGTCAGACCGTTCGCAGTCGCCCTCTGCGCGCTGTTGATCGGCGCATTGGGGACAGCGGCCTGGTTTCCCATCCAAATGTTGAAGCCGCCTGTCTATCAGGAAGACAGTCCGTACCAACAGGTCAGAATTCGCGACGATGACTTGTTCCGGTATCTCGTGCTGGATCGAACATTCCACGCGGTCATGTGGAAAGCTGAGCCGGATACGCTGTTTCTCCCGTACAGCCAGCTCATGGTGTCTTCGCTCGCTCTTGTCGCGAGCCCGAAACGCGCTTTGATTCTGGGCCACGGAGGCGGATCGTTCACCAAGTGGCTTGCCCGCTATTGGCCGGAACTTGAGGTCGATGTCGTGGAATTCGATCCGGTGGTCGTCCGAATGGCGGAAGAATATTTTTCCTATCACGCGCCGCCTCAGCACCACGTGTATGTGAGGGATGCGAGAGCATTCTTGAATCAGACTGAGGCGATGTACGACCTTATATGGGTCGACGCCTTCGCGCGCCATTTGGTGCCTTTTCATTTAACGACCGACGAATTTTTTTCCGAATTACGACGCCATCTCTCGGCGGACGGCGTCCTGGTCGTCAATCTCGCCTCGTCTGGCAGCGCCAGCGATGTCGGCAGAGCAAAGGCTGTGGTCGAGACGATGAAGCGATCGTTTCCCGTAATCGAGACCTATGCAGTAAAAGGGCCTTGGCCGTCACGTATAAAAGCGGAAAATTTGCTTTTCTTCGCCGGGAAACCGATCGAACGTCCGGGGATTACAGACTTTGGACAGAAAGTCGCCGAATTAGTCGGCCGGCAGCGTCTTCCTACTGAGGCCGTCGCCTTGCTTTCGACACGCCGCATCGAACCCTGGCCGGCAGGAATAGTGTTGACCGACGATTATGCGCCGTATGATCTCCTGGTCGGTACGGAAACAACCGAAGAAGTGCGCCACAGGCGAACTAGTAACGCTTTGAAAAAGTGATGACTTTTCTGTTGATAGCCGTGATGGGAATGGGGCCTATAACGGCGGACATCAATGTTGCTTCCGTTTTGCCCGCTGTGCTATAAGGTTGCCTCCCAACAGATCATGGACACAATCGCATATCACGCGGATCGGAGCGGCGGTTATCGGAAGGGTCAAGGCTACCTGATCGTGTCGGTAGTTATTTACCAACCTAATCACATCTCTTTTTCTTTTTAAGGAGGTAGGTCATGGGCAAGACGATGTTAGGGGTCTTCTTCGGCCTCATAATGGTCATTGCAGGCGCATCCGCAGCGCTGGCGCATCAAGCCGGCGGAGTCGAAGTCGGCGATTTGGAGACCGGATCCGTGGTCGGTCAGTCGTTCAAGGAATTGGACGTGGATATCGAACTATATGCCATTGAGATCGGCAATCTGAAGGCTTGGTATCCTCCGACGAGCGTGATCGACTTCAAGGTGCGGCCGGGACGTCCGGTCTTGATCAAGGTGACGAACAACAGTGCCGCCGAGCACGGCTTTCTCTTGACCGACACCACGACACAGGCTGCGCCCACTGCCGTGAATGCAAAGCTCGTCCTCAAGCCCGGCGAGACAAAATACATCGGCATTCCCACCAGTGACCTGTTTTATGCCACGATGGGGAACACCCTCGGCTATCGCTGCCACCTCCATCCAGCCCACGTCGGTGGCAAGCTAGTGATGCTCAAGTAGTCGAGAAGAAAAGAAACGGTAGGTCTCGTCCAGCGCCTCCGTCGCCTGAAGCGACGGAGGCGCTCTCGTTTACGCTTCTTCCGGCTGGCAGTCCTCACCAGGTTCAAGCGGAACATTTTGACTGCCTTTGAGTTCTCCCGCCACGATCAACAGGAGAAAGCGGCTTAGCGTGGGTTCGGCGTCGCGCCGCTCTGTGACGACCGTTTGCAGGTCGACGATCATCTCGTCGCCGTCCCACTGGGTTTCGTTAATCACCCAGTAGTGGCTGGCGGCGTCGGGGAATTGCCGTACGACGAATTTCTCGACGATCGTTCCAATGTCTCCGGTGCTTGCCAGGATCGGCGGTGTGAAGGTACCTACCCAAAGCAGGACTCCGAGAAGAATCCATCGATAGCGCATAGCATTCACCTCGCGCGTGAGGGATAAAGCGGCTCCCCTTAGATTAGACGGGCACGGAAGCCGGCTAGTTGCAGGAGCTG
Source organism: Nitrospirota bacterium (assembly GCA_046734935.1). Classification (GTDB taxonomy): domain Bacteria; phylum Nitrospirota; class Nitrospiria; order Nitrospirales; family Nitrospiraceae; genus Nitrospira_C. The sequence continues at coordinate 28,764 of JBKPSD010000042.1, forward strand.
TTAATTAATTTTACTGCGCCGAAGGTGAGAAAGCTACAAAAGGATATCCCCATAACAGACGCCAAAACACAAGAGCCCTGCTTCCAAGATGGAGGCAGGGCTCTTATGAGAGATCGCAGCGCGTCCTCTACGGAGAAAGCTCTATCTACTCAGTTCCGGACACCGCTCCAAACTTTGGCGGCATCAATGGATTTGTCAGGGTTCAGTTTGCGGGCCTTGTCCAGGAGGACGTCCGTCGTCTCCGGATAGGCAGGATCTGCAATGCAGCAATTGTCGACCGGGCAGACGGCCGCGCATTGCGGTTCATCGAAGTGGCCGACGCATTCCGTGCAACGGTCATGGGTAATCACATATATATTATCGCCAACCCCCTGGCCATCGCCTACATGGTTACCCTTCGTTTCCGCATCGCTGCGAGTTTCGAAAATCGCCTCGTTCGGACATTCGGGTAGGCAGGCTCCACAGGAGATGCATTCGTCGGTAATCAGCAGTGCCATGACCCTTGCCTCCTCTCACTACAACGCTACGAACCGGTTGACAAAAATTGCGATGCCACGACATAGTGCGTGGCGTAATAAGGCGTCATTCTAGTCTGCCGCTCTTTTCCAAGTCAATAAAACGGCGTCGGATAAGAAGGCCTAGATTCGCTGATTTCATGGGCCTTTGGGCCCAGATTGGCTCTTGCCTGACAGCGGTGTTTTGATGGCAGCGCAGCCTTCATCGGTGGACAAAAAAAAGCGGATCATCATGATGGCGCTGCTGGCCATCCTGCTGATGAGTGTGTCGATGTTTCTCGTGCCGCGGGAGGAAGGAAAGACGATCATTGTTGCCTTTCCGAACGGCGTACAACTCGAGGCCGAAGTGGCTGACACGCCGGAGAAGTTGCTCTTCGGCATGGCGTTTCACGACGCATTGCCTCCCGACGGGGGAATGATCTATATCTTCGAATCGACCGGTCCGCATCGTGTGACGACCAAAGCGTATCGGTTTCCCGTTGACATGATCTGGGTGGATGAAAGTCGGCACATCGTTTCCATCGCCGAAAACGTTCCTCCTTGTCACGCGGAGACCTGTCCCTGGCATGGATCTGAGTCTTCGTCAGTACGGTACTTGATTCAAACTGCAGCGGGTTTCGTGAAGCGGACGGGTCTCGAAGTCGGTGAGGAACTGAAATACACGCTTCGCATGTGAAAGCGAAGCCATTTCCAGGAGCAACAAAGACGTGGCCATTGAGGGGTTTCAAGCCGTCGCCAAAGTCGACGACGTTCGCCCGGGACAATCCAAAGTCGTGACCCTCGACAATCGCACGATTGCGCTATTCAACGTCGACGGGAAGATTTACGCGATTCACAATCTGTGTCCTCACGAAGGAGGGCCGTTAAGCGAGGGCCGGGTAAAGGGATTCGTCGTGTCCTGTCCATGGCATGACCTGGCGTTCGACATTCGAAACGGCCAAGGCACCGATGGAGGCGGTTATTGCGTAGGGAGCTACGACGTTCGTGTCGAGGGCAGCGATATTTATGTCGGCCCTCGCCGAAAGAGTTGACGGGGAAGCGATGCGCGACGTGAGAGCCGAATCGTACGGCCAGGACAGAGCGATCGCCGTCGCGCTCGATCACTCTATTGAGATTCGCCTCTGGGAAGATCGGACAAGAGGGGAGCTGTGGATTCCCACCTATGATCCGTCCGCGTTGGCGTTGCTCGGCGACGACTATCTGCGCGTCGCCGGCAACAATGCGGTCGACAATGGGCAACGGACCTTCGAGTTCAAAGCCATCAAGCCGGGCGTGTTCGACGTCGTGTTCGAAAAGCGGATGGGTTGGAAGTTTACGGCCGAAGACCGCCGGGTATTTCATATCACCGTCTCGGCGGAAAGGAACGGCTGACCATGGGAGAAATGGCATTTGTCAACGGGCGGTTTCTGCCTCTCGCCGGCGCTTCGGTGTCGATCGAGGACCGCGGGTTCCAATTCGGCGACGGCGTCTACGAAGTCATCCGCACGTATCGAGGCCGTCCCTTCATGTTGCACGCCCATCTTGCCCGCTTGAACCGAAGCGCCGAAGCCATCGGGCTGCGCCAGCCTTATTCGCTCGAGCGTTGGACCGGCTACATGGAGGAGGGCCTGCGCCTGGCCGCCTTCACTGAATCCAAAATCTATGTGCAAATCACGAGAGGGGTTGCCCCTCGCGATCACGCCTATGCTCCGCAGTTAGAGCCGACCGTCGTGATGACGATTCGGGAGCTGCATCCCCTTTCCCCGGCGGTGCAAACGGCGGGGGTCGACGCCATCACTCTCGATGACGTCCGGTGGGGGCGTTGCGACATCAAAAGCCTCAATCTGCTGCCAAACGTGCTTGCCCGACAACAGGCAAAGGAAGCCGGGGCCTTCGAGGCCATTCTTGTGAAGAATGGGGAAGTCACTGAAGGATCGGTCAGTAACGTGATCATTGTCGATAACCGCACGTTGATGACTGCTCCCGAAGGACCGCGTATTCTCTCGGGCGTAACCCGGGAGGTGGTTCTCCGGTTAGCCAGGCAGGAGGGATTGGAGGTCCACGAACAATATCCTTCGCGTGAGAAGCTTTTCGGGGCGCCTGAAGTCTTTTTGACCGGAACGACGGTTGAAGTGCTGCCGGTTGTTCGAATCGACGGAAAGCCGATCGGCAGCGGGGAACCCGGTCCGGTCACCCGGCAGCTCGCGAAGCGGTTTATGCAGCAGACGGGATAGCGGGCCCCTTGCTTTGGCTCTGTTGGCATGTTAAGGTGCGACCTTCGCAAAGTGGGCTCAGGCCCACTTTTTGTTTGCGTTTACAGAAGCGGGGCCAGGGGTGTTGGTGAAGGAGTCCCGATCGGTCGTCGACCGCATTAGCGAGACAGTCTCCCCCATCTTATGGACGTTGGGCCTGGAATTGGCGGATGTCGTCTGTGTGGGGCAGGGGTCTCGTTCTGTCATACGGGTCTTCATCGATAAACCGGAAGGCGTGACGCTGGACGATTGCGAGCGCGCACATAAGGCGCTTGGTCCCGCCCTCGACGTGGCTGACCCTTTCCCTCACGCCTATACGCTTGAAGTCTCCTCCCCGGGTCTGGATCGCCCCTTCAAACGGATTCAGGATTATCGCCGGGCCATCGGAAAGCGTGTGACGCTGAAGCTGAAGGAGCCACTTGCCGGACAATGGCGTGTGGTGGGAACATTGACCGGCGTGACGGAGGATTCCGTCACTCTGGAGGTAAGTGACGCTGTCCCGTCGAGGACCGTGACGCTCGAACAGAGGGTGATCGGCGAGGCAAAGCGAGTGGTGACGTGGTAAGCATCGGAGGCACGCAAGTGGAGAGCCAACCATGAACCGAGAACTCATCTCCGTCATTGACGAGATCGGCCGGCAAAAGGGTATCGATAAAACCAAAGTGATTGGTGCCATTGAAGCAGCCTTGCAGACCGCCGCCAAAAAGCGGTTCGGCCAGGCTGAGAATATCCAGGTCGAGATCGACTCGAAGACCGGCGAAATATCCGTGGTCTCGAAGAAGATCATCGTCGAGGCGGTCAGCAATCCCAAAGCCGAAATTTCATTGAAGGAAGCCCGCGCCTACGACAGCGAGGCGGAAATCGGAGATGAAATCGGATCGCTCATCGAAATGGACGAACTGGGTCGCATTGCGGCACAGACGGCCAAACAGGTCATTTTTCAAAAAGTTCGAGAGGCGGAATGGGAAGCCGTTCAAAAGGAGTACTCGACCAGGCAGGGCGATCTCGTCAACGGCATCATCCTCGGCATGGAGCGTCGTAATTACCTTGTCGATCTCGGCAAGACAGAGGCCATTCTTCCGATCCAGGAGCAGATCCCGCGTGAAACCTATCGCCGCGGCGACCGCGTAAAAGCCATGCTGTTGGAGGTGCGTCGCACGCCCAAGGACGTCCAGGTCATCCTCACTCGGAGCCATCCGCAATTCGTATCGAAATTGTTCGAGTTGGAAGTGCCAGAGGTCATGGAGAAGATCGTCGAAATCAAGGCGGTCGTTCGTGAGCCAGGGGACCGGACGAAGATCGCTGTGACCTCCCGTGAAAAGGCCGTCGATCCTGTCGGTGCTTGCGTGGGCATCAAGGGCTCGCGGGTCCAGGCTGTTGTGCGCGAGCTGCGCGGCGAGAAGATCGACATCATTACATGGACCTCCGATCCGCGCGTGTTTATCGCAGAAGCGCTAAATCCCGCTACTATCGAAAAGGTAGGCGTCGATGAAGAGAAGAAATCGGCTCTCGTCGTCGTGGCCGATTCGCAATTGTCCCTTGCCATCGGGAAGAACGGACAGAACGTGAGGCTGGCTGCCCGGTTGACGGGGTGGAAAATCGACATCATCAGCGCCACGGAATATGAAAAAGAGAAGGCCGAACGGGATAAGGAAATTAAGGCCGCCCTCGCCGAAGAGGCCGAAGCCCAAAGGCAGCAGGAGGAGGCCCGCCAACAGGAAAAGGCCCAGCAAGAGGCGGAAGGGTAACCATTTACTGTATGCGCGTCTATGAACTCGCCAAGCAGCTTGGGATGGAGAATCGGGATTTGATCCCTGAACTCAAGCGGTTGGGAATCGCCGTGGCCTCGCACAGCAGTGCGCTCGAACCGGACGCCGTGCAGAAAGCCCTGGATAAATTGGCGCCGAAACAGAAAGCGGCGAACAAGCCCGATGCCGGACGCCAGGTCAAGCAGGGGGATGCCGATGGAGGTGGCCACCATCCGCCCGGAGCCAAAGGCGGCGGTCCGCACGCTCACACCGAGGAAGCGAAGCCGGACAAGCGCCGTATTCTCATCAAGCGAAAGCGCGTCGATGAGCCGCCTTCGGAGGAACCGGCTCCGTTGGGGCACGAACCGCTTGTCGCGCATTCCGTGGAAGTCGCCCAGCCGGCGGCCGCATCACTCCATGTTCCGGTGGAAGCTCCTGCCGTTCGGCACGAACCCCATGTCCCGGTCCCTCCTGCGGCTCCGGCCGAGGCGCCCCCCATCGCGGCGAAGCCTGCTGCGCCCGCGGCTCCCGACGCGCTGTCCGGCAAGAAAAAGGTGCTCGAAGAGCTACAGACCGAAGCTCTGAAGGACAAGCTGAAGAAAGTTCGGAAGCCCGGAAGGCCGCGGGAAGAAGACGAAGTGCGGGTGCGCGAGGACGCGGCCCGGTGGCAGGATCTCCGGGCGATCCCCGTCCAGCGTCGGGACGACCGAAGCAAGCATGTTCATCACAGCACTCCGGCGGAAATTACCAAGCCGCGAAAGAAGAGCGTCAAGCTGACTCCGGGCATGACTGTAAAAGAATTCGCCGAGGTGATTGGCCAGCGCCCTGCGGATATCGTGCGCAAGCTCATGGATATGGGTCAGATGCTGACGTTCAACCAGCCGATGCATGTCGAGGCGGCGTCCATGCTCGCCGAAGAGGCCGGCGTCAAAGTTGAAATCTCAGTGGAGAAGGCGGGTGAAGACTTGCTCGAAGACATCACGCAGACGCAAGGTGAAATCCGACCCGAGCCACGACCTCCGGTGGTCACGATCATGGGACATGTCGACCACGGCAAGACGTCGTTGCTGGACGCGATTCGTGAGACCAAGGTGGCGGAGGGGGAAGCCGGAGGCATTACGCAGCACATCGGCGCCTACACGGTGACCGTTCATGCAAAGCAAGTGACGTTTCTCGATACGCCCGGTCACGAGGCGTTTACGGCCATGCGCGCACGCGGCGCGAAAGTCACGGACATCGTGGTTCTGGTTGTCGCTGCGGATGACGGTGTCATGCCCCAGACCGTGGAAGCCATCCACCACGCCAAGGCGGCGGGCGTTCCGCTGATCGTTGCCATGAACAAGATGGATAAGCCGAATGCCAATCCCGACCGCGTACGCAATGCTCTCTCGGAGCATGGGCTGATTTCCGAGGCGTGGGGCGGAGACACCATCATGGTCGAAGTGTCGGCCAAGCAAAAGACCGGCCTGGATCAGCTGCTCGAGATGATTTTGCTCCAAGCAGAAGTTTTGGAATTGAAGGCGGACCCGCACCAGCTCGCCCGAGGGGCTGTCGTCGAGGCCAAACTCGAACGCGGCCGCGGTCCCGTGGCGACGGTCCTGGTGCAAAACGGCACACTCCGTGTCGGTGACGTGTTTGTCGTGGGGGCTTTCAGCGGCAAGGTGCGCGCGTTGATCGGTCATACCGGCGCCAAGGTGCAGCAGGCCGGTCCTTCCGTCCCTGTGGAGGTGATTGGGCTGCCCGGCGTCCCCTCCGCCGGCGACGTGTTTCAATCTGTGAAGGACGAACGCATTGCCCGCGAGATCGCGGAAGACCGGTCTCGGAAGCAGCGCGCGGCGGAATTGGCCGGAGCCGGCAAGGTTTCGCTCGACGATCTGTTCGCCAAGATTCAGGAAGGGTCCGTGAAGGAATTGGCGCTGGTCATCAAGGCCGACGTTCAAGGGTCCTCTGAAGCCCTCGCCGCGGCCATTGAAAAGCTTCCGACCGACGTCGTCAAGATTCGTGTGATCCACAATGGTGTCGGCGGCATCACGGAATCCGACGTGCTTCTGGCGGCGGCGTCCAACGCGATTATCATTGGATTTAACATCAGGCCAGAACCGAAGGCGTCCGATCTTGCCGAGAAGGAACACGTCGACGTCAGGCTCTACACGATTATTTATGACGCATTGAACGATATCAAAGCCGCGATGGAGGGCTTGCTCGAGCCGACGCTCAAAGAGCGGGTGCTCGGGCGGGCAGAGGTCCGTCAGGTCTTCTCGGTGTCCAAGGCGGGCACCATTGCAGGTTCATACGTGATCGACGGCACCATTTCCCGGGCAAGCGCGGGCGTCCGGGTGATCCGTGACAATGTGGTGGTCTATCAGGGGAAATTGGGGTCGCTGCGACGCTTCAAGGACGATGTCCGGGAGGTCCAGCAGGGATACGAGTGCGGCATCGGCGTCGAGAATTTCAGCGATATCAAGACCGGCGACGTTATCGAAGCCTATGCCATCGACAAGATTGCGGCGAAACTGTGACCTCGAGGCGGGCGGGCGCCACTGTAGCTGCGGCAGGCGTCATGCGGTCGCATCGTGAGCGTGATTGTTGGACTCTGCAGGATTGAGCTCTTCATCGCCGACAGTCAATCGTTGAAAGACAAGCGGCAGGTCCTGTCGAGTCTGAAAGAGCGTCTCCGCCAAAAGTTCAATCTCTCAGTCGCCGAGGTCGAGGCGCAGGAGTTGTGGCAGAAGGCGGTGCTGGCCATGGCCTGTGTCGCGAACGACGGCCGACACGTGAATCAAGTGATGGATCAGGCGCTGAATCTGGTGAGAAGTCATCCGGTGGTCGAGATCGTCCAGTCTCGAATCGAGTTGTTATGAAGGTCTGCCACGGCTGGTCGCGCAACGGCCGGGCGTCAAAGGGGGCTGGGCGATGGCGAAAACGGGATACAGTCGAGCGGAGCGCGTGGCCGATCAGATTCGCATGGAGGTTGCCGATATCCTCATGCGGAAAATCAAGGATCCCCGAGTGCGATCGGTGACGGTGACTGATGTGGAACTCACCAGTGACTTGCGCATCGCCCGGGTATTCGTCACGGCGCTCGGCAGTGAAGCCGAAACGAAGGACGTGTTTGCGGGGCTGAGCAAGGCGAGCGGCTTCGTGAGAAGCGAACTCGGGCGTCGTCTGACGTTGCGCTATCTGCCCGAAGTGGTGTTCGTCAAAGACGTCAGCGGGCCTCGCGGCGATCGTATTTTACAGTTGCTGGATGAAATTCAGGATAAAACGGATGCCGGGCCGGAGCAAGATCGGTCCTAGGGTGTAGTCACGCAATGACTGCCGCGGTGGCAAAATGCGAAGTCACAGACGGCCTCCTTGCCGTGAATAAGGAAGCCGGATGGACGTCCCACGACGTTGTGGCCAAGGTTCGGCGGTTGTGCGGCGGGACTAAAGTCGGCCATGCCGGTACGCTGGATCCGGCTGCGACCGGCCTCCTCCCTCTGCTCATCGGGAAGGCGACGCGCATCGCCGAGTACCTCGTCGAATGGGACAAGGAGTACCGGGCGCACCTCCGGTTGGGGCAGACCACGGATACGCTGGATGCTACGGGAGCCGTTCTCGAGCGCAAGCCCACGGACGACCTCACTTCCGACATGATCCGGGAAGCGGTGGATCGGTTCCGAGGACAAATTCAGCAGGTCCCGCCGATGTATTCGGCGGTCAAAATCAAGGGCGTCCCCCTCTACCGCTCGGCCCGCGCGGGGAAAACCATTACGCGCAACGCCCGGACGGTTGTCATCCATGGGTTGGACGTCCTCGACATCGCTGGTCCCGATGTGACGCTGCGGGTCGTGTGTTCAAAAGGGACGTACATCAGGACCCTGTGCGCCGACATCGGCAACGTTTTGGGAGTCGGCGGCCATCTGCGCGCCTTGGAAAGAACACGCGTGGGGCCGCTCACGCTGAATCGCGCTCTCACGGTGGACGAGATCATCGATCGTTATACTATCGGCAGTCTCTCCGGTTGCGTGTGGTCGTTGGATGAGGTTTTGAAGGCGCTTCCCGGCCTCGTCGTGGACGGATGCGCGGCCGAACGCGTCTGCCACGGAGCCCCGGTAGCATGGTCGAACGTTGTTGCGATGGCTGATGGTCCCGGACAGCCTCAAGCGGGCCCTGTTCGCATCCATGACGGCGCGGGGCGGTTGTTGGCCGTAGGACGGCTGTCCGAGCCGCCCTTTGGAAGCATTGCGATCGAGAAAGTGTTTGTGGCTGAGTCGGTGTCGCAGACGGAGAAAAAAGAAGGGGAGAATTCATCATGGCCTTGTTGAAGGACGCAAAAGCGGAGTTGATCAAGCGGTATCGGCAGCATGACAACGATTCCGGGTCGCCGGAAGTGCAGATTGCCGTGCTGACCAACCGGATCACGTATTTGACCGAGCATTTCAAGCTCCATAAGAAGGATCATCATTCCCGGCGGGGTTTGCTGCAGCTGGTCGGGCGTCGCCGCCGGCTGTTGGACTATCTTCGCGACATAGACGACGCCCGGTACCGGGCGGTCATCGAGCGGTTAGGCATTCGGAAGTAATCCAACGAACCTGCTGTCGCATGCGTCGGCAGCAGGCCACCGTCGCACAGGTGAACACTGAGATGCGCTCTTTTACTTCCTCAACGTGCGTGGGAGGGTCGGAGCATATCTCTGTGGGCATCTGTGGGGCACAAACAGAGGAGACCATAGATGGCACACGTCGTTGAACTTGACGTCGCCGGCCGGACACTCAGGCTGGAGACGGGCCGCGTCGCCAAACAGGCGGACGGTTCAATTTGGGCCTCATACGGAGACACCGTCGTTCTCGCCACCGCAGTGGCGTCGCAAAATGCCAAACCAGGGGTCGATTTTCTTCCGCTGACCGTCGATTATCAGGAGAAGGCCTATGCCGCCGGAAAAATTCCCGGAGGGTACTTCAAGCGTGAAGGCCGGCCTTCGGAAAAGGAAGTGCTGACCAGCCGCCTGATCGACCGGCCGCTTCGCCCCTTGTTCCCGGAAGGCTATTACTTCGAGACGCAGGTCATTGCGGCTGTGCTGTCGTCGGACAGAACAGGCTCCTCTGATGTGATCGGGATCACGGCCGCGTCGGCGGCACTCGCGGTATCGAACATTCCATTCCTCGGCCCTATCGCCGGCATCAAGATCGGGCGGGTCAACGGCCGATTCGTCGTGAATCCTGATCTCGAAATGCTGAAGAGCAGTGAGTTGGATTTAGTGGTGGCCGGAACCGCCGATGCCGTCATGATGGTCGAGGCCGGAGCCAACGAGCTCCCGGAAGCGACCATGCTGGAGGCGATCGAGCTTGCGCACGCGGAGATCAAGAAGATTGTGGCCAAAATCAACGAGCTGCGCGTGTTGTCGGGAAACAAAGCAAAGCGTGCGGTTGCGACGGAAGAAATCGCGCCGGAATTGGCGACGCAGGTCAAAGCCCATGTGGCGCAAGGCATCCGAGACGCGATTATGATTCCCAACAAGACCGCTCGGCAAGAACGACTGGACTTAATCCTCAAGGATGCGATCGATAAGCTCAAGCAGCCGGAGGATCCGAATCGAGAACGCCATGTCAAAATTGTGTTTCATGGATTGGAATACACCGAAGTCCGGAACATGATTCTCGAAAAAGGATCACGGGCCGACGGCCGGGGACCGGCCGACATTCGGCCCATTACCTCCGAGGTCGGCGTCCTTCCGCGTACTCACGGGTCGGCATTGTTTACACGTGGCGAAACGCAGAGCCTGGCGGTCGTCACCTTGGGAACGACCGATGACGAGCAACGGATCGACGCCCTGGAGGGCGAATACACCCGCACGTTCATGCTCCATTATAATTTTCCGCCCTTCAGCGTCGGGGAGGCCAGACCGCTTCGTTCTCCGGGCCGCCGGGAAGTCGGGCATGGTGCACTGGCGGAGCGAGCCTTGAAGCCGGTCATTCCGACGAAGGACCAATTCCCTTACACGTTACGGATTGTTTCCGACATCCTTGAATCTAACGGCTCATCGTCCATGGCGACGGTGTGCGGAGGGACGTTGGCCATGATGGATGCCGGCGTGCCCATCAAAGAGCCGGTGGCGGGAATCGCCATGGGACTGATCAAAGAGCAGGAACGCGTCATGATCTTGTCGGACATTCTCGGATTGGAAGATCATCTCGGCGACATGGATTTCAAGGTGTGCGGCACAAGGCGCGGCGTCACGGCGCTGCAGATGGACATCAAGATCGGCGGCATTACGCCGGCCCTGATGCATCAGGCGTTGGAGCAGGCGAAGGCCGGACGCTTGCACATTCTTGGCTGCATGCAAAAAGCCCTCGAAGCGCCGAGGACGAATATGTCGGCGTTCGCGCCGCGCATTTACACGATGAAGGTGAAGCAGGACAAAATTCGCGAGGTTATCGGTCCGGGCGGAAAAACCATTCGCGGCATTCAGCAGGATTGCGGCGTCAAGATCAATATCGAAGATACCGGCGTCGTCACCATCGCGTCCGTCGACAGCGCTTCACTCGATAAGGCCAAGGAGATGGTCAATCGCATTGTCGAAGAGGTTGAGGTCGGCAAGACCTATCTGGGGACCGTGCGGAAGATCATGGACTTCGGTGCATTCGTGGAAGTGCTGCCGGGAACCGATGGGCTAGTCCACATTAGCCAGTTGGCGCATCACCGCGTCAAATCCGTGTCCGACGAAGTCTCCGAGGGCGATCAGATTCTCGTCAAGGTGCTCGAAGTCGACCGGCAAGGCAAGATTCGCCTCAGCCGCAAAGAAACCATGCCGGCGCCCACCGGCGCAGGCACCAAAGAGCAGACACCCGGGTAAGCATCTTGTACCGTAAGCTCGTGCTGGACAATGGAATGCGCGTCGTGATTGAGCGCATCCCGACGCTCAAGTCGGTCACAGTCGGTATCTGGGTCAATACCGGATCGCGCGACGAACAACCCGCGCAGGCCGGCTACTCTCATTTCATCGAGCATATGTTCTTCAAGGGAACGCGCTCGCGGTCCGCCACCGAGATTTCGCGTGAGATCGACGGTCTTGGGGGCGAGATGAATGCCTTTACCACCCGCGAGACGACGACCTTTTACGTTAAGGTCCTCGATCAGCAGCTCCATCAGGCGCTCGAATTACTCGCGGACCTTTTTCATCACTCCCGTTTTGATTCCAAGGAGGTTGAAAAGGAGAAGCAGGTCGTCCTGGAGGAAATCCGTATGGTGCAGGATGATCCCGAGGACCTCGTCCAAGAGTTGCACACGGGACAGGTGTTGGGCCGCCATCCGCTTGGTCGGTCGATCTTGGGCCGGGAAGAAACCATTCAGAGCCTCAAACGGCCGGATCTCCTGGGCTACATCGATGCGCACTACGATCCCAGTGAGATCGTCATCGCGATCGCCGGCAATTTTGAACAGGCCGCTCTCGAGCGTCTGGTTGCGCGGTTCTTTGGAAAGAAGAAGCCGTTGAACGCCGTCTCACGCCCGGCTCGCCGTCCGCCGGCAGTCCACGGAGGCGTGCTCGTCAGACGAAAACCCCTGGAGCAAGTGCATCTCTGTCTCGGGTTAAAAGGGGTCGCCGCCGGTCATCGGGACCGCTATGCCGCCTACACATTGAACAGTGTGTTGGGCGGAAGCATGAGTTCGCGGTTGTTCCAGGAAGTCCGTGAGAAGCGCGGGTTGGTCTATTCGATTTATTCGTTCCTTTCGGGCTACTCGGACATCGGCACCATCACGGTGTATGCGGCGACGAGACCGAAGGAAGTTGAACGTGTGGTCGACCTCGTGTGCCGAGAGATCAGGCGCATCAGCCGGCATGGTATCGAACGAAAAGAACTTGACCGAGCCAAAAACCAGATGAAGGGCAGCCTGATGCTCAGCCTTGAAAGTTCGCATAGCCGGATGAGCAAGCTGGCAAAGGATGAACTCATCTATGGCACCCGTACATCGCTTGAAGAAATGTTGAAGCATATCGACGGCGTCACGGTCGACCAGGTTTCGCAAGTCGGGCGCGAACTTTTCGGAATGCACCACTTGGCGATTACCGGCTTGGGTCCGGTCTCGGCTCGCGCCCTGCAGGCCTATAGATGAGAACTTTCTAATAGAATCTAAAAATCCGAAGCAACGCAGCATCGATGGCAAATAGGCGCATATTTCGCAACGCATTGAAATTGAACGTGAATTAATACATTGTTTCGAGATATCCACAGGTCAAACATTTCCTTGACTCGGTTTTAGTTTTTTCAGTACCATGGCCGCGTTTTTACTTGAAGACTCTTTCACCGGCGAATTCGGCGCAGAGAGCCGATAACAAGGAGGTGACAACACGCTCTCCTGACGCTGACTCGTCTCTATTCATCGTACTCAAACGAATCGTTTTTTAGTTATGCGCTGGTCATTTTTATGAAGGAGGGATTTGGTATGAAAAGGGTCGTACTTCTAGCCGCAGTTGCAGTGTGCTCTGTGCTCGGCTTGCTGACGGCTGACTTTGTCGCCGCCGCTGATGCGCCGGGCGGCCCATCCGGTCCGGCTGATCAGATTGTCGGAGGAAAGCCGCTCAAGAGTGAATCGACCAAGACTCTCAAGGGTCGTGTGTGGTCACAGTGGGCCGATAATCCCGACAACGAACTCCTCTTCGGAATCCAATATTGGAACACCGGTGAACCAGCCTCCGGGAATCCTGCCGGCCGTTCCTCGACCGACCTCGATGTGAAGCCGCCCGATCCGTTGTTCGTCTGCTGCGCCTGGGGCTTCACCGGCGGGACGGAAAAGAATAATCCCTACGCGGGCTGGTATCATGCCGCCACGACGGTTCGTCTGGCTGTGAAGGACAAGGCATTGATGGACCAGATCATCAAGGCTTCTCAGGAACTGGTAGCCATGGAAGTAAGCCTCGATGGCCGGACGATCACCGGATTCAAGCTCTTGAAGGGTGATTAAATTTCTGAGGAGATTTCATATTTTCATACTGTTGAAGGAGGATGCGATTATGAAGTTTCATATGAAAGGCTGGGCGCTCGCGGCCGCCGTTGCGCTGGTCGTTTCGATCGCCTCGACGGCCATGGCGATCGAATCGTTTCAGGAGCGTTTCGAGTGGGGGGACATGAGCAAGCCGACGACCCTTCAGGGTCGTGTGATCGTCCTCGATCCGTATGATGA